>JAIOQA010000410.1 GCA_021413675.1 Deltaproteobacteria bacterium | reverse complement strand
AGCTGCGCACGCCGCTGGCGCGGATCCGGGTCGCGCTCGAGCTCGCCGACGAGCAGCCCGAGCGCGCGCACGCCCGGCTGGTCGGCGTGGGCCGCGATCTCGCCGAGCTCGAGCGCCTGGTCGGCGACATCCTCGCGATGGTGCGGCTCGACAGCGGCGCGAGCGCGCCGCCGCTCCGGCTCACGTTGTGCGCGCCGGCCGCGCTGGTCACGCAGATCGAGGCCCGGTGGCGCGAGGTCCACGGCGCGCGCGCGCTGACCGTCACCGTCGCCGAGGGCCTGCCGACGATCGCGTGCGATCCGGTGCTCGCGCGGCGCGTCGTCGACAACCTGCTCGACAACGCCGCCAAGTACGGCCGCGGCGAGCCGGTCGAGCTGCGCGTCGGCGCGCACGCCGGGCGGGTGACGTTCGCGGTGATCGATCGCGGTGTGGGCATGAGCGACGAGGAGCGGGCGCGCGCGTTCACGCCGTTCTGGCGCTCGGATCAGAGCCGCACCCGCGGCACCGGCGGCGTCGGCCTCGGGCTGGCGCTCGCGCGGCAGATCGCGCGCGCCCACGGCGGCGACGTCACCCTCGACAGCGAGCCCGATCGCGGCACGACCGCGACCCTGTCGCTGCCGGCGCGGCCGACCGACGACGAAGGCGCTAGCGCTTGAGGATCGTCACGGTCAGCACGCCCTGCAGCTGCGGCGCGCTGGCGCTCGAGACGTTGGCGGCGGCGGCGCTGGGATCGACGCTGATGCCGCGCACGTCGATCGTGTGCGTGCCCGCGGTGAGCGTGAACGTGCGGCCGAACGACCAGTTCGCGATCATCTGGCCGACGGTCGTGGTGTTGGCGGCGACCACGCGGCGCTGCCCGGCGAGCCCCGACGGGTTGTTGTCGACGAACAGCGCGAGATCGACGACCGCGTAGGCAGCGCCGGCCTGGGTGCACTGCAGCCCGCCGTTGGTCTCGACGCGGACGCGCGCGTCGGCGGGCACGACGACCGTCTGGGTGAGGCCCGGGATCACGACGTAGTTCGTGGTCGCCGAGGTCACGACCAGCTGGCCGGTGCCGTAGACCTCGAGGACGTCCTGGCCGGTGGTGCCGGGATCGCCGATCGGGCCCTGGTCGCCAGGCGCGCCCATCGGGCCGGTCATCCCGGGAACGCCGGGATCACCCTTGGCGCCCGGTTCGCCATCCTGACCCGCCGGACCGGCGCACGCCGCAACGAACAGCAACACGACGCTGGTCCTCATCGGCCTGATGGGGCCGCGATCGCGGGCCGTTGTCAACGCGATGGATCGTCACAGATCCGCGGGTCCGGACTCGATCATGCGTGCTCGACCTCGTCCTGATCGACGCGCGGGGGACCGACCTCGCGAGCGACGCGCGCCACCTGCGCGAGGCGTTCTGGGTCTCGCCGTGCGGCGAGCTCGTGGCGTACCCGACCGAGACCGCGATCGTGATCCTCGCGATCACCGACGCCGGCTTCGTCGAGCAGCGGCGCGTGCCCCTCCCGCCGGGCTGCGCGCTGCGCCACCTGGGCCGCGGGTTCAGCCAGCGCGCCGAGGGCATCCAGTGCGGCGCGCTCGGGCCGGGCGGCGCCATGATCGCGCTCGCGACCCACGCGCAGGTCCTGATCGAGGCCGGCGGGGACTGGCAGGCGCTTTCGCTGAGCGCGAGCCAGGGCGAGCTCGAGGCCGGCGTCATCGACGACGAGGACGCGCGCTGGCTCGGCGAGCCCGACGCGATCGGCTTCGATCGCGCCGGCGGCCTGTGGCTGGCGGCGACCCACATCGAGGGCCTGGAGCGGCTCACGCGGATCGATCCGGCCCAGGCCGCGATCGTCGCGACCGCCGATCTGGGCGAGGGCGGCGGCTATCCCGATCCGGTCCACGTGGCGCTGGTGCCCGGCGCGCACGGCGTCGGCGTGACGATCGCGTGCGGCCAGGACGGGTGCGAGGTCAGCGACGTGATGTTCGTCGATGGCGCGATCGCGGTCGTCCCGGCGGTGCCGTTCGGCGCGGCGCCGGTCAACCACCTGGGCTGGGCGCCCGACGGCGCGCGCGTGATCGCGACCTGGGAGCGGCTGATCCGCGTCGCGGCCGATGGCCCGACGCGGTTCGCCGATGCGCCCGGCGGTCGCGACCTCGCCGGCGTGGTCACGGGCGACGCGATCGCGCTGCCTGCCGAGCCGGGCATGGTCGCGCTCTTCGACGCGGAGACCCTCGCGCCGCGCGGCGTGGCCAGCGCGCGCGGCACGATCCTCCACGCGGTGCGCGGCGGCCTGCTGATCGCGGGCTGGGGCCTCGACTGGGGCCAGCTCTGGCTGTACCGCGTCGCCGACCGCTGACCGCGATCAGCCGACGAGGGCGGGCAGGACAAGGCCGGCCTTGCCGAGCACGACCTCGTCGAACTCGCGGGCGTTGGCGGGGCGCTCGAGGCCGACGTAGATCGAGCGCACGCGCTCGCCCATCGACTTGCGGTAGGTCATCTCGGCGACCAGCCCGGCCGCCGGGTACACGACGCCGGAGCTGCCGACGCAGACGAAGACCGTCGCGCGCTGGACCCGGCGCTTGATCGCGTGCATCTCGAACGGCACCTCGCCGAACCACACGATGTGCGGCCGCTGCAGCGCCCCGCACGCGCAGCGCGGCAGCTCGGCGAAGTCGTGGCGGGTGTCGACGAACGGCGGGCGCTCGCAGCCGGGATCCGAGCACCGGGTCTTCATCAGCTCGCCGTGGATGTGGACCAGGCGCGTCGAGCCGGCGGCCTCGTGCAGGCCATCGACGTTCTGCGTGCACAAGAGGAAGCGATCGCCGAGCCGCGCCTCGAGGGCGGCGAGCGCGCGGTGCGCCGGGTTGGGCGCCACGGTCAGCGCCTGTGCGCGGCGCTGCGCGTAGAACCGCCAGACCGTGGCCGGATCGCGCGCGAACCCCTCGGGCGACGCGACGTCCTCGACCTTGTGGTTCTCCCAGAGGCCGTTGGCGTCGCGGAAGGTCGCGATCCCGCTCTCGGCGCTGATGCCGGCGCCGGTCAGGACGAAGACGTCATCGGTGGCCGTCAGCTGCATGATGGTGTCATTTGTACACGAATTAGGCCCGAGCGCAAGACCCGCCACGGGGCGCCCTGGCGCTACGCCGCGGTGACGCGGGCCAGCTCGGCGGCCCACGCCTCGGCAAACGGCTGCGTGAACGCGAGCAGCTCGTCGCGGACCGCGGCGATCGTGCCGTGCGTGCCCGAGGCCGCGAGATCGAAGCCGTAGTCGATGTGATCGATCGCGCCGATCATGTCGTCGGGGAGATCGACGCCCTCGATGCCTCGCTCGACCACCAGCGTGCGCGCCGCGTGCTCGACGGTGACCTTGCCGCGCGCGAGGCTCGCGTGCAGGACCGCGGCGGTCACCGCGAAGTGATCGCGCGGCGGCGGGACCTCGATCAGCGCGGCGATCGCGTCGATGAGCGCCTGCAGGAGCGGCGACCGCGGGTCGGAGACGTCGAACAGCTCGGGCGGCGGCTCGGCGAGCTGCTGGATCCACGCGTCGGCCCAGAGCATCGCGGCGGCGCGATCGACCAGCCGGTAGCGCAGCGCGGCCATCATGACGTGGGCCTCGCGCGCGAACCGCGGATCGCCTACGTCGTGGATCGGCCCCGACGACGGGCGATGGCGCCACCACACCGGGATGTCGAACGACGCGGCCGGATCGGTGTCGTTCTTTGATCGCGTGCGCACCGGCTCCCCGCGCATGGTATCCGCGGGCGAGGTTCGCGCCCAGCGCGCGTGGTAGCATCGTTGCGTGGCGAGGGACGCAATCTCCTATCTACTCGAGCTCCGGCGCAACGTGCTGGAGGGGCCCGGCGTTACCGCGGCCGCGCTGCGCCAGGCGGTGGCCGGGCAGGGCGCGGTCCCCGCGGAGCTGGCGGGGTTCGTCGACAAGGTCCGCCGCCACGCCTACAAGACCACCGACGAGGACATCGCCGCCCTGCGCGCGGCGGGCAAGTCCGACGACGAGATCTTCGAGCTGACGATCGCGGCCGCCGTCGGCGTCGCGGTCCACCGCACCGCGCGCGCGTTCGCCGCCGCGGGCCTGCCCCCGCTGGAGCAGAAGTAGGACCCCGATGCGCCTCGCCAAGGTCTCTCACGGTCACACGTTCAAGAAGCGCATGCTGCTGCGCTTCATCCGGCTCGTGTCGCGCAAGGAGCCGCCGGACGTCGTCAAGACGCTGCTCTACCGGCCCGAGTTCTACGGCAAACCGTTCTCGCACCTGCTGCAGATCGCGCTGCGCGGGCCGTCGTACTGGACCGTGGGCGAGCGCGAGCTGTTCGCGGCGATGACCGCCAAGATCGAAGCGTGCCATTTTTGAACGAGCGCCCACGGCGCGGTCGCGTCGTACGAGCTCGGTGATGCCACGGTCGAGAAGGCGCTCGCGGACTACCGCACGGCGGGGCTGCGCGCGCCGCTGGTCGCGATGCTGGCGTTCCTCGAGAAGATGGTCCGGGATCCGGACAGCCTGACCCCGGCCGACGGCGAGGCCGTGCGCGCGCTGGGCGTGCCCGACGAGGGCCTGCGCACCGCGATCCTCGTGGTCGCGGCGTTCACGACGATCACGAAGATCGCCGACACCTTCGACTTCGCGATCCAGTCGGACGCGGCGTTCAAGGCCGACGCGCGGATGCTGCTGAAGCGCGGCTACGTGATGTAGCGCCGGCGCCCGGCGCCGCGGCGGGCGCCTCGTGCGCGATCGTGTTGCCGGTGCCGCTGGTGGACACCTTCGGGCGCTTGCCGGTCTTCCAGGTCACCTTGTTCTCGGTGCCGGAGATCGCGATCTTCCCGGCGGTGTCGACGGTGACGGTGTTGCTCGAGCCGGTCACCGCGAGCGTGGTCGCCGCCGCGATCGTCACGGTGTTGCCGGTGCCGTTGACCGCGACCTTCGCGCACGCCCCGGTGAGCGTGATCGTGTTGCGCGCGCCGTTGATCGCGACCTTCGGCTGCGCGGCGCAGTCGTGGGTCACCGTCGCGCCGGAGTCGCCAAAGACGATCGTCTCGCCGGCGTGGGCGAGCGAGCTGGTGCACAGCACGAGGGCGAGGGCGAGCGCGCGCATGGGGCTGCGCAGCGTGCCACGAGCCCGATTCGCCGACCTGCGGCAACCGGTCGCGATCCGCGCACTGGCGCGATAACGCGCTTGATGCATCGCGTCACGCCCGGTACGCTCGGGGTCATGGTCGCGCACCTCGACGACGCTCGTCTCGCCCTCGCCGCCGTGCAGGCGCTGTCCACCACCGCCATCGCGCGCGCTGCCGAGCTCACCGGCCGCGGCGAGCGCATCGACGATCACCAGGTCGTCGTCGACAAGGTCGCCTACGCCGCGACCGAGGCGCGCGCCGCCGCCGAGGTGATCGCCGCCGCCGATGCCGCGCCGAACGATGCGCTGCTCGCCGCGGCCGCCGCGATCGTGACCGCCGAGCTCGCTGCCACCGCGCGCGATCGCCTGGCCCAGATCCTCGACGAGCTCGGCCTCGACGACGCCGCGATCGACGCGATCTACACGCCCGCGGTCAAGGCCGCGATGCGGCGCGCCGGCAGCGAGGCGAACGTCCGCGCCCTCGGCCGCATGATCGGCGAGTCCGGCGGTCGCAACACCTGGCCGCTCGATCCCACGTTCGAGTCGGTGCGCTCGTCGGTGCGGCAGTTCGCCGACAAGGAGATCGCGCCCCACGCCGAGCACATCCATCGCCACGACGATCTCATCCCGGCGCGCTTCATCAGCGCGATGGGCGAGCTCGGCTATTTCGGCCTGTCGGTGCCCGAGACCTACGGCGGCCACGAGCTCGGCAACCTGGCGATGATCCTCACCACCGAGGAGCTGTCGCGGGCCTCGCTCGCGGCGGCCGGCTCGCTGATCACGCGGCCCGAGATCCTCGCCAAGGCGCTGCTCGCCGGCGGCACCGAGGCCCAGAAGAAGGCGTGGCTGCCGCGGCTCGCGTCGGGCGAGATCATGGTCGGCATCTCGGTCACCGAGCCCAACGTCGGCTCCGATGTCGCGTCGGTGGCGTGCAAGGCCGAGCCCGCGACTCAGGGCGGTCGGGTCGGCTACGAGATCACCGGCGCCAAGGCGTGGTGCACGTTCGCCGGCCGCGCCGATGTCCTCGCGGTGCTCGCGCGCACCGATCCCGACCCGAAGAAGGGCGCCAAGGGGCTGTCGCTCTTCATCGTCGAGAAGCCGGCGTTCGACGGCCACGAGTTCGAGACCGCGCAGCCCGGCGGCGGCACGCTTTCCGGCAAGGCCGACCGCACGCCCGGCTACCGCGGCATGCACTCGTTCACGCTCGCGTTCGACCGCTGGTTCGTGCCCGCCGCCAACCTGGTCGGCGAGGACGCCGGCCTCGGCCGCGGCTTCTACCTGCAGATGGCCGGCTTCGCCGCCGGTCGCCTGCAGACCGGCGGTCGCGCCTGTGGCCTGGCCCAGGCTGCGCTCGAGAAGACCGCCGAGTACGTGGCGTCGCGGACGCAGTTCGGCAAGACCACGCTGTCGTTCCCGCTGACCCAGTTCCACCTCGGCCGCATGGCCGCGAAGCTGGCCGCGGCCCGGGCGATCACCTACGCCGCCGCGATCGCGATGGACTCCGACGAGCGCCAGGCCGCGCCGCTGGCGGCCCAGGCCAAGCTGTTCGCCTGCGACGTCGCCGTCGAGGTGACCCAGCTCGGCCAGCTGCTGCACGGTGGCTGGGGCTACGCCGAGGAGTACCCGATCAGCCGCTACGTCGTCGACGCGCAGGTGCTGCCGATCTTCGAGGGCGTGAAGCCGATCCTGTCGCTCAAGGTCGTCGGGCGCGCGCTGCTGGCGTAGGCGTCAGCACCGTCCGGGGATCTCGAACACGAAGGTGGTCCCGGCGCCGCGGATCGATTCCACCGCGATCGATCCGCCGAGCTGCTCGACGCACGCGAGCAGGGCGGCGGTGCCGATGCCGCGCCCCGAGACCTCCGACACGACCTCGCGGGTCGTGACCCCGTCGGCGAACAGCGCGCGCTGGAGCTCGGCGTCGGTCTCCGCGGGCAACCCGAGGCGCTCGGCGCGGGCGCGGATCCGCTGCCAGTCGATGCCGCGGCCGTCGTCGGAGAGCGTGACGCAGACGGCGTCCGGGCGCTCCTCGACCGCGACCCGCAGCCGGCCGGACGCTGGCTTGCCCAGCGCGATGCGCTCGGCGCAGTCCTCGAGCCCGTGGTCGATCGCGTTGCGGATCGCATGGCCGAACACCGCCCAGAACGGCGCCCAGCGCTGGCTCGGCAGGCGCGCCCCGCGATCCTCGATCTCGAACGCGATGTCGCCGCGCCCCAGCCGCCGGGCGAGCGCGGTCGCCTGGGCGCTGATCCGCTGCAGGCGGCGCTTCACCGGCTCGTGCTGCCAGCTGTCGAGCATCGCGAGCAAGGTCGCGGTCGAGGCCCCGGCGGCGATCGCGCCGCGCAGCGAGGCGTAGTCCTCGGGCGAGACCTCGAGGTCGTCGCGCTCGCTGCTGATGAACTCGCGGGCCTGGCGCGCGAACGCCTCCCAGGTCGAGGTGATCGCGGCGACCGCGGTCGGGCTCGCGGCCGACAGGCCGCCCTCGTCGATCGCGGTCTCGAGCGCGTGGCACGCGGACGCGACCGCCTGGACGCCGAACTGCGCGCAGTTGCCCTTGAGGGTGTGGACGTCGCGCCGGAACGTCGTGATCGTGGCTTCGCTGATCGGCGTCGCGACGATGCGCGCGACCAGCGCGTCGGCCTCGGCGAGGAACTCGACGACCCCGGTGCGATCGCGCTGTAGCCGGCTGAAGATCGCCATCAGCTGGCGCTGCTCGGCCTCGGCGCGCTCGCGCGCGATCGCGTCGCTGATGTCCGAGAGGATCACGAGGTACTGCTCGGGGCGCGCGTCGTCGCTCCAGGCGCCGATCGGGCGGACGTGGAGCTCGATGTGGCGTCCGGCGAGCAGCAGCACCCGCGGCAGCTGCTCGAGCGCCAGCTCCAGCGGCAGGACGCCGTCGGTGACGGACTCCCAGCACATCGCGAACCACGCGCCATCCCGCGGGTTGGCGCGGGCGAGCGCATCGGCGAACGTCTCGCCCGGGCGGAGCGCGCCGAGCCAGCGCTCGACGACGGCCGAGTGCTCGCCGCTGACGGTGCCGTCGCCGCGGACCATCAGCAAGCCCTCCGAGACGTTGTCGAGGATCAGCCCCATCTCGGCGGTGCGCATGCGCAGGGCGCGCTCCGCGGCCGCGCGCTCGCTGACATCGAGGACGTACGTGTAGAGGACGTCCAGGCCGTCGACCTCGGTCGGGGCCATCGACATCAGGAAGTCGCCGACCGATCCGTCGGCGCGGCGGAGGCGCATCGGGAAGTTGCGGGCGACGCCGGTGGCCCGGACCTCCGCCATCAGCAGCTCGCGGTCGGCCGGGTTCTCGTACAGCCCCAGCGCGACCTTGCCGCCGGTCGCGAGCCCATCGCCGAAGACCGCCTCGGCCTCCTGGTTGGTGAACAGGATCTCGCTGGTCGACCGGCTGGTGAGCACGACCGGCAGCGGCGATTTCTGGGCGAGGTACCGGAACGTCAGGGCGTCGCGCCGGAGCTCGGCGAGCTCGCGGCGCGTGACCGTGACGACCTCGTCGTCGGGACGAGGGCAGGGCAGGGGCTCATCACGGCGACCAGCGCTCAGCATTTGAGTACCCGGTCGGCCGCTTCGCCGGGCCGTCGAGCCGGTGCGTCACCCTGGCACGTCGAGCGGGAGCGGTGTTGCCCACGCGCCCCTACACCGATGTCCGCGGCCGGCTACCCGATCGCAACCCGACGATCCCGCGAACCGTGATCGATGCCGTTTCTCGTCTGGCATCGACCTCACGTAGAATCGACGACTATGTTCCGATCCGTCGCGTGGCTCGCCGCCACGCTCGCGGTCTTGGGGGTGGCGATCCAGCCGGCACATGCGGCTGGTGGCGCGACCGTCAAGCCGTACATCGTGCTGGTTCTCGACGTGTCAGGCTCGATGGCCGACCCCACCAACTCGGGGCCGCCGAGCTGCCCGGGCACCACCGACACCAAGCTCGATCACGCGAAGTGCGCGATCCAGAAGATCAGCCAGAGCTACGGCGAGATGGTGATGGCGCTCGGGCGCTTCCACCAGAGCTCGACGGACAACGACTGCAGCAACGGCTGCACGCTGTCGGGCATCGACTGCAGCGCCTGTGACACCGGCACCGGCGGCAGCTGCCCGTCCGCCAACGGCGATCAGCTCGACGTGCTGGTGCCGCTGCTCGACGGCAACCAGGCCAACATCGAGAACTGGACCGACTTCGTCTGCGGCCAGTGCACGACCACGGGGGCCGAGCCCGAGGTCATCGCCGCGGGCTACACCCCGATCGCCGGCTCGCTGGTCGGCACCAAGCGCTACCTGCAGGGCCTGTCGTCGCCGTCGAACGGCGCGTACTGGACCGGCGCCGGCGCGGACCCGATCCGCAACGATCCGCTCAAGAACGTGTTCCTGCCCAGCGGCCAGCAGTGCCGGCCGTACGTCACGATCATGCTCACCGATGGTGACGAGACCTGCTCGCAGTTCGTCAACGCGACCAACGCGGCGACCTCGCTGCTCACCACCACGGTCGATGGCAAGAACTACCGGATCGTCACCAAGCCGATCGGCTTCGGCAAGTCGCCCGGCGACGCGCAGATCGAGGCGCTGGCGCACGCCGGCGGCGCGACCGACGTCACCGGCGTGAACGAGGGCGCCTACGCCTCGAACGAGGGCGAGCTCGAGCTCGCGATCTCGCGGATCATCGCCGACGCGCTCAAGTTCGAGAGCTGCAACAACCTCGACGACGACTGCGACCTGCTGATCGACGAGGACTTCCCGCAGAAGGGCACGGTCTGCAGCGACACCGGCATCGGCATCTGCAAGGGCACCGGCGTGTTCGTGTGCGACGCGCAGGGCACCGGCGTCACCTGCAACATCACCAACCCGGGCTCTACCGCGACCACCGAGTCCTGCAACATGCTCGACGACGACTGCGACGGCTTCATCGACGAGGGCGCGTGCACCTCGTGCGGCTCGGTCGAGCTCTGCAACAACATGGACGACGACTGCGACGGCAAGACCGACGAGGGGCTGACCCGCGACTGCGGCACCGACGTCGGCGATTGCGTGAAGGGCACCGAGACCTGCACCGCTGGCGTATGGGCCGGCTGTACCGGTGTCGGGCCGGTCGCCGAGGTCTGCGACAAGCACGACAACGACTGCGACGGTACGGTCGACGGCTTCGCCCAGGACTGTAACGTCATCCCGGGCAACCCCAACGTCGGCCTCTGCCACCCGGGCACCCGCGTGTGCCCGCCCGGCGGCAACGGCACCTTCGGCACCTGCATCGGCGAGGTCGGCCCGACGACCGAGGCGTGCAACAACGCCGATGACGACTGCGACGGCACGGTCGACGAGGACACCGGCGGCGCGGACTGCTCGAGCACCTGTGGCGTGGGCTCGACCGTGTGCGTGAACGGCGTGATCACGTGCCAGGGCTCGACCGGCGGCGGCCCCGAGCAGTGCAACAACTTCGACGACGACTGCGACGGCGTGGTCGACGAGGACGTGCCCGACGGCGGCGCGTGCGACGGCGGCGGCACGCTGTGCAACGGCGTCCTGCAGTGCATGAGCGGCAACTTCGTGTGCGTCGGCGACACGGTCCACCCCGAGACCTGCAACTGCAACGACGACGACTGCGACGGCAAGACCGACGAGGAGCCGCCGGCGCTGTGCCCGAGCGGCGCGACGTGCACCTCGTGCCAGTGCGCGTTCCAGTGCTCGACCGGCGAGTTCCCGTGCCCGGTCGGCAAGATCTGCAACAGCAACAACTTCTGCGTCAACGACCCGTGCTTCAACGTCACGTGCGATCCCGACAACCAGGGCAACAAGACCGAGTGCAAGGACGGCGCGTGCGTCGTGTCGTGCTCGCTGGTCAGCTGCCCGTCGGGCACCGTGTGCGTCGGGGCGACCGGCGAGTGCGCGCCCGACGACTGCCGCACGTTCCCCGAGCGCTGCCAGGCCAACGAGCTGTGCGTCGCCGGCGTGTGCGAGTCGAACCCGTGCGCGGGCGTCACCTGCGACGCCGGCAAGTACTGCACCGGCGGCGCGTGCGTGGCGTCGTGCGCCGACGTCACGTGCGGACCTGGTCAGGAGTGCAAGCTCGGTGAGTGCGTGGCCAACCCGTGCGGCAAGGCCTGCTTCCCCGGCCAGGTCTGCCACGCGTCGAGCGGCGAGTGCGTCAACGATCCGTGCATCGGGCGCAGCTGCCCGCAGGGCCAGGCGTGCGACTCGCAGACCGGCCAGTGCGGCGACGATCCGTGCCTCGGCGTGACCTGCCCGGGCACCGGCGAGATCTGCAAGAACGGCAGCTGCTACGACCCGGGCCAGTTCGTGCCCGACGCTGGCTCGTCGACGCCGGAGTACGTCACCGCCGCGGGCGGCGGCTGCACCGCAGAGAATGGTGGCGGCAGCGCCGCGCTCGTGATGGTCGGCCTGTTCCTCGCGCTGCGGCCCCGTCGCCGCAAGGCGGGAGGTCGCTCGTGAAGCGCGCCCTGCTGCTCGTGATCGCCGCGCTCGGCCTGGAGACGGGCTGCAGCGTCAACGAGTACTGCGTGAACTGCGCGAAGGACGATGGCGGGACGCCCGACGCCACCGTCAGCGACGCCGATCAGGACGCCGTCGTCGACGGCACGCCGAGCGACGCGTGCGTGCCCGACGGCGTCGAGATCTGCGATGGCCACGACAACGATTGCGATGGCCAGGTCGACGAGAACACCGTCGCCGATCCGCTGCCGCAGGTCGGCGCGGACTGCAGCAAGAACGTCGGCGAGTGCACCCTCGGCACGTACGCGTGCACCGGCGGCCAGCTGGTGTGCAGCGGCAAGACCGCGACCGCCGAGGTCTGCGACAACAAGGACAACAACTGCGACGGCAACATCGACGACGGCGATCCGGGTGGCGGCGCGATCTGCGGCACCGACGCGGGCGAGTGCGTGTCCGGCGTCGAGCGCTGCCAGGGCGGCGCGGTCGTCTGCGTCGGCTCGATCGGCACGGTCGGTGGTCAGCCCGAGCTGTGCAACGGCAAGGACGACGACTGCGACGGCAACTTCGACGAGGGCCTGCCCTCGCTCGGCTCGTGCGGCCTCACCGACACCGGTGAGTGCGCGCTCGGCACGCTGATGTGCGCCGGCGGTCAGCCGGTGTGCATGGGCGCGATCAACCCGACCTTCGAGCTCTGCGACAACCTCGATCAGGACTGCGACGGCAACCCGACCAACGGCTACGACCTGGTCAACGACGCGCGCAACTGCGGCACCTGCGGCCACATCTGCTCGGTGACCAACGGCACCGCGAAGTGCTCGAGCTCGACCTGCTCGGTCGGCGCGTGCAACCCGGGCTTCTACGATCTCGACAGCGATCACACGACCTGCGAGTACGCCTGCGACTTCCAGGGCCCGGTCGAGGCCTGCAACGGCGTCGACGACAACTGCAACGGCCAGATCGACGAGGGCCTCACGGTCCCCGACATCTGCGATCACGACGGCGCGTGCGCCGGCACGGTCGCGAGCTGCGGCGGCACCGGCGGCTGGACCTGCAACTACGGGCCGACCGTGTCGAAGGACGCGAGCGGCAACATCGTGCCGGAGTCGACCTGCGACGGCATCGACAACGACTGCGACGGCGTCGCCGACGACGCGTTCCCGACCAAGGGCCAGGCCTGCGACGACGGCGGCGTCGGCGTGTGCCGCGGCACGGGGACCAACGTGTGCAACGCGATGGGCACCGGCGTGACCTGCAACATCACGACCCCCGGTCAGACCTCGGGCGCCGAGACCTGCAACGGCCTCGACGACAACTGCAACGGCACCGTCGACGAGGGCGCCGAGACCGGCAACCTCGCCGGCCAGAACTGGGTGACGATCGGCAACGGTCGCCAGATCATGGCGTACGAGGCGTCGCGTCCGGGCGCGAACGGCACGAGCCAGGGCACCGCGGCCTCGAAGCCGTGCTCGAAGTCGAGCGTGCTGCCGTGGACCAGCGTGACCGCCCCGCAGGCGGCGGCGGCGTGCGCGTCGATCGGCGCGCGGCTGTGCACCGAGGAGGAGTGGCAGTCGGCCTGCTCCGTGGTCGCGCGCCAGACCTACCCGGTGGCGGAGCCGACCACCGGCAACGGCGACATCTTTCTCGAGGCCGAGCAGGCGTCCGCGAAGACGACCGGGACCTCGACGGGCACGAACGCGGCGACGCGGTCGTGGGAGCCGGACACCACGGCCGGCTACAGCGGCATGATGGCGCTGCGTGCCTCGCCGGACACCGGCGTCAACATCAGCCTGGCCAACGCGCCGAACCAGTCGCCGCGCCTCGACTTCCCGATCAACTTCTCCACGACCGGCAACCACTACGTCTGGGTGCGCATGTACTCGGCGACGAGCTCGCAGGACACGGTCGGCATCGGCATCAACGCGACCGTGCCCGGGACCGCGACCCAGACGCTGGTCACGCCGACCAATGGCAGCTGGCTGTGGGTCCGGAGCAACTCGATCAGCATCGCCGCGACCGGCACCCGGACGGTGAGTGTGTGGATGCGCGAGGACGGCGTGCGCGTCGACGCGATCTTCGTGACTCGCTCGAGCTCGACGACGGCGCCGACCAACACGAGCGGGACGGGCAACACGTACGCCTACGACACCAACCCGAACACCTACGCCGCCAACACCTGCAACGGCGTCGACTACGACACCAACGGTGGGCTCGCCGGCAACCAGGACGACGTGATCGCGTGCGGCGCGCTGACCTCGTGCGACGCCAACTGGGGCGCGGCCGGCAAGGCCTTCGACCTGTCGGGCAACGTGAAGGAGTGGACGTCGCCGCGCGTGCCGGGCGTGAACCCGATCCGCGGCGGCGCGAGCAACAACCTCGGCACCGGCCTCACGTGCGGGCTGAGCTTCACCGCCGCCGACGACGCGTTCTTCTTCCCGAACGTCGGCTTCCGCTGCTGCCGCTGACCGCCGCCGATCACGCGCCCGCGTGATCGGCGGAGCGAGTGGCGTCGCGTCGGCGCGGTGCCGCCGCGTCCGATCACGGCGAGCGCATCGCGTCCGTCCAGGGCAAAGTGGGCGGCGATGCACCCGCTCGACAACCCGATCTGGACCGCGCTGACCACGCGCCAGGCCCACCTGCGGTCCGAGCCCTCGCTCGCGTCCGACGCGCGACGCGCCGCCAGGTTCGACCCCGAGATCAGCGTGCTCGGCGGCTTCGCCGAGCCGGACTTCGCGGCGCTGGCATCGCTAACCGCGATCGGCGAGCGGGTCGGCCTGTTCGGCGACGACCTGCGGGTGCCGGCGAGCTTCGAGGTGATCACCGACGTGCCGCTGGTGCAGATGGTGTTCGCGCGCGACGGCGTCGCGCCGGAGGCCGAGCCCGACATCGTGGCGCTCGACGCGCGCGACGTGCCCGCGATGATGGCGCTGGCCGAGGTCACGCGGCCAGGACCGTTCAACCGCCGCACCCCCGAGCTCGGCGACTTCGCCGGCATCCGCGAGGGCGGCGCGCTGGTCGCGATGGCGGGGCAGCGGCTCCGGGTCCCGGGGCACATCGAGATCAGCGCGGTCTGCACCGATCCGGCGCACGTCGGCCGCGGCTACGGCGCGGCGCTCACGCGCTGGCAGATGCGGCGGATCCTCGCCGCGGGCGAGCGGCCGTTCCTGCACGTGCGCGGCGACAATCGCCGGGCGATCGAGCTGTACGAGCGCCTCGGGTTCGCGCTGCGCTTCACGAGTCGCTACGTGGTCGTGCAGCGATCCGCGTGACGCGCGCGGCGCCCGTCGATCGTCAGAAGTCGGAGCCGGCGGAGACGCCGAAGGTCCAGCGGGTGATCGACGCGTCGACCGTGCCGCCGCCCGGCTTCTGCAGGCGGTAGAAGTCGTAGCTGTCCTCGAGGAACACGCCGCCCGTCATCTTGGGGCCGTAGTTGGTGAAGAACAGCGGCCAGGCGAGCAGGCCGAGGACCGGCACCTTGCCCGAGATCTGGGCGCCGACGCCGACGCCCAGGCCGCGGCCCGAGGCGCCATCGAGGCCCGAGCCGTAGCCGCCGCACCAGTCGATGCACGGCGGGGCGTCGTAGACCGCGGTCACGGTGTCGTTGATGACCATGCGGCTCATGCTGCCGCGCAGGTACAGGCTCACGTGCTGCGACACCGGCTGGATGCGCTTGAGGTCGATGCCGTAGCCCAGCGCGATGGGGTCATTGCCGTAGCGGTTGGCCATGAACTCGGGCGCGAGGAACACCTCGGTCGCCCAGTGCCCGGCCTTGTAGCCGGCGGCGACCCGCAGGCGGAAGGTGCCGCTGTCGACGTCGTTCGAGAGCTCGTTGCGGACCGCGCCGGTGCCGAAGCCCTCGCTGAAGTACACGCCGTCGGCGCGGGCGGCGCGCGAGGACAGGGCGGCGAACAGCAGGACGGCGGCGGTGGCGAAGCGCATGGTCGCGAGCTTCAGCAAGACGAATGCCACGCGTGATCGAGGGGCAGCGTCATGCGAATCCGCGAGGTTCGGCTGGCCGAGCCTCGGAAAACTGTGACTCTGACGTCCGGATCGCACGAACCGGCGCGATCCGGCTCGTGCTAGCAATCGGCCGATGGCGGCGCTGTACGAGCTGACCGCGACCGCGCTCGCCGCGCTGGTCCGGAGGCGTGAGGTCTCGTGTCGCGAAGTCGTGCTCGCCCACCTGGCGCGGCTCGAGGCGGTCAACCCGCGGGTCAACGCCGCGACCGTCGTGCTCGCCGACCGCGCGCTCGCGGCCGCCGATGCCGCCGACCGGGGCGGGGCGGTCGGCCCGCTGGCTGGCGTGCCGTTCACCGTGAAGGAGAACCTCGACTGCCTGGGCTCCGCGACCACCCACGGCGTGCCGGCGCTGCGCGACCAGCTGCCCTACCTCGACGCGCCGATCGTCGCGCGGATGAAGGCGGCGGGCGCGATCCCGATCGCGCGCACCAATCAATCGGAGATGGGGCTGCGGCTGTGCACCGACAACCCGCTGCGCGGCCGCACCCTCAACCCGTGGCACCCGGCGCTCACCGCCGGTGGATCGAGCGGCGGCGACGCGGTCGCGGTCGCGGTCGGCATCGCGCCGATCGGCCTCGGCAACGACCTCGGCGGATCGCTGCGCATCCCGGCGGCGTGCGCCGGTGTCGCGACCCTCAAGCCGACCACGGGCCGCATCCCGCACGCCGCCTCGCTCGAGCCCCAGGACCACGGCGCCGCCGGCCAGCTCATGCTCGCGCCCGGGCCGATCGCGCGATCGATCGCCGACCTGCGCGCGTGCCTCGCGGTGATGGCCGGGCGCGATCCGCGCGATCCGCGCTCGGTCGATGCGCCGCTCGAGGGCCCGCCGCCGGATGAGCGGCGCGCCGCGCTGATCGTGGATCTGCCGGGCGTGCCGGCCGCGACCGTGGCCGCGATCCGGCGCGCCGGTGACGCGCTGGCCGCCGCGGGCTGGGAGGTCGAGGAGGCGGAGGCGCCCGAGCTCGCGCGCTGCGCCGAGATCTGGGGCCGGCTGATCGCGACCGACTTCGCGGTGGTGATGCCGATGATCGCGCCGATCGTCAGCCCGGCGCTGGTCGCGCACATGCGGCGGGTCTGCGGCGCGTACGATCACCGCGAGGTCTCGAATCACTGGATCCACGTCGAGCGCTCGCGGCTCGGGCGCGCGTGGTCGGGGTTCTTCGCCGAGTACCCGATCGTCGTCGGGCCGACCTGGGGCAACGCGATCTGGCCGATCGACGCGGATCTCGATCCGGCGACCGGCATCGCGCGCCTCGAGGCGACGGTCCGGTTCACGACGCCCGGCAACCTGCTCGGGCTCCCGGCGCTCGCGGTGCCGATGGGCGTCGACGGCGGGTTGCCGACGAGCGTGCAGATCTACGCCGATCTCTGGCGCGAGGATCTGTGCCTCGCGGCGGGCGCGATCATCGAGACCGCGATGCCGACGCCGATCAGCGGTTGATCGCGGCGGCGAGGCTGGTCCACAGCCCGCCGTCGGGATTCACCGCGTG
>JAIOQA010000019.1 GCA_021413675.1 Deltaproteobacteria bacterium | reverse complement strand
GTTGTCGTCGGCGCCCGGGTGGATCGCGCCATCGATCACGCCGAGGTGATCGTAGTGCGCGACGATCAGCAGCACCGGCGCGCGCGGGCGCGTGCCGGGATAGGTCGCGACCACGTCGATCTGGCCGGGCGCGTCGGGGATCGCGACGTGCTCGACCGCGTAGCCGGCGCGGACCAGCGCGGCCTCGAGCCACGCCGCGGTCGCGCGCGCGTCGTCGGTGCGCGAGCCGCGACCGGCGCGTGCGTCGTCGGCCATCCAGCGCACGTCGGCGAGCAGCGCCTCGGCCGCCAGCGGATCGACCGCGCGCACCGCGGGCGCAGCCACCGGCGGCGGCGGCGCGCGATGGCCACAGCTGGCCAGCGCGGCGATGAATAGCAGCCCCCGCCGCGACGTCTGCACGACCGGAGCATAGCCCGAGCCCCGTGCTACGCTCCGCGGTGGAGGACCACGATGACCGGCACACCTCAGCCCGATACCAAGCTCCCCGCACTCATCGCGTTCGGCATGATGTTCCTCGGCCTGGTGATCGGCCTGGCCATGGGCGTCACCCATGGCTCGATCGCCGGCGGGATCATCGCCGCGCTCGGCGTCATCCCGGCGTGCGTCGGCCTGTTCAAGGGCATCCAGCAGCCGACCCAGACCACCCTCGGGATCTCGATACTGGCCCTCCTGGGCTGCCTCGGCGTCGGCGGCATCCTGATCGTGCTGCGCGTCATCGACATGATCCGGAGCTGACGCCGATGGTCGCGGACAGTCGTCGAACCCGGCGTCGATCTCGACACGGGGCTCGACACGGGGCCTGGCTCGCGCTGGCTGCGGTCGCGCTCGTCGGCCTCGCCGGGGTCGCGGTCGCCGACGACGCGCCGCACTCGCACAAGGTCGTCTACACCGACAAGGCCATGGGCACGATCGTGCAAGTCACGATCTGGACGCCCGACGAGGCCGCGGCCGCGCGCGCCGCGCAGGCGGTGTTCAAGGAGATCCATCGGATCGACGATCTGATGACGACCTGGCGCGACTCCGAGCTGTTCCGGATCAACGCCAACGCGGGCGTCGCCGCGGTGCCGGTCTCCGACGAGACCATCGTCGTGATCGATCGCGCCCTCGACATCTCGAAGCGCTCGAAGGGCATCTTCGACATCACGGTCGGCGCGTTCAAGGGCCTGTGGAAGTTCGACGAGGACATGGACGGCACGCTGCCCGACCAGGCCGAGGTCAAGAAGCGGCTCGCGCTGGTCTCGTGGAAGGACGTCCTCGTCGACCACAAGAAGAAGACCGTCAAGCTGCGCCGCAAGGGCATGGCGATCACCCTGGGCGGCATCGCCAAGGGCTACTCGGTCGACAAGGCGGTCGCGATCCTCAAGGGTCAGGGCCTCGGCAACTTCATCGTCCAGGCCGGCGGCGACATGTACGTCGCCGGCGACAAGGGCGGCGCGCCCTGGGTCGTGGGCATCCGCGATCCGCGCGGCGGCCGCGACGACAGCTTCGCGGTCGCGCCGGTGAAGGATCACTCGTTCTCGACCTCGGGCGACTACGAGCGCGGCTTCGTCAAGGATGGCATCCGCTACCACCACATCCTCGACCCGCGGACCGGCCAGCCGGCGCGCGCGAGCCGGTCGGTAACGATCATGGCGACCGATGCGTTCACCGCCGATGCGTGGTCGAAGGTGATGTTCATCCTCGGCCCCGAGCAGGCGATGAAGCTGGTCGAGGACCTGCCCGACTTCGACGCGGCCTGGGTCGACAGCAAGAACCAGGTGAAGATCTCGAGCGGCCTCACCAAGCTGCTCAAGATCATCCACCCGCCGACCGACGGCGTCTGACCGCGCGGACCGCTAGGTCCACCAGACGCTGACGTACTCGTCGGTGACCTCGTGGTTGGTCGCCGTCGCGGCCAGCGCCTCGAGCTCGGCGCGCAGCGCGTCCGCGCGGTCCGCGGGCACGCCCTCGAGGCCGACCGAGATGCCGTCGATCATCGTGCGGTAGTCGGGGCGCGCCGGGCTGACGGCGTAGCCGGTCGCGCGCAGCTCCGGCCACTGCGTCATCAGCTGGAAGAACGCGGCGACCGGCGGCGCGTCGTTCTGCCGGGCCTCGGGGTGGATGAAGCCCTCGTCGAGGAGCGTCGTCAGGCCCGCGAGATCGAGATCGTCGTAGCGGATGATGCCGCCCGAGTCCTCGGCGCTGGCGATCCCGAGCACGGCGGCCCGGCGCGCGTGGTCCTGGTTGAGCGCCTTGCCCATGCCGTGGGCCGCGAGCTGCAACTCGGTGGCGCGGGCCTCGACCGCCGCGCCGCCCTGGGTCGCGAGCGCGCGGACCAGCTCGGGCACCAGCCAGCGCGCCGCCGGATCGTCGAAGCGCGCGAACAGCGCGTCGACGAGCGCCGGATCCTTCCGCTGCGCCGCGGCGCGCACGATCCGCTGGGCGCCCTCGATCCGGGCCGGTTGGTCCGCAGGGGCGAGCGCGCGCGGATCGAAGCAGACCTGGTCGCTGGCCAGCATCGCCGCCAGCCGCGGCGCGGTGCCGGGATGCGGCGACCGCGCGAGCGCGTCGAGCGCGCTGGTCCACTCGGTCGGGTGGGTCCGCAGGATCGCGAGCAGCGCCTCGAGCGGCGCGTCGCCGGGCGCGCTCGCCAGCGCGCGCGCCGCCATGCGCACCATGTATGGCGACGGGTGCGTGGCCAGGGCCAGCGCGATCGGCGCGGCGGCCGCGGCGTCGGCGTGGGCCGCGAGCGCGATCGCGACCACGCGCGCCAGCGGCGTGCCCTGATCGAGCGCGGCGCGCAGCGCGCCGGGATCCGCGAAGTGCGTCGCCAGCGGCTCGAGGCGCGGTGCGCACACGGTCGGATGAGCGAGCGCGGCGGCGAGCTGGGCGTCGGTCAGCGCGCGCGCCGCGGTCAGCGCCTCGGCCTCGGCCGGGGTTGCGACCTCGTCGAGCCAGAACCGCGCCTCGCGCGCCTGGTAGGGCGCGCGGCGCAGCGCGGGCTGCGCCGCCTTGGCCTGCATCCAGCCGTCCAGCGGGATCGCGAGCCGCGCCAGCGACTCGTCGGCGAGCACGTCGGCGATCGGGCCCAGGTGGAGCTCGCTCGCGCCGTCGGCGAGCGCGATCCGCGTGGCGCCGCCGAACGCCGGCAGCACGATCGCCGCCGCGCCGGTGCCGCCGACCGCGGCGGCCTCGCGCAGCGCGGTGACCAGCCCGAGGTGCCAGGCGATGATCGCGTCCTCGCCGGTCAGGATGCCGGCGATCGCGTACGCGTCGCCATCGGCCTCGACCTCGAGGAACGACGGCTCGCCATCGGTCTCGAGCGCCGCGCCCGCCGCGAGCAGCGCCCCGACCGTGGCTGCGGGTGGCGCGCCGGCGAACAGCACCGGATCGGCCGGCCAGTCGTCGTACCGGTCCGGCGCGATCGGGCGCGCCTTCCAGGCCGCGAGGCCACCAGCGGGGAAACGGATCGATCCGAGCACCAGCGCGAACAAGCTCATCGACCCATATGGAGGCGCGTCGCGACCGGGTGTGACCCGGCAACCGCTGGCAGCCGCGCCCGCGCCGCCCTCCCCTCGCCGCGTCCGGCCCATCCAAAGCTGACAGACAGCTGACACAACGCATCGGCATCGTCGACGGCAACCAGGAGCCTCCGATGCCCGTCCTCGCCATCCCGGTCCGCGCCCCGTTCGACTTCGCCAAGACCCGCGCGTTCGTCGCCAGCTTCCCGCCCTGCCAGGCCGACTTCCTCGTCGATGGCGAGGGCATCATCGGCGCCCACGCCGTCGGCGCGGAGGCCGTCGCGTGGCGGCTCGGCCCCGGGGCGGGGGCGTCGTTGCGCCTCGAGCTCGGCGGCGCGCCCGCCGCGCCGGTCGCCGCCGAGGTCGCGCGGCTGGTCGCGGCGTGCGTCGGCGCCGACGACGACCTCACCGACTTCTACGCGCGCGCCGCCGCCGATCACCCGGCGTACCGCGCGATCGTCCGCGCCCACCACGGCCTGCACCACGTGCGGTTCCCGTCGCTGGCGGAGGTGACCTGCTACGCCATCCTGGCCCAGCGCACGCCGATGGCGGTCGCGGCTGCGCACAAGCGGCGCCTGGTCGCGGCCTACGGTGCGGTCGCGCACCTCGGCGCCCACGCCGTGCCCGCGTTCCCGACCCTCGCGACCCTGCGCACCGTCGCGGAGGCCGACCTCGCCGAGCTCCTCCATCACCCCGAGAAGGCGCGGCGGCTGCACGGCGCGATCGCCGCGATCGACGATCTCGGCCTGGACTTCCTGCGCACCGGGCCGTACGACCGGGTCGCCGCCGCGCTCGGCGCGATCCGCGGCATCGGGCCGTTCTCGGTCGCGATGATCCTGCTGCGCGGGCTCGGCCGCACCGACTACATGGATCCGCGCAGCGCGCCGTTCGCGGCGATCGGTCGCGCGGTGTACGGCGAGGCGTGGGATCCCGACGTCGTTGCGCGGCGCTACGGCCCGACGATCGGCACGTGGGCGTACTACCTGCGCGTCGGCGAGCCCGAGGGCCTGCGCGCGCCGCGCACCATGCGCCCGGCCCGGACCTCACGCCCGCGCGTCCCGCGCACCGCCCGCCCGCCGGTGCACGCGACGCCGTGACTGGTGGCTGTCCGCGCGCCGGACTGCGAAGCGGAGGCGGTGGTCGCTACGGTCGCCACCGCGCGGATCGCATCAGAGCGTTTCGCACGCGAAGGCGGCGCGACCGCTTCTCCCGCTGGTTCCGCGCAGATCGCCTCCATCTCGCGATCCACGCAGCTCGGGCCAGCTGTCCCCAGCCGGGGTGGTCCGACCTGGCTACGCCATCCGCCATGGCCACGCGCACCGCCGCCGGATTCGCGGCCAACCCGTGGAGATCCAGTTCGCGGGGCGCGCGATCGCGACGGCACGGAGCGTGCTGTAGGTGCCGGCAACACCCATGAAGACCACGAGCCTTCTCAGCTTCACCCTGGCCAGCCTGATCGGCGCGGCCGGATGCATGGATCCCGGCAGCGACAAGCCCGACGAGAGCGACGTCAAGGGCGGCGCGGAGGGCAAGGCCGAGGCCTGGGGCTCGGCCGATGACCCGAAGCTGTTCAGCGGCTCGCTCGAGTACTCGCTGGCCGCGCTGCCGCTCAACGGCCACGCGACCAACACGCCGTGGGCCGGCAACTACTGGCCGGTGTACGAGGACAGCATCAACCACAAGTGGGCCGGCGCGAACTCCGAGGCGGCGCCCACCAAGTACGGCCGCGCGTTCGGCGTCACCGGGGTCGAGGACGCGGTGTCGCGCTACCACGGCATCGACGCGCAGTCGTCGCGCACCGCGTGCACGACCGACAGCCAGTGCAACGCGCAGATCGGCGAGTCGTGCGCGAAGCGCGAGGGCCAGACCAATGGCCGCTGCATCCCGACCTGGTGGGGCATCTGCCACGCCTGGACGCCCGCCGCGATCCTGCTGCCCGAGCCCAAGCACGAGGTCACGTACAACGGCGTGAACTTCAAGGTGCAGGACATCAAGGCCCTGCTCACGCTGGTCCACGACCGCACCATCACCAAGTTCGTCTCGCTGCGCTGCGAGACCGACGCGCAGGGCACGCCCGGCATCGACTTCGACAAGTACGGCCGGCCGACCGGCGGCAGCGTCGACTGCAAGGACACCAACCCCGGCACGTACCACCTGCTGCTCACCAACTACCTGGGCAAGCAGGGCGCGTCGTTCGCCGAGGACCGCACGTTCGACGACGAGGTCTGGAACCAGCCGCTGCGCGGCTACCGCATCACGGCGCAGAACGAGATCTCGGCGCTCGAGGCCAACAAGGCGATCGGCGTGCCGCCGACCGGTGGCACCACCACCGAGAAGACCGGCTCGGCGACCAAGGGCCAGTGGAGCCAGCTCGGCGCGTTCGCGGTGACCGCCGGCAGCCAGCTCGCGGTCGCGATGACCGGCACCGGCGACGCCGACCTCTACGTGAAGTTCGGCGCCCAGCCGACCGCGTCGGCCTACGACTGCCGCCCCTACGGCAACGACACCAACGAGACCTGCAACCTGACCGTGCCCGCGGGCGCCACCCAGGTCTACGTCGGCGTGCTCGGCTACAGCGACGCGGCCGCGGCCTACAAGGTCGCCGTCACCTCGGGCGGCTCGATCCCGACCACCTACGTCTTCAACGACAAGGCCGCCAAGCTCTACAAGGTCCACACCGACGTCGACTACATCTCGGAGTCGTCGGCCTCGACCGACGGCAACCTCGGCGCGACGATCGATCGCTACACCCACACCGACAACTACGACTACATCCTCGAGGTCGACGCGGCCGGCAAGATCATCGGCGGTGAGTGGCTCGGCGCCTCCAAGACCAACCACCCCGACTTCGTCTGGCTGCCCACCGGCGTCGGCGCGCCCTCGGTCGCCGGCGGCAAGATCACCTACGCCAACGTCAAGACCATCTACGACCTGTCGATGGCGGACTCGACCCCGCCGACCAACGGCGGCGACAAGGTCGTCAACGAGTCGGGCACGGTCGCGAAGGCCGAGTGGAAGCAGCTCGGGCCGTACAACGTCGCCGCGGGCGCGACCTTCACCGCGGTCATGACCGGTGACGGCGACGCCGACCTCTACGTCCGCAAGGACGCGGCTCCGACCGCGGCCGGCTACGACTGCCGCCCGTACAAGAGCGGCACCGAGGAGCAGTGCTCGATCGTCGGTCCCGCGAAGATCTACGTCGGCGTCAACGGCTACGCGGCGACCAGCAAGTTCGCGCTCAAGATCACCTACAAGGAAGGCACCGGCACGCCGCCGGTCGACCCGCCGCCCGCGACCGTCACGCACCTCAACGAGACCGGCTCGGTCGCGCAGGGCGAGATGAAGGACTTCTCGATGGACGTCATCGCCGGCAAGAAGGTGCTCATCCGCACCACCGCCCCGAACGACATCGACCTCTACATCATGATGGGCGCGGCCCCGACCACCGCCGCGTACACGATGCGCGGGTACACCTCGTCGGGCAACGAGACCATCGCCTACACCCCGACCTCGAGCGGCAAGCTCCACGTCGCGGTCCACGGCTACGCGGCCTCGACCTTCACGCTGAAGACCGCCGACAACTGATTCACGCGCGACCCATGCTGTCCGAAGTTCGGACAGCATGAGGAAGGCCCGGGCCTGACCGCCCGGGCCATCGCCTTTTTCGGCGCGCGGGTGGGTAGCGGGGCGTCAAGGTCCAGGTTTGACGTCGCCGTCGCCGTCGCCGTCGAAGCCCACGAAGACGTCAACGCCCACGCCCACGCCCACCATCATCGGGGGCTGGCCCCCCGGGCGCGCCGCGCCAACCGCGCGAGATCCGTCGGGCGCCCGATGGCATGTCGCGTGAAGTCTCGAGCCTCGCCGGTCCGAGGTCTGCGTTGTCTTCGTCTCCATCCCTGCTCGCTCGCGTCTTTGGTTCTGCCACGCGCATCCTTGGTTCCATCGCGATCCTGATCGTCCTCGCGCCGCGCGCGCACGCCGAGACCCGCGTCGTCCTGCGCCTCGGCCTCGAGCCGCTGTCGCTCACCCCCACGACCGACACGCCGATGGTCGGCGCCTACGTCGACGACGCGATCACCGCGTACAACGCGGCCGCCCGCGCCCACAACAGCGCGCACGACTACGCGCCCGGCTCGCCGATGGCGACCGCGGCGATCGATCGCAGCGCGTTCGCGGTCCACACCACGATGCTGACGTTCGCGCCCGGCATCGAGGCTGGCGGCGATCACGTCTACGCGCGGCTCGAGGGCCGGGTCGGGCTCGCCGATCAGCTGCACGCGATCGGCGTCGGCGTGTATCCGCTCAACCTCGCCGCGCCGATGCGCCGGGGCACGGTCGTGCCGTACCTCGCGGCCGGTGGCACGATGGCCTGGCTCGATCGCTCGGGCGACAGCGGCCGGCTCGGCGGCCTGTTCACGATCCGCGTCGCCGCCGGCGTGCGCGTCAGCCACCGGGTCGCGATCGAGGTCGGCTACAGCGCCTACGCGTTCGGCGGTGTGCTCGATCAGGCCAAGCTCGACACGATGACCACCTACGATCCGCGCGGCGCCGCGCCGCCGCCCGCGCCCGACAGCGCCCTCGCCGGCGGCGAGCAGCACGGGATGATCGATCTGGCGGTCGGCGTCGGGATGTGATCGCGGCGGTGGCCCGATAGACCGGATCGGCGGGGTGCCGCGTTGGATCGCGCATGGCTCCTCGCATCGTCTGCGCGTCGCTGCTCGCCCTGTCCTCGCTCGCCGCCTGCGCCTCGGCGCCCGCGCCCGCGCCGAAGGTCGCGCCGGCCCCGGTCCACGTGACGATCGCGGTCGCCGCCGACGCCTTCGCGGCCGACAGCGAGATCCGCGTCGCGGTCTGGAACGAGGCCCAGCTGGCGCTGCGCGCGCATGCCGGCGAGTGCGTCGTCAGCTTCGACGGCAAGACCCAGACGACCATCTGCCCGCCGGGCGTCACGTACACCCCGGCGACCCCGGAGGAGTTCACGTTCAAGGCCGCCGACCTCGCGCATCCGCTGCGGTTCGAGGCGGCCTCGATCAAGCCCGGTGAGCGCTACGAGATCTCGATCGGCGGCCGGGCCAGCGACCAGTGCAACCACACCGGCGGCAGCACCCGCGGCGTGGTCGCCGGCGACACGATCGCGATCGCCAACCTCGCGCTGGCCACGACCGACATGGCCTGCATCCAGGGGTCGTGATCAGGGCGCCGCGAGCAAGGCCGCGGTGCGCGCGAGGCCATCGATCGCCGGATCGTCGCCGGTGATCGGCCCGTGGCCGGGCACGATGATCGCCGCCTGCGGATAGCGCGCGCGGACCGCGGCGATCGACGCCGGCCAGGCCGCGAGCTCGGCGTCGGCGATGTTGCCGAGATCGGTCGCCGCCGGCGACTTCACGAAGCAGCCGCCGAACACGATCTTCGTCGCGGGCAGCCAGACGACCACGTTGTCGCGGGTGTGGCCGGCGCCCGGGAAGAAGATCTCGACATCGACGCCGCCGATCGTGCGCGCCGCGGGCGAAGCCGCGGCGTCGTCGGGCGCGGGCAGGCCATCGGCCACCATCTTCGCCGCGGTCGCGGTGCCAGCGTGGATGTGCACGCCATGCGCGACCAGCGCGCGCACGCCGCCGACGCGATCGTCGTGGCTGTGCGTGACGATCGCGTCGGTCACGGTGCGCCCGAGCCGATCGTGCACGGCGGCGAGCAGCGCCAGGCCATCGGCGTCACTCCAGCCGGTATCGACCAGCAGCGCGCCATCGTCGGCGGTCGCGACGACCAGCCCGTTGGCCGGGATCTCATCGTGCGTGGTGCGGTGCAGCCACACGCCCTCGGCGAGCGGCTCGAGCTCGACCAGCGACGGCGATGACGCGATCGCGGCGGGTGGGGAGGCTGTGGGCGCGGTGTGGCCGCAGGCGACGAGCACGAGCCCGGAGAAGATGAAACGACGCGCGACGGACATCGCCGGCCAACGCCGCGGCCGCGATCGATATTCCATGACGCGCCTTACTGCAGCGCGAGGACGATCGCGCCCTGCAGCGTGCCGATCGCCCCGCCGAGCACGCCGCCGAGGGTGACGAGGATCCACTCGTCCTCCTCGAACACGCCGCGCAGCACTGCCTCGAACTCCGCCTTCGGCATCACCGTCAGCGCAGCCTCGAGCGTCTCCGCGACCGCGAGCTGGCGCGAGATCTCGGCCTCGATCGCCGGCGCATGCGCGGGCAGCACCGTCGCCACCGAGCCGGTCACCGCCGCGAGCGCGCGATCCTTCGCCGCCTGATCGAGCGGCGCGCCCAGCATCATCGCCATCATCTGCATGAGCGGCGCGGCCTCGCGCTCGACGATCACCTTCGCCGCCGCCTCGAGCCGCGCGCGGCTCGCCGGATCGACGTGCGCGAGGAAGTCGCGGGGCGTGAGCACCTCGCTCGCGAGCATGCGGCCGTAGTCGCGCGAGATCTCGTCCTGCCGCGCCGGGAACAGGCCCTGGAACGGGAAGATGCCGAGGTAGCGCTTCTTCTCGAGCGGCCGGAAGATCATCTGGATCGCCAGCCAGTTGTTCACGAGGCCGTCGATCGCGCCGATCATCGGCAGCAGCCACCAGCGCTCGAGCGCGGCGTAGAACCCGACCTCGACCAGGCCGATGATGAAGCCGAGCACCGCGCCGTACCAGATCACGACCTGGAGCTCGCGCTTGCCGACCTCCTGGAACAGCCGCGCCAGCTTGTCGGCGTTCTCGCCCGAGAGCTGGCGGATGATCAGCTGGCGCACGTCGACGAGCTCGGGCACCAGCGGCCGCAGCTCCTCGATCAGCACCTTGGTGATGCGCGTGCCTGAGGCGCCGACCTGGCCGGCGAGCTGGGCCTTGACCGGCGCGGGCAGCGCCGCGTACGCGCCGGGCTTGACCGCCTCGATCGCGGCCTCGAGCGCGCCCGGCGCCGCGGCCTCGAGCAGCGGCCCGAGGGTCGCGGCGATCGACGCCGCGTCGACCTTGGCGAGCATCGTGTCGACGCGGACGCCCGCGCCCATCACCGTATCGGCGACACCGCCGGCGAACTTCGGCGAGCGACGCTGGACCACGCCCTGCCAGCCCAGCGGGCCGATGCCGATCCACTTCGCGGGGTGGAACAGCATCTTGATCGCCATCAGCTTGCAGACGTAGCCGATGATCGCGCCGACGATCGGCAGGAAGATCAGGATCTCGACGAGGCTCGACACCGTGGCGCTGCCTAGGCCCGGCCGTTCCGTCCCGCCCAGCGCCACGCCGAGATCTCGGGCGAGGCCTCGGGCGCCGGAGCCGCCGCGGCGGTCGTCCGGGCCGCGGACGCCGCGCCCGGCGTGAGCTGCTCGAGCGCGAGCGCGATCAGCCCCGCGTCGAGGTCGGCGCCGTCGGCGCCCGGGGTGAGCCGCGCGTGCTCGCGGCCGATGAAGCCGGTGTCGAAGTCGCCGGCGACGAACTCGGGGTGGCGCAGGCACAGCCGGTGGAACGGCAGGTTGGTCTCGATGCCGCGCACCTGGTACTCGTCGAGCGCGCGGCGCATGCGCGCCACCGCCTGGGCGCGATCCTCGCCCCACACCACGAGCTTCGAGATCATCGGATCGTAGTGGACCGGGATCTCGGCGCCCTCGTAGCAGCCGCTGTCGTTGCGGACCCACGGTCCATCGGGCGTGCGCAGGTGCGTGATCACGCCCGGCGACGGCAGGAACTTGACCGGATCCTCGGCGTAGATCCGGCACTCGAGGGCGTGGCCGCGGCGGCGCCCGTCGAGCCCAGCCTGATCGAGCGGCAGCGGCTTGCCCATCGCGACGTCGAGCTGCCACGACACCAGATCGATGCCGTAGATCATCTCGGTGACCGGGTGCTCGACCTGGAGCCGGGTGTTCATCTCGAGGAAGTAGAAGCCGCCGTCGGCGCCGAGCAGGAACTCGCAGGTGCCCGCGCCTCGGTAGTCGACCGCGCGCGCGGCGGCGACCGCGGCCGCGCCCATCCTGGCGCGCAGCTCGGCGCCGACCACCGGCGACGGCGCCTCCTCGACGACCTTCTGGTGGCGGCGCTGGATCGAGCAGTCGCGCTCGCCCAGGTGCACGCAGTTGCCGTGCTCGTCGCCGAACACCTGGATCTCGATGTGGCGCGGCCGGATGATCGCCTTCTCGAGGTAGACCGCGTCGTCGCCGAAGGCGGCCGCGGCCTCGCGCTTGGCGCCATCGAACGCGTGGGTGAACTCGGCCTCGGAGGCGACCAGGCGCATGCCCTTGCCGCCGCCGCCGGCCGCGGCCTTGATCATCACGGGGAAGCCGATGCGCCTGGCCGAGGCCAGCGCCATCGCCGAATCAGGGAAGCCATTGCCCTCGGGGCCGTTGTCGCCGGGCACGACCGGCGCGCCCGCCGCCGACACCGTGGCACGGGCCTCGGTCTTGTTGCCCATCTTGCGCATCGCGTGCGCGCGCGGCCCGATGAAGATGATGCCCGCGGCCTCGCACGCCTCGACGAAGTCCTCGTTCTCCGACAGGAAGCCGTAGCCCGGGTGGACCGCGTCCGCGCCGCTCTCGCGACAGGCTCCGAGGATCTTGTCGATCCGCAGGTAGCTGTCGCGCGACGGCGCGGGGCCGATCGCGATCGCGTAGTCGGCCATCAGCACGTGCGGCGCGAGCCGGTCGGGCTCCGAGAACACCGCGACGGTCTCGATGCCGCGCTCCTTGCACGTGCGCATGATCCGCACGGCGATCTCGCCGCGATTGGCGACCAGGACCCGACGGATCGTGCGAGGCGTCGACTGCGTCATGGCCGGGGACTCTACCCGAAGCCACAAGCCGAGCGCGATTCGGTCGCTGACACGAACGCTGGATTCGCGTCAGGACTGCGCGGCCGCCGGTTCACGGCACGGCGGCCGGCGCCGCCGCGTGCCGCGGATCGCTCGCGGCCTCGCGCACGCCGTCGGGCCGCACGCGGATCGCCTGGATCGCGCTGCGCGTGTCCGACACCTCGACGGTCTGGCCGCGGGCCTTGAGCCCGGCGCCGACGTCGGGCGCGAGCTCGGGCTCGACCGCGAGCCTGTCCGGCAGCCACTGATGATGGATGCGCGGCGCGCTGACCGCGGCGCGCGGGTCCTGGCCCCACACGAACATGTCGAGCAGCACCTGGAACGTGCCCGAGATGATCATCGGACCACCCGCGCCGCCGACGCAGCCGACGACGCGATCGCCCTCGAAGACCAGGGTCGGCGACATCGACGACAGCGGCCGCTTGCCGGGCGCGACCAGGTTGAGATCGCTCTGCACCAGCCCGAACATGTTGGGCGCGCCAGGCGCGATCTGGAAGTCGTCGATCTGGTTGTTGAGCACCACGCCGCCGCGCGTGACGAGGCCCGAGCCGAAGTAGCCGTTGACGGTCGTCGTCAGCGACACCGCGTTGCCGGCCTCGTCGATGACGCACAGGTGGCTGGTGCCGCCATCCGGGCGCACCGCCTTGGGCGCGACGCCGGTCTCGCCGTAGCTGTCGTGGGGCTGGACCGCATCGAGCGCGACCCGCTTGGCCAGGCGCGCGAGCCGCGCGGGATCGAGCAGCTTCGTCGTCAGCGACGCGGCGGTGGCCGGGTCGGAATCGCCGAGCAGGCGGGCGCGATCGGCGAACGCGTGCTTCATGACCTCGGCGATCACGTGCAGCGCGGCCGAGCCGCCGAACGGCAAGGACGCGAGATCGATCCCGGAGCGATCGAGGATGCCGAGCATCTCGAGGATCACCACGCCGCCCGACGACGGCAGCGGCATCGTCGCCAGCTTCATGCCGCGCCACTCGCCCCACAGCGGCTCGCGCTCGGCGACCTTGTAGCCGGCGAGATCGGCCGCGGTCATGACGCCGCCGCCCGCCGCCACGGTCGCGACCAGATCGTCGGCGAGCGCGCCCTGGTAGAACGCGCGCGGGCCGCGCATCGCGATCGCCTCGAGCGTCGCCGCCAGCTCGGCGCGGACCAGCTCGTCGCCAGCGGCGCGCGGCGTGCCGCCGGGGGCGATCAGCGCGCGCAGGGTCGTGAACCGCGGATCCTCGGGCAGCCGGGCGACCACCTTGCCGATCGCCAGGGCCACGAACCACGGGGTCGGGACGCCGTCGCGGGCGAGCGCGACCGACGGCTGGACGTCGCGGCGCCACGACAGGGCGCCGTGGCGGGCGACCAGCTGGGCCAGGCCGGCGACCTCACCCGGCACGCCGACCGCGAGGCCACCCAGGCGGGATCGCATCGGATCGAGCTTGCCGTCGACGAGAAAATTGCTGGGGCCCAGCGCCGCCGGCGCGGTCTCCCGGAAGTCGTACACGTAGACCTTGTGCTCCGCTGCGACATAGACGAGGGCGAAGCCGCCGCCGCCGATCCCCGATGAGGCGGGCTCGACGACCCCGAGGGCGAGCGCCGTGGCGGCCGCGGCGTCGACGGCGTTGCCGCCACGTGCCATGATGGTGGCGCCCACCTGCGATGCGATCGGATTGGCCGACGCGACCACGCCTTTGCGTGTGGTGAGAGGTGGGTCGGTTGCGGCCCACGTCGACGACGCGCCCGCGATCGCGAGGAGTGCGGCAAGGAGCCGGGCCAAGCGCGTTGCATTGCGATGCCTCATGCTCCTAACATAAACGTTATCGACGGCTTGTGACGGCACCAGGCGGGGGCATGGGCTTCGCACTCGCCTGCAGGAGGACGGCCTTGGTTGATCCCAACACCCGACAGGGCAAACGCGCACCGGTCACGCTCAAGATCAAGTTCAAGAGCGCGACGCTCGAGCAGTTCATCGAGCGTTATGCCGTCGACGTCAGCCATGGCGGCATCTTCATCCGGACGAAGGATCCGCTGCCCGTCGGCACGCAGATGAAGTTCGAGTTCCAGCTGCGCGACGCAACGCCGCTCATCACCGGCGAAGCGACCGTGGTCTGGACCCGCGAAAACGATCCCGCGCGCCCGGGCGTCGCGCCCGGCATGGGCGTGCGCTTCGACAAGCTCGGCGATGGCAGCCAGGCGGTGCTCGACAAGATCCTCGCCGAGAAGGCGAAGGGTGGCGATCGACCGCCGTCGGACACCAAGCCGCCGGTGTTCAACGAGGCGCCGACCAAGGTCGCGCCCTCGCCGCTGGTCGGCGCGCTCGCGAACGAGTCGAAACCGCGGATGGGCAACATGGCGCCGCCGCGCGCCGGCTTCATGGACGAGCGGACGGACACCACGCCGCTCCCCAAGCCGATGCCGTTCCACTCGGACGCGGACGAGTTCCCCGACGAGGCCTTCGAGGAAGCGACCAAGGTCCGCTCGATGGAGGAGCTGGTCGCCGCGACCAAGGACATCGTCGCGCCGAAGGCCAAGGCCGAGAAGCCCGCGCCGGTGATCGAGAAGCCGGCCGAGAAGCCCGCGCCGGTGCCGGTGATCGAGAAGCCGGCGCCCGCGCCGGTCGCCGTCGAGAAGCCGGCGCCCGTGATCGAGAAGCCGGCCGAGAAGCCGGTGGCCGAGGCGGTGCCGAGCGTCAAGGACGAGCTCGCCGAGCGCCGCGCCGCGAAGAGCGAGCCGACCGTCGCCGAGCCGGTCAAGCCGGCCGAGGCGAAGGCCGAGCCCGCGCCGCGGATCTCCGAGCCGCGCATCCTCGATCATCAGAAGCCGAAGCGCGCCGACACCCAGCCGGTCGCGAAGCGGCCGGAGACCGCGAAGCCGGTCGCGACCGCGACCCCGGCCCCCGTGAAGCCGCCCCAGCCGAGCGGCGGCGGCGCGCCGATCGCGCTCATCCTGTTGCTGGTCGCCGCGGTCGCGGGCGCCGGCGTCTGGTTCTTCGTCCTGCGCAAGCCGAGCACCCCCGACGCGGGTTCGGGCACCGCGAGCGCGGGCAGCGGCTCGGGCTCCGCGCCCGACGTCGGCTCGGGCTCGCCGGGCTCCGGGTCGGCAGGGTCTGCGGGATCCGGCGTCGCGTCGGGCTCCGGCTCGGCGGGTTCGGGCGTCGCGTCGGGCTCCTCGGGTTCGGGTTCGGCGGGCTCTGGCTCCGCCGGCTCCGGCTCCGGCTCCGCAGGCGTCGTCGCGGCCGAGGTCGCGGACATCAAGATCACGTCGGCTATCGCAGGCGCGCAGATCGACATCCCGGACGCGGGCGTCGTCGGCGAGCCCCTGCCCTACACGGCCAAGCTCGACAAGGGCAAGACCTTCAAGGCCCGCGTCTCCGCGCCCGGCTACCTCGGCACCGACGTGGATCTCGTCGGCGGCGGCAAGCCGGTCGACGTGAAGCTGAAGGCGATGCCGCACGTCGTGCACGTGACGTCGAAGCCGGCGGGCGCGCTGATCTTCGTCGACGGTGCGCCGACGCGGCGGACCACGCCGGGCGACGTCGAGCTGACCGCGGCGCAGGCCAAGAAGGGCGTGCGGATCGAGCTGCGCAAGGCCGGCTTCGATCGGTACACCGCGCCGGTCGACATCGCGGGCTTCACCGAGAAGGACAACACGATGACGACCGAGATGGTCGCGACCCTGGTCGCCGCCAAGCCGCCCGCGGGTGGCGGTGGCGGCGGCGGCGGCGGCGGCGGCAACACGAACCCGGGCTCGGGCAGCGTCACGCCCGGCTCGGGATCGTCGGGCTCGGGCAGCGCCACGCCCGGCTCGGGATCGTCCGGCTCGGGCAGCGCCACGCCTGGCTCCGGCTCGGGCTCGGCGACGCCGGGCTCGGCGGGCTCCGGCTCGGCGAAGCCCGGCTCCGGCTCGGCGACGCCGGGTTCCGGATCCGCGAAGCCCGGCTCGGGCTCCGGCTCGACGGGCGCGGGCTCGGGCGCCGGTTCGTCGGCGGGCTCGGGCTCCGGCTCGAGCGAGCCGACCCCGGACTGGATGAAGTAGCCCGCCGCGCATCTGCGCGATCCCACGCAGCCGCCGCGCCCCGGCGGCTGTGATCGTTTTCGGGTCACGATCGCCGGGCGGCGCACGCCACCTCCGGACCATGCGCTACCAGCTCCGCCAGCGTTTCTGGTCGCTCACCGCCCGCTTCGCGATCGCCAACGATCGCGCCGAGGAGGTCGCCACCGTCGACAGCGAGCCGTTCTCGCTGGGCACGCGGCTCTCGCTCAAGGACGCGCGCGGCGTCGAGCGCGCGGTGATCAACCGGCGCCTGCTCAGCTGGCAGCCGACCTACGAGCTCTTCCGCGACGGCGCGCTCGCGGCGGTGGTGCACAAGCAGTTCACGCTGTTCCGCTGCGCGTTCACCATCGACGTCCCCGGCCCCGACGATCTGGTCGCCACCGGCTCGATGCTCGATCACGAGTACGTGTTCACCCGCGGCGATCGCGCGGTCGCGCACGTCACCAAGGCGTGGCCGGCGCTCGCCGACTGCTACGGCGTCGAGCTCCTGCCCGACGAGGACGCGATCCTGATCCTGGCCAGCGCGATCGTCATCGACATGGCCTGCCACGACGGCAAGCGATAGCGATGCACCGCGGCACCTGGATCAGCCGAAGCCCATCCAGCCGCCGCCGGTCCCGCTCTGAGGCGGCCGCGGCCGCTCGCCGCCGCGCACGAGATAGCGCACCGCGCTCGACATGCCGTCGAGGGTGAGCTGCCACATCGGGAACACCGACGCGATCGCCTCGATGGTCGTGCCCGCCCAGTAGCGCTCCGGCTCGGGGTTGAGCCACGCCGCGCGGTGGAAGTGGCTCGCCATGCGCCGCAGCCACTCCATGCCGGGCGTGCGGTTCTGCGCGTAGAGGTAGATCGATCCGCCGGCCTCGAGCAGCTCCGCCGGGTGCATGAGCGCGTCGCCGACCACGACCACCTTCTCGTCGCGATCCGAGTGCGAGAGCAGCTCCGAGACCGGCACCGGCTTGCGGAACTGCGCGTCCTCGTAGACCTGCTGGTAGATGCAGTTGTGGAAGTAGTAGCTGCGGAACCGCGCGAACCGGCCCGAGCGCGACGCGGCGGTGAACAGCCGGCTCATCAGCTCGCTGTGCAGATCCATCGAGCCGCCCACGTCCATGAGCAACAGCACCTTGGCGCGGTTGCGGCGCGGCGGCTGGAACACGACCTCGAGCTCGCCGGCGTTGCGGCAGGTCTCGTCGACCGTCTCGTCGAGATCGAGCTCCTCCTCGGCGCCGTCGCGGCCGAGCTTGCGCAGCCCGCGCAGCGCGACGTCGATCTGCCGGACATCCAGCACGACGTCCTTGCGGTACTCCTTGAACCGCCGCTCCTCGGCGACCTGCATCGCCGAGCGCTGCCCGCCCGAGCCCACGCGGATGCCGTTGGGATTCTTGCCGGCGGTCCCGAACGGCGAGGTGCCGGCGGTGCCGACCCAGCGGTTGCCGCGATCGTGGCGCTCCTTCTGCTCCTTGAGCCGCTGCTCGAACATCTCGCGCAGCTTCTCGAGATCGAGGTCACCGAGCAGCTGGCGCTCGGCGTCGGTGAGGCCCGCCATCTTCTTGGGATCGGCCAGCCACGACAGGAGCTCCTCGGTGAGCGCCAGCGCGTCCTTGCTGACGTCCTTGAAGTACGCGAGGAACGCCTCGTCGAACGCGTCGAACTCCGAGATGTCCTTCACGCACACCGCGCGCGCGAGCCGATAGAAGCCATCGAGCGACGAGTCGTGCAGGCCCTTCGATAGGCCCTCCATCAGCGCGAGCCACTCGTGGCTCGACACCTTGAGCTTCCGCTTGCGCAGCTCGAAGAGGAAGTCGATCAGCATGGGGCTAGGCTTTCGCCCGCTTGCCCATCGCCTCGATGTCCTGCTCGGTCTTGAGCAGCGTGCCCAGGAACGGGATGCCGCCGCCGATGCGCCCGAGATCGACGCCGGCCTTCTTGAGCGCGCAGATCCAGTCGATGAGCTCGCTGGTCGACGGCCGCTTGCGCAGCCGCGGCGTGGCGCGCAGGCCGTAGAACACCTCGATCGCCTGATCGAGCACCTTGGCCTCGACGTCCGGGTGGTGGACCCGGACGATCTGCTGCATCAGCTCCTTGGTCGGGAACTCGATGTAGTGGAACACGCACCGGCGCAGGAACGCGTCGGGCAGCTCCTTCTCGTTGTTCGACGTGATGATGACGACCGGGCGCTCCTTCGCCACCACCTCGCGGCCGGTCTCGTCGATGCGGAACCGCATCGCGTCGAGCTCGAGCAAGAGGTCGTTCGGGAACTCGATGTCGGCCTTGTCGACCTCGTCGATCAGCAGCACGACCCGCTTCTCGGCGGCGAGCGCCTGGCCCAGCGGGCCGAGCTTGATGTAGTGCGCGATGTCCTTCACGTCGCCGTCGCCGAAGCGGCTGTCGTGGAGCCGCGCGACGGTGTCGTAGAGGTAGAGGCCATCGCGCGCCTTGGTCGTGGACTTGACGTGCCAGCGCAGGAGCTCCATGCCGAGCGCCTGCGCGACGTTCTCGGCGAGCAGCGTCTTGCCGGTGCCGGGCTCGCCGCGCACCAGCAGCGGCCGCCCCAGGGCGACCGCGACGTTGACCGAGTGCCGCAGATCGTCCGACGCGATGTACGTGTCGGTGCCGCGGAACTGATCGAAGGACTCCTGATCGGACCCGAACGAGAACGGCGATGCCATTGCCAGGACCTTAGCGCAGGTGCCGGGCGCCGCCGAATCGAACCCACTGGTACGCTGGCGACCGGTGTTCACTCCCCGCTGATCGCTACTCGATCGACAGCGCGTAGATCTTCTTGACGTTGGTCCAGGTGATCTTGCCCTTCGCCACCGACGCTCCGTTGCGCTTCGTGGGCAGCCACAGGAAGTCCGGGTGATCGGTCTTCGAGGCGCCGAACCACTCGCCGCCGATCACCTTGCCGGCGGCGTCGAGCTCGAGGACGTAGTCGAGCTTGTCAGTCCGGGTGTAGCGGGAGATCGTGCTGGCCAGGTTGCCATCCTTCGAGGCCGGCGACTCCGAGATGTACTTGAGGTCCATGTGCACGCGCACCAGCGACGCCGCGTCGCGGTTGTACGCGTACGTCGACGAGCCGGTGGTCGCGCCGGTGATGAGCTTGTTCGCCGCCGCCGCGGTGATCGGCTCGTAGCGGGTGATGCTGTAGCTGCGGACCGGCTGGTTCCAGACCTCGTCGTCCCAGGTGCGATCGTAGACGAAGGCCTTCTGCTTGAGCCCGAGGTAGTTGGTCGCGATCAGGTGCCAGGTGCCGGCGTTGGTGTCCTTGCACGCGCGCGCGGTCGGGCGACCGTTCGCGTCGACGGGGATCGTGGTCTCGTCGTCCTCGCAGCGCAGCGACACGCTCTTGCTCGAGGTGTCGTCGAACAGGAGCGACACCAGCGCCTTCACGTCCTGCACCTTGAAGGTCACGCCGTTGTAGGTCACCGCGTGCTTCGGCTCGGCGAGCATGATCGCCGCCGGCGCCCACGCGTGGCAGATGCCCTCCCAGGTCGCGAGGCACTTGCCCCGGGTCGCGCCGCGGCGGATCGCGCACATCTCGCCGGCGTCGACATCGCACGCGCTGTCGTCGGTGCAGGCCGCGCCGTCGCGGCCGTCGATGCCGAAGGTCGCCGACACCGCGTCTTCCACGCCGGTGACGCCGAACGCGCTGCCGTACTTCGCGGCCGGCGAGTCGGTCGAGGCGCCGTTCCAGCGGTTGTTGATGCTGTCCTCGGCGGTCGGCCAGTAGTGACCGGCCCACGGCGTCTGCGCGGCGGCGCCGGTGCGCGGCAGCTGATCGGCGTCGTAGACCATGCCGGAGCCGAAGCCATCGGGATCGTCCCCGGAGCCCCACTCCTCGGCCTTGCCGCCGGCGCCGCCGTCGTCGATCACGGCGGCCGGGGAGGGATCGGTGCAGGCCGCGACGAGCGCGGCGGTGGCGAACAGGAGCGCGAGGCGAGTCATGCGCGCCGCATGAGCAGGGGGCGTGCCACGCGGTCGCGATCGCCGTCCTCGTCGACGATCGCGCCCGCGCCGGCGAGTGGAGCAGCCATCGTCGGTGTCGGCGCGGTGGCCACCGCAACTGCCGTGGCCGGCGCGCATGTCCTACATGCACGAACGTCAGCGAGGGCGTTGGCCCCCAGGCTCGACATACTGAATTTGGTCCGATAACGTCGCCCGCGATGAGGGAAGTTCCGCTCGCGCTCGGGCTCGTCGCAGCGTTGTTCGTCGCCGCCTGTGGTGAGGAGGTCGTCGAGCGGCCGCCCGCGCCGGCCAACGAGGGCATCTACGGCTTCGCCAACGGCTGCTACACGATGGACGCGACGCCGCCGGGCAGCAGCAACACGCGGTGGCTCGCGGTCGCCAACGGCGGCAAGGGCTACGCGTTCGCCGCGACCTCGGCAGAGGCCGGTGCGAAGTTCTTCCTCAAGCCGTCCGACCTCGGCACGTACCTGTTCTTCGATCAGGACCGCCACTACCTGATGAGCGAGGACGGCGGGCTCGCGCGCCCGGACAAGCTCGACTCCGACATCGAGCTGCTCGACGACAGCTTCGTCTCGCCGGCCGAGTGGGATCTCGAGGTCAGCGCCGCCGATGCCACGCGCTTCCAGCTCCGGCACCACCGGACCGGCTGGTACCTCGGCGTCGGCGGGCTCACCGAGCACGCCGACGACGCGGCGGTGATCGCGCTCTACCCCGCCACCGGCTGCGCCGAGTTCCCCGAGCTCACCGTCGACGCCGACGGCGCGGTCGCGCCGAAGACCTGGCCCGACGGCGACGTCTACGGCGTGGTCGAGACCCACACGCACATGTTCTCGAACTTCGGGTTCGGCGGCGGCGGCATCTACCACGGCTCGCCGTTCCACCGGCTCGGCGTCGAGCACGCCCTGCCCGACTGCAAGCGCTTCCACGGCACCGACGGGCGCCGCGACATCGTCGGCTACGCGTTCTCGGGCCTGGGCACGACCAGCACCGATTCGCTGCTCGGCATCCTGCTCAGCGGCCGCACGCCGACGTTCGATCACCACACCGAGGGCTATCCCGCGTTCACCGACTGGCCCAACACCTGGAAGCGCGCGACCCACCAGACCGAGTACTACCGCTGGCTCGAGCGCGCCTATCGCGGCGGCCTGCGCCTGATGGTGCAGCACGCGACCACCAACTCGGTCCTGTGCGAGCTGGTCGTCGGCATCGGCGCGCAGGACGTCCGCTACTCGTGCAACGACATGGTCGCGGTCGATCGCGAGATCGCCGAGACCTACAACCTCGAGCGCTACATCGACGCGCAGTCGGGCGGTCCCGGCAAGGGCTGGTTCAAGATCGTCAAGAGCCCGGCCGAGGCGCGCGAGGTCATCAACAGCGGCAAGCTCGCGGTCATCCTCGGCATCGAGACCTCGAACCTCTTCAACTGCTTCCTCACGCCGCCGCCGGGCATGCCGGCGTGCGATCCGGCGAAGATCAAGGAGGAGCTCGACCGCTACCGCGCGAAGGGCGTGCGCGCGATCTTCCCGGTCCACAAGTTCGACAACGCGTTCTCGGCCGGCGACGGCGATCGCAACGTCGGCCAGCTGGGCAGCTTCATCAACAGCGGCAACTTCTCGAACTTCATCCTCGACTGCCCGCAGACCCCGACGGTGTTCGACCACGGCCGCGTGCAGTTCGGCGGCATCAACCAGCCGCGCGAGGACTACTCGGCGCCCGCGCCCAACGACATGAGCGGCTTCGCCGCCGATCCGATCGGCACGCTGTCGCCGTTCTTCAATCGCTTCATGGAGCCCGCGCTCGAGGGCGACTACTGCCAGAAGACCGGGCTCACGCCGCTGGGCGAGGATCTGCTCCACGATCTGATGGAGCGCGGCATGATCATCGAGGTCGACCACCTGCCCCGGCGCTCGTTCAACCGCGCCTACGAGATCCTCGGCGAGAACGACTACCCGCCGGTCGGCAGCCACGGCAACTCCAACAACGGCCGGGTCTGGCAGCTGGGCGGCGTGTCCAAGCTCAACCTCGGCCGCTGCGCGGATCCGGCGCGCGCGGGCGCGATGGGAGATTCGCTGCGCAACACCATCGCGGAGATCACGCGCAACGGCGGCTATCCGGCCGAGGGCTTCGGCTTCGATCTGAACGGCTTCGCCGGCGGCCCGCGCCCGCGCTTCGGGCCCGACACGACCTGCGGCGACACCCCGCAGTCGCACCCGATCACCTACCCCTTCATGTCCTACGCCGGCGACGTCACCTTCACCCAGCCGCACCTCGGCAACCGCACCGTCGACTTCAACACCGAGGGCATGATCCACATCGGCCTGTTGCCGGAGCTCATCCAGGACGTGCGCAACGACGGCGTCAGCGACGCGGATCTCGAGCCCCTGTTCCGCTCCGCCGAGGGCTACCTGCGCATGTGGGAGAAGGCCGAGGCGCGCGGCGCGGCGATCCGCGCGGCGGCGACGGCGCACTGACGCCTGTGGTCGCCGGGCTGACGTGAACGGCAGCCGACAAGGGCGATCTTGACGACGGAGGGCGCCGTGATACCGTATCGGAATATCGATTTCCTCATCGATGTGCCGATAAAATGCAGGTCAATGATCTGAAATATCTAGAGAATGCCCGCTTGTCGGTCGCGAGCCGCGTCCGGTCGCTGCGGGCGGAGCGCGGGTGGACGCAGAAGCAGCTCGCCGAGAAACTCGACCTCTCGCAGAACCGTCTGAGCGAGGTGGAGCGAGGGAACGGCTCGTTCACCGCCGAGCAACTCCTGCTGCTCGCGCAGCTCTTCAACGTGCCGATTCGGGAGTTTGCGCCGCGATCCCGGGCCGAAGCCCCCGCGCACGCCGAGCTGCAGAACGCGCTCGCGCGCCTCGGCGCCCCACACCTCAACGAGCGCGACGACGTGCTCCCGAGCGAGCGGCTCGAGCGCGCGACGCGCGCCATCAAGGAGGCGCTCGTGATCGGCGACCCTCGACTGGTCGTCGCGCTCGCACCTGTGGTGATTCGCGCGATCGATCGCGTGAGCCTGCCGCACCTCTGGCTGGAGCTGCGCGAGATCGGGCTCGAGCGACGCCTCGGCTGGCTCGCGGAGAACGTGCTGGAGGCACTCCGCACGCAGCGAGGTCGAGCCGCGTCGCGTGAGGTCGCGGTGCAGGTTCTCCGCGCGAAGACGATCCTCGAGTTCTGGGTCGATGATGCGCGTGCCCGATACGATGCGACGCAGACCGGCGAAGACCTGCTCGACGCGACGATTCGGAGCGCCAAGACGCTCGAGCACGTGCTGGCCACACGCTCGGAGATCTCGCGGCGGTGGCGCATCGCGACGACGCTCCAGCCGGCGGACTTCGCCGCGGCGATGGAGGCGGCCCGTGCCGGGACCTAGCGACTTCTTCCGTGAGCTCGACCGGGCGTGGGGCGAGTCGAGCGCTGCACCGATCGGGCTGCGCTTGATCGGATCCACCGCGCTCATGTTGCAGACCCACTACCAGCGCGGCACCAAGGACACCGATGTGCTCGAGAGCGTCGACCTCACGAGCGACGTGCAGCGGCGACTCCTTGCCATGGCGGGACCCGCGAGCGCGCTCCGAATTCGGCATCGCATGTTTCTCGAGATCGTCGCGGGCGGCCTGCCATTCCTTCCGCAGAATCCGACGTGGCGCGAGGTCGATCCCCCGCGGCATCACGTCCGACTGTACGTCCTCGATGTCGTCGATGTCGTCGTGAGCAAGCTGGCGCGGATGAACGCGAACGACCTCGCCGACATCGAGGCGATGGCCGATCTCGGTCGCGTGCCGCACCCGATGCTGCTCGCGAGATTCCGGGCGGCAGTCGACGTGTTCGCATACGACTCTCGCGCGGCCGACCTCCCGCGCTTCGTGGAGCACCTGCACCGCGTCGAGCGCGACATCCTCGGCGTCGAGGAGAGCGAGATCGAGCTCCCCTCCTTCAACTACTGAGAGGATCGATCAGCGCGCGACCAGGCCGGTGACGCTCGGCAGGGTCATCGCGAGCGACGACATCGGCGTGAGGCCGCCGTCGGCGGTGATCGCGAAGATGTAGATGCTCTTGGGGTTGCCGGCGAGCGCGTAGAGGAAGCCGCGATCGGGCGTGACCGCGAGATCGGTCGAGCCCGCGGCGGTGGTCGCGGTGATGCCACTGGCGTCGTGGAGCGACAGCACGCCGTCCTCCGCGATCGTGATGCCGGTCAGGTTGGCCGACGCCGCGTTGGCGACGTAGGCGTAGCCGCCGGCGACCGCGAGCCAGCAGGCCGCGGTCTGGCCGGTCGCGAGGTGCGAGGTCACCGGCGTCAGCGCGCCGTCGGCGCCGAGCGCGTACGAGCTCACCGACGATCCGTTGGGCGTGCCCGGGCCGACCTCGGCGACGACCAGGAAGCCCTCGGGGCTCCAGTCGAACGCGAACGGCTGCATGCCCGCCGAGGCCTGGAACGAGCCCGGCTGCGCGACGCCGGCGACGAGCTTGAAGGTGTCGAGCTTGTTCGCGAAGCGCTCCGCGACCACGACCGCGCCGCCGTCGGGCGAGAACGCGATGTCGGTCGGGTGCACGTCGGTGGTCGCCGACAGGTTCTGGATCGAGCCGGCGATGCCGACGAGATCGTTGCCCTCGACGCGGAAGCCGCTGATCGTCGCGTTGACCGCGGTCGCGGTGATGTCGCCCTGGTTCGCGACGTAGACCACGCCGTCGTGGACGGTGATGCTGACCGGCCGCACGCCGCCCGAGGGCACGGTCGACAGCGTCTTGAGCGAGCCATCGGTGTCGAGCTCGAGCATCGAGATCGAGTCGTCGCCGGTGTTGACGGCGAAGAACCGCTGCAGCTTGGTGTCGAACACCAGCGCGCCCTGGCTGCCGAGGCCCGCGCCGAGGCCGGCGCCGCCGGTGTCGAAGCGGCCCTTGCGCGACAGGTTGCCGTTGGTCGCGCGCACGTAGGCCGCGACCTGGTTCGGGCCGGCGGCGTTCGACAGCGTGTACACGCCCGGCGTCGGCAGCTGCGGGCCCGCGGGACCGGGCGTGCCGTCGGTGCCGTTGGTCCCGTTGGTCCCGTCGCTGCCATCGGTGCCGTCCTGGCCCGGCGTGCCGTTCTGGCCGGCGGCGCCATCCATGCCGTCCTCCACGCAACCCGCGAGCCCGAGACCCAGCGCGACGACCAAACCTAGCTTCTTCATTGACCTGCTCCCACGCAAAGAAATGCCGAGCCGGACGCGGCCCGGTGGTGCGCGCGGCCCAGGATGAACCGCGCGGCTCCACTACGCGGGGTCACGTGCGCGGTTACAGCCGCTACGCGCGAGAACCGAGATTCGCCCATGAGGCGAACGAAGTGAGCCGGTGCAGGGTCCGGATGAGATCGGGACCGTCGTCCTCGACGGGGCCGATCGATCGAAAGGGAACCTGGAGGCGAATGCCTCCCAGGTTCGTGAGGCGACCGTGAGCCCGATCAGTGCGTGGCGATGCCGAGCGCGGCGCCGACGAGGATCAGCCACGACGCGGCGCCGCGGTAGCGGATCAAGACGAGCGCCGCGACCGCGCCGATCGCGATCGCGCCGGGATCGATCAGCGCGTCGCGCGCGAGCTGCCCGGTCACCACCGCCATCAGCGCCAGCGACGCGACCACGACGCCGTCGAGGAACGACGACGCGACCGGCGAGCGCCGGATCGCGGCGACGATCGGGCCGGAGATCCCGACGAACACGAACGCCGGGGTGAAGATCGCGACGGTCGCGACGACCGCGCCTACGACGCCGCCGAGCAGGTAACCGATGAAGGTCGCGGTCGTGAACAGCGGCCCGGGCGTGACCTGGCCGATCGCGATCGCGTCGACCAGCTGCGGCTCGGTCAGCCAGTGGCGCTGCTCGACCAGCTCGTGCTGCAGGAACCCGAACAGCACGTAGCCGCTGCCGAAGAGCAGCGCGCCGATCTTGAGGAACGCGAGGCCGAGGCCCCACAGGGTCGGCGCGTCCGCGCTGGCCGGGGCGAGCGCGAGCACCGGCGCGAACGAGGTCGCCGAGCGGAGGTGCCGCGCCGCCACGAGCGCGCCCGCGCCGACCAGCACCAGCAGCGGATCGACCGGCACGAGCAGCGCGGCGACCGCGGCGATCGCGACCGCGACCCGCAGCGCATCCTTGAGCGCGGTCTTGCCGAGGCCCCAGAGCGCGTGCCCGACCACCGCGACCACGACCGGCTTCATGCCCCACAGCGCGCCGGTGACCGCTGGCACCGCGCCCCAGCGCACGTAGGCCCAGGCCAGCGCGCCGACGATCAGCGACGCGGGCACGATGAACGCGAGGCCCGCCACGATCAGCCCCAGGATGCCGGCGCGCTTGCGCCCGACGTGCATCGCCAGCTCGGTCGAGCTCGGGCCCGGGATCAGGTTGGCCGCCGCGAACAGCTCGAGCAGCTCGGCGCGGGTCAGCCAGCCGCGCTTGCCCACGACCTCGTGCTCCATCAGCGCGACGTGCGCCGAGGGGCCACCGAACGCGGTCGCGCCAAGCCAGCCGAACACGCGCACGAGCTCGGCGAGGGCGCGGCCACGCGACGACATGCCTCACCGTAAGCGGCGCCGCCGCGCACGACAAGGTCGGACCGCCGATCGCGTCGTGCGGCGGCGATCGCGTTCGCGCGGCGCGCTATCGTGCGCGCGATGCGCGCGTGCCTGATCGCAATCCTCGGCGTCGCAGCCTGCGGTGACGCCGCGGCTCCGCCCACCGTCCTCGACAACGGCCCGCTCCGGGTCCTGGTGTTCGCCGATCCGCCGGCGATCCAGATCGGCCACGCCGCCACCGGCACGCCCGATGGCCTCGCCGACGTGCTGTGGGAGACCCTGCCCGGCGGCGGCGTGGCGACCGGCCAGCCGCCGGCGCGGTTCGCCGCGACCCGCAGCGAGACCGCGACCGCGCAGATGCTGTTCGGCGCGTTCAAGTTCACCGAGCCCAAGCTCGCCGACGCGCCGTGGACCGGCGTCGATCATCTCGGCGCGGTCGCCGTCGACGCGAGCGGCGCCGCGATCACCTTCGAGCTGCGCGGCGGCGGCAAGGCGCTGGGCACCGGCTCGATCGGCTTCGCCGCCGAGCCCGCGAACACCGCGGCCGGCGATCCGACCCACGTGGCGATCGGCCTGCACTTCACCGGCGGCAACCGCGCGTCCCTGGCCGCGCGCTGCGGCGCCGACGAGCACTTCCTCGGGCTCGGCGCGCAGTCGTGGGACGTGGATCACCGCGGCAACACCGTGCCGCTGTGGGTCCAGGAGGACGGCATCGGCAAGAGCGACGCAGCCGACGACGACTACGGCGGCATCTGGTTCCTGTCGGGCCGCAAGCACTCGACCCACGCGCCGATGCCGATGCTGGTGTCGTCGCAGGGCTACGCGCTCGCGGTCACCGGCGATGCCCGCGCGGTGTTCGCGCTGTGCAGCGAGGACCCGACCGCCGCGCGCTACGAGACCTGGTCGCCGGATCTCGATCTGCACCTGTTCCTCGCAGGCTCGCCGACCGCCGCGATCGACAAGCTCACCGGCTTCGTCGGCCGGCCGGACATCCCGCCGACGATCGTCTTCGCGCCGTGGATGGACGCGATCTTCGGCTCGGCCAACGTGCGCCAGGTCGCGGCCGACGCGCGCGCCGCCGGCATCGCGGTCTCGGCGATCTGGAGCGAGGACTGGCGCGGCGGCCAGGACGAGGGCACCGGCTACTCGCTCGACGAGGACTGGCACTACGACACCACGCTCTACCCCGACTTCCCGCAGCTCGCCGACGACCTGCACGGCCTCGGCTTCGACTTCCTCACCTACAACAACACGTTCGTCGACTCGCTCGCCGACGTCTACGACGAGGCCACGACCGCGGGCTACACGATCCACAAGGACGGCGGGCTCTACACCTTCGACGGCGTGAAGTTCCGCAGCACGACCTTGCTCGATCTCACCAACCCGGCCGCGGTCACCTGGGCGAAGGACGTCTACAAGGTCGGCCTGGCCGCCGGCGCCGACGGCTGGATGGCCGACTACGGCGAGTGGCTGCCGACCGACGCGGTGCTCGCCTCGGGCGAGGACGCCGCGCTGGTCCACAACCGCTACCCGCGCGACTGGGCGCAGATCAACCACGACCTCGCCGCCGAGCGGCAGGCCGCCGGGAAGGACTTCCTCTACTTCATGCGCGCGGCGTGGATCGGCTCGCAGCCGCTCATCCAGGTGTTCTGGCCCGGCGATCAGCAGACCGACTTCTCGCTCGGCGATGGGTTCCCGTCGGTGATCCCGATGGCGATCGGCCTGGGCGTGACCGGGTTCCCGTACTTCGGCTCGGACATCGGCGGCTACATGAGCCAGTCGACGGTGCCGACCACGAAGGAGCTGTTCTTCCGCTGGGTCGAGCTCGGCGCGCTGTCGCCGGTGATGCGCACGCACCACGGCCGATCGGCGCGCGAGAACTGGAACTGGCAGAAGGACGCCGAGACCATCGCGCACTTCCGGCGCTGGACCCGGTTCCACATGCGGCTCGTGCCGTACCTCGAGAGCCTCGCGAAGGACGCGCACGATCGCGGCCTGCCGCTGATCCGCGCGATCGCGCTCGCCTACGACGAGCCGTGGGCGTGGACGATCACCGACGAGTACCTGCTCGGCGACATCCTCGTCGCGCCGGTGGTGACCGAGGGCGCGACCAACCGCAGCGTGCACCTGCCGGTGGGCACCTGGTACCCGCTCGCGGGCGGCGCGGCGATCGCCGGCGGCGTGATCACCGCGGACGCGCCGCTGACCGAGCTGCCGATGTACGTGCCCGAGGGCGCGCTGATCCTGACCTGGCCCGACGGCGTCGATACGGTGCGCGCGGCGCCGGCGGCGACCGGCGCGATCACCGCGGCCGACATCGGCGGCGATCGCACGCTGTGGCTGTGGCCGTCGAGCGGCGCGGCGATCGCGCACCGCTGCGAGGTCGATGGCACGACCTGCTTCGACTGGACGCCGCGGCCGGCGAGCGCGGGCGCGCCGACCAGCGCGACCTGGAACGGCGCGCCGGCGACGATCACCGCCGGCGCGGGCTTCGTCGAGATCGAGGTCACCGGCACCGGCACGCTCACGCTCGCGGGCGGCGGATCGCTCGCGGCGGCGAGCGGCGACGCGGCCCGTCACCTGGTGGTGCGGATCTACAATCCCTGAGCGCGGCGGCGCCGCCGGAGCACGAGCGCGATCACCACCAGCCCGAGCGACGATCCGCCGCCCGCGTTGCAGCCGCCCGCGGCGGGCTCGACCACCGGCGCCAGCGCGCGCACCGTGCCGTCGAACGACGTGACGATCAGCCGATCGCCCGCGACCGCGAGGCCGCCGAGCACCGGCACGCCCAGCGCGGCCTCCCACCGGACCGCGCCGGTCGCGGCGTCGAGCGCGGTCAGCTTCCCGTCGACGCCAGCGATCCACACGGTGTCACCGGTGACGACCGGACTGGCCGCGAAGCCGTCGCTGTGGCCGCGGTAGTGGGTCACGTGGAGCGGCGTCGAGCCGCCGGCGAAGCGCCAGCGCACCGCGCCGGTCGACGCATCGAGCGCGACGAGATCGCGGTAGCGGGTCGGCACGAAGAGGCGACCGTCGGCGTAGGCCGGCGTCCCGACGATCGCGTAGCCCCAGTCGAAGCCCTGGTCATCCAGCTTGGTGGACCACTGCTTGTCGCCGGTCCGCTGATCGAACGCGGTGACCTCGTCGCGGCCGTTGGCGACGAACACCCGATCCTCGGCGATGATCGGGGACGCGTTGACCGCGACCACCTCGTCGCCGTCGCGTCGCCACTCCGGGTGCCCATCGATCGCGCGCCAGCCGATGATGCCGCCCTTGTCGCGGTGGAACTGATCGAGGACCAGGCCGTTCGCCACCGTCGCCGCGACCGCGACCGCGACGCCGTCGCCGTCGGGAACGGCCTCGAGCTGCCAGCGCACGTCGCCGGTCAGCAGATCGAGCGCGGCCATGCGGTGCTGCACGCCGATGTAGACCACGTCGTCGGCGATCGTCGGCGACGCCCAGAGGGTCGTGATGGCGTCGTCGAGGCCAAGGCCGAGCGGGTGGACCCAGCGGACCTCGCCGGTGGCCGCGTCGAGCGCGGTGATCGTGCCGTCCTCGGTGCTCGCGACCACCAGGCCGTGGCCGACCGCCGGCCCGGCGCGGGTCGCCGATGCCGAGGTCCAGCGCCAGCGCTCGGCGCCCGTGCCGAGATCGAGCGCGACCACGCCGCCGCGCGTGCCCTGCCCGAGGTCGGTGACCGCGACGAACACCAGCCCGTCGGCGATCGCCGGCGTCGCGGCGAGCAGGTGGCCGCCGACCGCGGTGGTCCACGCGGTGACCAGCGGGGTCGCGAGGCCTTCACCGCGCGCGTTGGTGTGGGTCGGTCCGCCGCCGAGCCCGGCCCAGGTGCCGCCGGTGGTCGACAGCGTCGGCGGCGCGCAGACGTCGATCGCCGCGGTCGTCGAGGCCGCCGCGGTCGCGCCCTGGGCGTGGAGCGCGATCGTGTGGCGCCCGGGCGCGAGCGCCACCGTCGCCTGGTAGTCCCAGCCGCCGACGGAGGTCAGCGCGACCGGCGCGGCGCCGTCGATCGTCGCGGTGACGATCGGATCCGCAGCGTCGATCGCCGCGCTGGCGATCAGGTCGAAGCCCTCGGGGTCGGCGCAGCCGGCGCGCGGGCTGACCAGCGCCACCGTCGGCGCGTCGACGATCGCGTGGAACTCGCTCGTGAGCTTGCCGGCGGCGAGCGTGAACACGCGGTAGCCCGCGGGCGAACCATCGAGCCCGCCCATGATCAGCGGCGCGGTGTCGTACTCGATGAGCCCGCCGTGATCGACGATGCGGTTCGAGTGCCAGTGGCCGCACAGCAGGTAGTCGACGCCGAGCGCGCGCATCGCGTCGATCACGACCTGGTTGGGCGGCACGTGCCCGAGCGCGATGACGGGCATCTCCGGATCGACGCGCGCGAGGTCGGCGGTCAGGAACGCGAGCAGCGCGTCCTGGGAGAGCGAGGCGTTCCACACCACGACGTGCGCCCCGCCGGTGTCGAAGCTGTAGCTCGATGGACCGTAGTGCTTGCGATACCCGGCGCCACCGTCGTACCAGTCGTGGTTGCCGGGCACCGGGACCCACGCCGGCCCGAGGTCGGCCCGCGCGGCGTCGAGCTGCTGGAACTGCGGGTCGCGGTTGTCCTGGGTCAGGTCGCCGAGGATCGTGAGGAAGCGCGGGGGCGGATCGAGCGCCGTCGCCTGCGCCAGCGCGAGGCCGAGATCATGCGCGGTCCACAGCACGTCGGTGCCCTGCATGTGGGCATCCGACGCGACCACGAAGCGCAGCGGCTGCGCGAGCTCGGCCTTCGTCAGCCGCACCACCGGGAGATCGACGCTCGTGATCCCCGGCGCCGCGCGCGCCGCCCGCCACACCGGGCCCGGCCGGAACCCATCGGGCACCCGGACCCAGACCTCGCCGGCCTCGTTGTCGTCGATGTCCAGCTGGTAGGCGCCATCGAGATCGGCCTGCACGAAGCGGCGATCGCGCCACCCGACCACCGCATCCGGCACCGCGACCTCCTCGACGCCGCGCTTGCCATCGCCGTCGGCGTCGACGAACACGGTGCCGCGGACGATGCCGGCGTGGGCCGGTGCGGCGATCGCGACGACCGCACCGATCAGCATGACGCGCGCGCGCATCCCTGCATGCTTACCCGCCCCGGGTGTCGCGTCCATCGTTACTCGCGTGACATCGGGGTGACCGCGCTCGTGTGCCGAGGCTTGCCACCGGGTATGGTGCGCCGATGACCCAACCCGTCGACGAGCTGGTCCGCGCGATCGCCGCGCCGAGCTACACGCCCGGCCGCCGCGATCTCGCCGCCGTGGTCGCGCTCCTCGCCGACACCGCCGACGACACCACCGCCGCCAAGGCCCAGACCGCGCTGCTGCGCGCCGACGGCCCGGCCGCGCGCGCCGCGCTGCTGACGCACCTGGCCCAGACGACCGAGGGCGGCGCGGCCCGCCTGATCGCCGCGCTCGGCGCGATCGCCCGCCGCGGCGACGAGCCCGCGCGCGATCACCAGCTCGCGGTGATCGCCGACGAGGGCGCCCGGCCCCGCGCGCGCAAGGCCGCGGCGGTCGCGCTCGGCAAGCTCGGCGGCGACCTCGCGCGCGCCGCGCTGATCGCGTACTGGGATCGCGACCTGCCGGTCGATCATCGCCGCGCGGTCGCCGAGGCGCTCGGCAAGGTCGGCGGCGACGACGCGCTCGCGCGCCTCAAGCACGACGCCGGCGACGACGCCGAGCTGGTGCGCCGCCGCGAGCGCGCGGTGCTGATGGCCGAGCGCACCGCGACCCGCGATGTGGTGAGCGAGGTCGCGCTCGACGCGCCGCTGCCGACCAAGGTCGCGGTGGTCGTGCGCTGCCGCGCCGGCCTCGAGGAGCTGTGCGCCGACGAGCTGCGCACCGCGGGCGTGGCGATCGACGCGATCGAGCGCGGCGCGGTCTCGGTGACGCTCGGCAAGGGCCAGAGCCTCGCGCAGCTGTGGCGCGCGCGCACGCTGTTCACCGCCGGGCTCGCGGTGCCGCTGCCGACCCTGACCGCACAGGCGATCGCGCGCGCGCTGACCGCGCCCGCGGTGATCGCGAACCTGACCACGCTGACCCGCGGCCCGATCCGCTGGCGCCTCGACTTCACCGGCGGCGGCCATCGCCGCGGCCTGGTCTGGGACACCGCGCGCCAGGTCGCCGCCGCGGCGCCGGCCCTGCTCAACGATCCCACCGCGACCACCTGGGACGTCGTCGTCGACGAGGATGGCGGCCGGCTCGAGCTGCGGCCACGGCGCTTCACCGATCCGCGCTTCGCCTGGCGGGTCGCCGATGTCCCGGCCGCCTCGCACCCGACGATCGCCGCCGCGCTCGCGCGGGTCGCGCAGATCACCGCGAGCGATGTCGTCTGGGATCCGTTCGTGGGCTCGGGCGCGGAGCTCATCGAGTGCGCGCTCGCGGGCAAGCCGCGCGGCCTGTGCGGCAGCGATCTGGATCCGCGCGCCCTCGAGGCGACCCGGGCCAACCTCAGCGCCGCCGGCCTCACCGCCGAGCTCCGGGTCGGCGACGCCTTGACGCTGCACCCGCCCGACGTGACCTGCATCGTCACCAACCCGCCGCTCGGCCGGCGCGTGCGCGGCGACGTGCCGGCGCTGCTCGAGCAGTTCGTCGGCCACGCGGCCGCGGTCCTCGGCCGCGGCGGCCGGCTGGTGTGGATCACGCCGGTGCCGAAGCGCACCGAGCGCGCCGCCCTGGCCGCGGGGTTTCGCCTCGCGACCCGCCTCGAGGTCGACCTCGGAGGCTTCGACGCGACCCTCGAGCGCTGGGACCGCGGGTAGCTTGTGACCGCGCGCGCCATCCGGCATCCTCGCGGCGTGCTCCGCATGCGCGACTGCCTCGGTGATGCGTTCCGCGCGATCCCCCGCGCGCTGCCGGCGATCGCCGTCGGGTTCGCGATCGCGGCCGCGCCGCTGGTGCTGTACACGCTCGCGACCCTGCGCCGGATCCCGGGCGACGCCGATCCGATCGCCGCGCGCCACGCCTACGATGTCTGGTGCGTGTTCGCGCTGGTCGGCGCGGTCCTGCTCGCGCGCGCCCTCGCCGGCGTGCTCGCCCCGACAGTCGCCGAGGCGCTCGACGATCGCGGCCGCGCGGGCTGGGGCCGGCGGATGATCGCGAGCGTGCCCGCGGTCGCGACCGCCAAGCTGTCGGTCGCCGCGATCGGCCTTGGGCTGCTCGCGGTCGTCGGCTACGCCGTGCCGATCGCGTCGGCGCTCTGGGTCGCGAGCCCGGCCGCCGCGATCGAGGGCCTGAGCCCCGCGCGCGCCTCGGCGCGCAGCGCCGCGCTCACCCAGGGCGTGAAGCGCCGGGTCGCGCCGTGGCTGGTCGCGCTGTTCGCGCTCGAGCTCGCGCCGTGGCTGGTCGCCCGGGTCACCGTGCTCGCCGGCAAGAAGCCGTCGGTGCCGGCGGTCCGCACGCTCCTGCCGATCCAGCTCGCGATCATCCTCGCGGTCATGCTCGTGACCGCGCTCGTGCAGATCGCGGCGTACCGCCGGCTCGCCGCGAATCGCTAGATTCCGACGCCCCAGGCGCGCAGCGCCACCCGCACCGCCTCGGCGTCGCGCGCGTACGCCACTCGCGGCGCCGGGTCGACGACGCCGCGCCCGAAGCCGATCGCCCGCGCGCCCGCCGCCACCGCGCCATCGACATCCGCGGTGCGCGAGTCGCCGACGTGGATGAGCGCGTTCAGCGGGCAGCCCAGCTGCTGCGCGGCGATCGCGAAGATCCGCGGATCCGGCTTCTCGATCCCGACCACGCCCGAGTCGACGATCGTGTCGAACCGCCCGCGCCAGCCGATCTCGTCGAACAGCTCCGCCAGCCGGCCCTCCGAGTTCGACAGCACGCCGACCCGCACGCCGGCGGTGCGCAGCTCGCCGACCAGCTCGATCATCCCCGCCACCGGCCGGCGCCAGAAGTTCGCGCGCAGCTGCTGCTCCCACAGCTGCGCCACCAGCCCCGCGCGCCGATCCTCCGCGATGTCGAGCTCGCGCAAGAGCGCCGTCATGAGCCGATGCCACGGGTGCTGCGCGCCCTCGGCGACCAGCCGGTCGTAGGTCAGCCACGCCACCGCGAGCGCGCCATCGACCGCGCTCGCGTTGATGGGCGCGCCCAGCCCGGCCAGCGCGCGCGCGAGCATCGCGTCGTCGAGATCGATGAGGGTCTGGCCCGCGTCGAACGAAACCGCCAGGTCGTGCATCGGACGGTTCGTAGCACGCGCCCGTCAGCGGCGTATGCCGCCCTGCACCAGCGCAAGCTCCTCCTCCATGCTCGCAAGCCGCGACTGCCAGAGATCGATCTCCTCCTGAACCAGGCCCTGCGCGTACTGGGTCTTGCCATGCAGGTCGGCGGTGGTCGCGTAGGTGTGGTGGCCCTCGTGCAGCTCCATCGACTCCCACAGGGCGTACCCCTGGAACGAAATGTCCGTGGGGCGTGGAAGCTGCATCTGCGCGAGCGTATTCGTGAGGCGACCGACCACCGAGCGCGCGATGGGAATCGCCGCGATCATGCCGGCCATCTTGGCGGCCGATTCCTGGCTCGAAGCGTCGACGGGCTTCGCCGTCCCGCCGCCGAAGAGCCCGCCGACCAGCGGGATCCCCGCCAGCGCCGACGGCGCCGCAGCGGGCGCCGCATCCGAGGCGTGCGCGGCGTTGGACCCGCGAATCGCCGTCGCGAGATCGCTGTAGGCCGTGCTGACCGCTTGCTTTGCGCCGATGACCCGCACCCGTGCCGACTCGAGGGCGTGGAACTTCTCGCCGACACCCTCGCTGGCCGCGCCTTCCTTCTCCGTCTGGATCTCGCCCGCGAGCTTCGCGATGTCGGCCTCCGCCTTGCTGATCGCGGCATCGGCAGCGTCCATCCGCGACTTGAACGCGAGCGACACGAGCCCCTCCGCGATCATGCCGACGACGTCGTGAGCCGCGTTGCCGCCGATCGCGGTGGCGGTGTCCTTCGCGATCCCGGTCCCGGCCGCCTTCGCCTTGGCGGCCGTGCCCTCGGGCGAGAACTCCAACCACGGTTCGGGGAACGCGCCGCCGCTGGAGGCCGCTGCGATTGTCGGCGGCATGGCCGCGATCGCCGCCGCACCGGTCACGTAACCACCAAGGCCGAACTCGACGGCCTTGAAGACCCCACCGACGGCGCTCAGCCAGAACGCCTTGTCCGCTTCGAGCCTCGCCTTGTGCTGCGCGGCATCCTGCGCCGCGGCTTGCGCGGTGGACAACTGGCGCCCCAGGATGACCGCCTTGCGCTCGTGCAGGGCTTTCTGCAACCCGTGCGCCGCACCGGCTGCATCTTGCACGGCGCTCGCGAGGTCGGTGTCGGCCTGCCGCACCTTCTGATACGCCTCGCGGACCGGCGCGCGGGCCTCGCCGGCTGACGGCCTGACCTCTTCGCCCGCCGCGTGCACGAGGAGCTGTCGATCGCCCGCGGAGATCGCCTGATTCCCGAGGTCGCCCACCGTCAACGCCGTGTCACGCGTCGACGCGACGACCTGGCTCTCGGCGAGGTCGAGGAGGTTGCCCTGAAATCCCTCGGGTCGCTTCCAGTCCTCCTGGTCGCGCAGCTGCTTCATCGTGCCCTGATCGACCTCGCCCATGAGCTGCTTGAAGTTGCCGACGCCCTCGTTCCACGCGCCGTAGATCGTGTTCACGTCGATCCGGAGCTGTGACCATGCGAGGCTCATCCCGGTGTCGGGATCGACCACCGGAAGCGGGTGTAGCGGGTCCTCCTTCGCCACGCGTTCCGCCTCGGCGACTTCCGGCAAGACGCCGCCGCGGGTGCTCACGTCCAGGAGACTCGCGGCGTCCAGCTTCACCATCCCAGGCACCGACTGGGGTTTGTGATCCGCGAGGCGAAACGGGCGCGGCTCTGCCGCCCAGCTGAGCTCGACCGCGATCTTGCCCGTCTCCTTGCGCTGTACCAGCGCCTCGCCACATGCCACGCCCGCCCCGCCCCCGAGCAGATCCTCCGCGCTCTGCCCCGCGACCACCCGCGCCGCCACCGCATCCGCGTGCTGCTCGTACGCGTCGCCGGCCTGGCCGACCGCGCCGAAGAAGTGCACGCCGGCGCGCTGCTGCACGACGTGCGCGGCCTCGTGCGCGGCGATGAACAGGCTCGGTGACTCGCGGAACGCGACGCTCGAGCCGGTCGCGTACGCATCGGCACCGAGCGCCTCGGAGGCCTGTGCGGCGGCGCCGCCGACGTGCGCGCGCACGCCGCTGACGTCGTGCGCGCCGAACGAGCGCTGGATGATGTCGAGGTGCGGCAGCGCGGTCCCGCTGCCGCTCACGCCCTGCGCGGCGATCGCCCGCACGTCGTGATCCGCGAGGCCGGTGTGGGCGTCGCCGTGGCGCTGCACGATCGACACGGACTCGGCGGGGAAGCCCATCGCCTCGGCCATCCCGATGTCCTGCATGCGATGGCGCTGGACGAGCGCGACCGGATCGAGCGCGACCGTCGCTGGCGCGCTCGGCCCCGTGCCGCGCGCCATGCGCTGGGTCAGGGTCACGCGACCGGGCGGAATGGCGTCGCTCAGGCGCGCTGGGAGCACGTCGCCGGTCGACGCATGCTGGAAGCGGGGATCGTGGGACATGGCGAACCTCTCGGCGTGAAGGAAGCGAAGCGCGGCGAAGGCCGCGATGCGGAAGTCCCTTCGCAAGCCGCGCGCCAGCCGAGGCCGCGCGACGCGCATCGCGAAATCGCGTGGGGCCACGGCACGTGCCCGGCACGCGTGCCCGCGCGGCTCACGCTCGGCTCACGAACGTGCCGCGACCCGACCGTCGGCGGCCACCTGCCTCTATACTCGGGGCGATGTGGCAGACGGCTCGCGAGAGCGAGATCCCCGGCGGGGACGACGAGCCGGCGCAGCCCGGCATGGTGATCGTCTGGAGCGGCGATGTGCCGATGCTCCAGGCGTTCCGCATCTCCGCGAGCGGCCTCGTGCTCGGGCGCGAGCTGCTGGGCCCGACCACCACCGATGACCGGATCTCGCGCCAGCACGCGAGGGTGCGCTGGCACGGCCCGAGCTTCGCGGTCGCCGACCTCGGCAGCCGCAACGGCACCTACGCCGGTGGACAGCCGGTCATCGACGGCGAGATCACGGTCATGCCGCCGTGCGTGGTCCGCGCCGGGCGCACCGTCGGGATCCTGCTCGCCGACGTGCGCCGGTTCGAGGGCGCCGACATGCGCTTCGACGCCGACAGCGTGATCGGCCCGACCCTCGCGCAGGCGTGGACGCAGCTCACGCGCGCCGCGCAGAACGGCGACGGCGCGCTGATCTCGGGCGAGAGCGGCACCGGCAAGGAGCTCGCGGCGCGCGCGTTTCACCGCGCGACCGGCGCGCGCGGCGAGCTGATCGCGGTCAACTGCGCCGCGATCCCCGCCGGCGTCGCCGAGCGCCTGCTGTTCGGCGCGCGCAAGGGCGCGTACTCGGGCGCCGACCGCGACGTCGATGGCTACCTGGCCGCGGCCGACGGCGGCACGCTCTTCCTCGACGAGATCGGCGAGCTCGAGCTGGCGGTGCAGGCCAAGCTCCTGCGCGTGCTCGAGACCCGCGAGGTCCTGCCGCTGGGCGCGGCCAAGCCGCGGCCGGTCGAGCTGCGCCTGGTCGCGGCCACGCTCCGCGATCTGCGCGCCGACGTCGCCGCGGGCCGGTTCCGCGACGATCTCTACTACCGCGTCGGACGCCCCGAGATCCGCCTGCCGCCGCTGCGCCAGCGGCTCGAGGACATCGCGTGGATCGCCGCGCGCGAGCTGACCCGGGCCGCGCCCGAGCTCGGCGTGCACTCGACGCTGATCGAGGCGTGCCTCCTGCGGCCGTGGCCCGGCAACGTGCGCGAGCTCATCGGCGAGGTCCGGCGCGCCGCGTTCGCCGCGCGCGACAACGGCAAGAAGCTGGTGCGCGCCGAGGACCTCGACGCCTCCGCCGGCATGATCGTCGACAGCGCGGTCGGCCCGGCCACGCTCGACCTGCAGAGCAACGCGACCAGCCCGATGCTGGGCAAGCGCGCGGTCCTGCCCGAGCACGACACGATCGTCGCCGCGCTCACCGCCGAGGGCGGCAACGTCACGCGCACCGCCAAGGTGCTCGGCCTGCACCGCAACCAGCTGCGGCGCTACATCGCGAAGCACGCCGAGCTGGTCGATCTCGCCGGCAAGGACGAGACCAACGCTGAGTGATCCGCGCTGCGGCCGCGCGAGCTACCAGGGCAGCGGACCGTCCTCGTTCGTGAACCCGCCGGTCGGGCCGTCGTCGGCGAGCAGCGCGAGGCGCACCGGTTCACGCGCGGCTTGCAGGGCGGTGCGTGGGCCGCGATGGCCGGTGAGATCGGTCGCGGTGTAGCCCGGGCACGCGGCGTTCACCTTGATCGCGGTATCCGCCAGCTCGTGCGCGAACGCGATCGTGACCGCGTTCAGCGCCGCCTTCGAGGGGCCGTAAGCGACGCCCGCCACGCCGGGCCACGGCGAGCCCGGCGCGCCGATCACCGTCAGCGAGCCGAGGCTGCTCGAGACGTTGACGATCCGGCCCGCCGGCGCCTCGCGCAGGAGCGGCAGCATCGCCTGGGTCACCGCGATGACGCCGAGCACGTTGGTCTCGAACACCGCGCGCGCCTCGTCGAGGGCGGCGGAGCTCGGCGGGCCGCCCGCGCGCGCGATGCCGGCGTTGTTGACGAGGACAGCGAGCCGGCCGACCTCGCGGCGGATCGCGGCCGCGGCCGCGGCGATCGACAGCGGCGACGTGACGTCGAGCGCGATCGCGCGCGCCGTCCCGCCGATCGATGCAGCCGCGGCCTCGCCGAGCGCGAGATCGCGCGCGCCGACGAGCACCGCGAGGCCCTTCGCGGCGAGCGACCGGGCGATGGCGAGACCGATTCCCTTGTTGGCCCCGGTGATCAGGGCGACGAGTGGTGTTTGCATCGCGCCGTCATAGCGATCGCGGCGATGACGGGATTGAGCGTTCTTGGCTACCCGATCGGTCAGCCAAGAACGTCCAAGCCAGCCGCGGCTCGGGGTCGTACCCTGGACGCGTGACCCGCTCCGTACCGCTGCCGACGTCGATGCCAGGCCTCGTCGCGAGCCGCTGGATCAGCACCGAGCTGTGCAGGGGCGTGAAGGAGTTCACCGGGGTCGTGCGCCTCGATCGTGGCCGCGCCGAGTGGTGGACCGCGGGCAAGGTGTTCCGGGGCGAGCCCGGCGCGCTCCAGCTCAAGCAACCGGGCGATGTCCACCACGATCTCTGGCGCGATGGGCCGATCGGCTTCGACATCGTCGCGCTGCCCGAGGTCGCCGCGCTGGGCGGCAAGGTGCGGCCGCAGCGCTTCATCCCGGCCGGCGATCCGCGCGGCGCGCCGTTCCATCGCCTGCACGACGCGGTCGCGGCCGGCGCGGAGCGGCTCGAGCTCGAGAGCGCCGTCGCCGAGGCGACCGCGGTGTTCGCGTCGCTCGAGACCGGCGCGACCTCCTATGCGGCGCCGGTGCGGCGCTCGATCGAGCTGCTGCGCGCGCGCGTCGCGGATGCGGTCGCGCTCGACACCCTCGCCGCGCATGCCGGCATCGACAAGTTCCACCTGTGTCGCGCGTTCCGGGCGCAGGTCGGCATGCCGCCGCACGCGTACCAGATCCGGCTGCGGATCGCGCGCGCGAAGCGGCTGCTCGCCGGTGGCGTGCGACCGGGCGAGGTCGCGTCGCTGGTCGGGTTCTGCGATCAGAGCCTGCTCAACCGGCACTTCCGGCGGATCGTGGGCACCACGCCGGGCCGCTACGCGCGCGCACGCTGAGGTCGGGCAAAGCGCTCAGCCAGCTGCGATCGCCGCGCGCCGCGCCGCCGCATCGGCAGGATGCGCGACTTCCCATGTGGCGAGCGCGGCCAGGGTCGCGGCCTTCGCGATGCCGCGGGCCACCGGTGACGTGAGCCGCGCCTTGCGGTAGTCGCCGTACTGCGGCCCGGGCAGGACGATCGCGACCACCGCGCACAGGCCGGTGGTCACCGCGCGGCGCGAGCCCGCGAAGAACTCCACCAGCGCGTCGATGAGGCCGTCGAGGTGCGTGCCACCGACGGTGCGCGCGAGGTTGGCGAACGTGTCGAAGCGGGGCGAGCCAGCGTCCGGGCGCCACGCCAGCGCGACCTCGATGGCGATCGGCCCGCGCTCGTCGGTGACCGTCGCGCGATGATGCGCGATCGTCGTGCGCTCGCCGCGCGCACCGCGGGCGCTACGCGCGACCCGCTCGACGAGCCCGCCGGCCGCGGCCGCGTCGCTGGCGAACGACCACGATACGCGCAGCGCGGGCAGCAGGAACGCGACGTCCTCGAGGCGACGGCTGAGCTCGGCCCGCGGCACCCGCGCCGGGCCGAAGAGCCCCGCATCGGGAACGAACCGCACGCGCACCCCGGAGGCGCGCGAGGTCTCGACCGTGATCACCTCGCCGACGAGCGCGCCGCGCGCGAACGCGACGCGGGTCTCGCGGCCGTCGCGCACGCTCGTCACCTCGAACCGCGATGACACCGCGTTGACCACCATCAACCCCGACCCGTGCACGCCGAGGTCCATACCGGGGCGGCGATCCGCGACGGGCACCATCGACCAGGTTGTCAGCTGCGTGATCAGCGCGGCGGCGTCGGCGACCGCGAACCCGGGGCCGTCGTCCTCGATCGCGATCGCGCCGTCCTCCTCGACCCGGACATCGAGACGCGTCGCGCGCCCCGCGCCGTGTTTGACCGCGTTATCGATGACCTCGCCCGCGAGGTGCAGCACGCCCTCGCCGTCGAGGCTGCCGACGTACATCGCCGGCCGCTCATGAACCATCGCGATCGTACCCACGCGCGCATCATGCCGCACGCGCGCGTGGCGCGCTCAGCGCCGCCGGCGCCGCGCGACGATCATGCCCAGCGCGATCACCACCAGCCCGCCACCGCCGCCACCGCCGGCGCTGCAGCCCGAGCTCACGTCGCCGTCCGCGCCGCCGCCGCCCCCACCGCCACCGCCGCCACCCGGGTCGGTCGGATCGAGCCGCGTCAGGCGGATCGCATCGAACGCCAGCTCCACGTTGCCCGCGCCGGGCTCGCCGGTGTTGTCGCCGAGCCGCACCGCCTGATCGCCGCCCGCCGCGAGCGGGAACTCGCCGAGCGTCTGCCAGCCATCGAGCGCGGTCTGATCGATCGTGATCGTGTCCGCGCCGCCGCCGTGGATCACGCGGTACGCCGCCTGCTTCGACCTGGCGTGGGTCGCCGCGGTGTAGACCTCGATGCGGTAGTGCCCGGCCTCGGCGAGGTACAGCGTCCACTCGGCGTAGTTGGCCTCGCTCGCGCTGTCGGTGGTGTGCGTCCACATCAGATCGCCGTCGTAGCCCTCGCCGTCGACCGCGCGCAGGTACTGCGGATCACCGCCGCCGTAGAAGCAGGCGTCGCCGTCGTCGATGATGCCGCCGAGCGCATCGACCACGCCGCACGGCGGGCAGTCGGCGGCGCACGACGCGGTGGTCTCCGCGGCGCTGCACACGCCATCGCCGCACGCGACCGTCGCCTGGGTGAAGGCGACCAGCGACGCGAGGTCGCCGTTCCAGTAGTCCATGTCGACGTTGCCGCTGATGCCCGGCACCGAGCCCGTCGACGAGAACTGGAAGAACGCCCAGCGCGTCCACGGATCGGGCAGGTCCGGGCACACCGGCCCGTACGCCGGGATCCACAGCGGGTAGGCCGTGAAGTCGGCGCTACCGACGTTGTCGTTCCAGAAGTACTTGCCCGAGTAGATGATCGGCGTGCGGCCGGTCTTCGCGGCCACGTGCTCGACCCACGCGCGCACGCCGTTCGCGATCGTCGTCGCGCTCTGGCCCGCGGTGGCTTCGACGTCGATCACCGGCGGCAGATCGCCGGGATCGAGCGGGCCCATCGCGTCGAGCATCATGTCGGCTTGCGCGATCGGATCCTCGTCGGGCTCGAAGAACTGGTACACGCCGCGGATCACGCCGGCCGACTTCGCGCCGGCCCAGTTCTGCGCGAACTTGCTGTCGGGGTGGGTCAAGCCATCGGAGCTGCGGATGAACGCGAAGTCGATGCCCGAGGCCTTCACCGCCGCCCAGTCGATGTTGCCCTGGTACACCGAGACGTCGATGCCGCTGACGGTCGGCCCGTCCGCGCAGACCTTGACCTCGTCCTGCGCCGCGCCGGTGTCTGGCTCGAGCGCGCAGCCACTGACGGACGGGAGGATGGACGCGAGGACGAACGCGACGGCGAGGCGACTGCGCACGGCCGCAACCTACAGCAACCTTCGTGCCTTGGTACGACCATTTCGATCGAGCCCAAGAGCCCGAGATCATGAGGCTTGCCCTCACGCCCCACCGCGTGGTCGAGGTCGCTGCGCTGCCAGAGTTGCACACGGTCGTGGGCACCGCGCTCTCGTGCGAAATTCCGGCCGTGGCCCCGAAGCATCCCGTGACGATGGCGATCCGCGCGCTGCGCGCCGCCAAGGTCGAGTTCGTGCCTCACCTCTACGACTGGGAGCCGCACGGCGGCACCCGCGCCTCGGCCGCCGCGCTGGGCGTCGACGAGCACCTCGTGATCAAGACGCTGATCTTCGAGGACGAGGCCAGGAAGCCGCTGTGCATCCTGATGCACGGCGATCGCGAGGTGTCGGCCAAGAACCTGGCGCGCCAGCTCGGCGTCAAGCAGACCGCGCCATGCACGCCCGAGGTCGCCGATCGCCACAGCGGGTATCAGGTCGGCGGCACCTCGCCATTCGGCCTGAAGCGCGCGATGCCGATCTACCTGGAGCGCACGATCGCCGCCCTGCCCCGCATCTACATCAACGGCGGTGCGCGCGGCTTCCTGGTCGAGCTCGCGCCCGCCGAGCTGGTGCGCGTGCTGGCGCCGACGCTGGTCGACGCGGCGACCTGAGCGCCGCGCTCACGCCGGCGCCGAGTACTTCAGGCCCTTGTGCTTCACGTTGTGGTAGCGGCACCAGTCGCCCATCGCGCGATTGAGGTCCTTGCCGAGCCCGGCCGGGAAGCCATAGGTGACCCCGCGGTGCTTCAGCTTGCGCCACCACATCGTCTCCTTCACCTCGCCGATGTCCGCGGCCTCCATGACCAGCGAGCCCGGGTTCTGCGACACCGCGTGCGCCAGCTGGATCTCGTCGATCGCAGCCTGGCCCTGGCCGGGCGCCGACGTGCCGAGGCCCATCAGCGCGCCGCCGATCGCGCCGCCGACGCTCTGGCCGATCGCCGCGAGCATCGTGCCGCCCTGCTTGCCGCAGATGAAGTAGAGCCGACCGGGCGCCAGGAACAGGTGCCCGTACAGGCGGGTCATCCCGCGCTGCATCGTCAGCGGGTAAGGGAAGAAGCCGGGGTGCGGTTGCATCGCGATCGATGGTACCGCCAACCCTGGCCGCGATCAGCGACCGAGGATCAGAGCCGTCCGCTCATCAGCAGGATGACCAGCACGATGCCGATCAGGACCGCAGGCGACAGCCCGCCGGCGCCCCAGCGCCGGTATCCGATGCCACCGCCAGCGAGAGATGCGATCAGGAGCACGACGAGGATGATCATCAACATGAGGTTCTCCAGTGCAAGCGCGGGACCGTCAGGGGCAGGGGCGAAGCGCTACCGCTTCATGCTCGCCATCAGGTTGGCGAGGTCGTCGGCGTGCTCCTCCTCGGTGGCGAGCAGGCCCTCGATCATGCGGCGCGTGGTCGGATCGTCGTTGCCGATCCAGCGCACGATCTCCGAGTAGGTCTCGACCGCGACGCGCTCGGCGACGAGGTCGGCCTCGATCATCTCCTCGAGCGTCGCGCCCTCGCGATACTCGGCGTGGCTGCGCGTGGCGAGGCCCTCGGGGTTGTAGTTGGGGTTGCCGCCGAGCTCGGTGATGCGCTTGGCGACCAGATCGGCGTGGCCCTGCTCCTCGTTGGCGTGCTCGAGGAACTCCTGCGCGACCGGCTTGGCGTGGATGCCCGCCGCCATGAAGTAGTGATTCCGGTAGCGGAGCGTGCAGACGATCTCGGTCGCGAGCACCTCGTTGAGCACGGCGATCACCTGCACGCGATCGGCCTGGTAGGCGCCGGTCACCGCGCCGTCGAGGAGGTTCATGCGGGCGCGCTTGCGGATCGCGTCGAGGTCGGTCTTGAAGGGTTTCATGGCGCCGGCTTTTGCATGCCGCGAGCCCGCGCAGGTGCGCGAGATCCCGTGCGGCCCGCGCGGTCGCGCGTGCGCGTGCGCGCGGTGTGCGGTGGCGCGCGCACGCGCTCGTCACACGGCCTCGGCCGCGGCAAGCTCGGGCCATGTTCGTCATCGAGCTGGTCTACAAGGTGCCGCTGCCGCAGATCGACGCGCAGATGAAGGCGCACGTCGCGTTCCTCGATCGCCACTACGCCGCCGGCACGTTCCTCGTCTCGGGCCGCAAGATCCCGCGCGACGGCGGCATCATCCTCGCGACCGCCGACAGCCGCGCGCGCATCGAGGCGATCATGGCCGAGGACCCGTTCGTCGCGAACGGCTTGGCCGAGATCCGCATCATCGAGTTCCGCGCCAGCCAGCGCGCCGAGGACATGCCGGCGCGGCTGGCGCCGTAGCGCCCGTGCACGCGATCGCGGCGCGCGCTGGGATCGCGCGCTACGCCGGGACGAGGTACATCGCGACCAGCGCGAGCGTCGCGTCCCAGGGAGCCAGCTCCTCGTGGCGGGACAGGCGATACGTGCCGGGCGGCAGATCGACGATCAGCCCCTGCCCTTCGCCGTAGCCGTCGCCGAAACCGAGCGCGCCACCCGCCGGGACCGTGAGCGCGAGGTCGCGCGCGGCGCCGATCTTCTTGAACCACAGGTAGACCAGCGCGAGCTTGCCCGACGCCAGCTCGAGCTCGCCGAGCTCGGTGGCTTCCTCGACGCCATCAGCGCCGAGCAGCTGCGCGAACAGCGCGTCGACGGCGGCGGGCTCGGCGTCCTTCCACCACGCGCGGGGCGGCGCGATCAGCGCGACGCCACCATCGTCGAGTCGATACGCCTCGATCCGCCCCGACTTGCCCTCGAGCTCGAACGCGAAGCCGCCGCTGGTCCCGACGTCGATCGCGGTCGCGTCGTCGCCCTTGGCGAGGCCGCGCATGACCTCGGCCGGATGACCGGTGAACTGCGCCTTGGTCGCCGCGGGCCGCGTCGGGATCCAGTCGGTCGCGGACCGCGCGTCGAACACCACCAGCGTGAGCGCGGTGTTGAGCGACGCGATCGTGCCGATGGGTGCGGTCATGTGGCGCGGAGCATACCTGGCCGGCGAGGCGGCGAGCGCACCGCGGGCGCGCACCGCGATAGGCTGCGGCATGGCCCGCCTCCCGATCACCCTCGACCGCCGCCTGTGGCGCCTGCCGCACCCTGATCCGAAGAAGGCGTACTCCGCGTACCGCGCATCACCGCGGCGCATCGAGGTGCTCGAGCAGGGCAAGCGGGTCCTGCATCGCGAAGCGGTCGACCCGGACGCGCCAGGCGACTACGTCGTCGAGCATGGCTGGCTGATCCATCGCACGTACCCTCGCGCGGCAGCGGAGCACGCGCAGGAACAGCAGCGCGCCGCCGACCTCGCGCGCCGCAAGGCCACCGCGCTCGCGAAGGCCGAGCGGGCGCCCGCGTTCCAGGCCTACCTCGCGCAGCTCGAGCGCGAGCTCGGAGCGCCGCGCATCCCGAAGACGCTCGGCCATCCGATGCGGGCCTATCCCGCGCCGCGGGACGCGCGCTGCGCGGTGCTGATCCAGCAAGCCCGCGCGGCCGGCGGCGCGGCCACGCTCTACCTCGCCCCCTGGGCGCGCGAGCTGCGCGTCGTGGTCGGGCGCGTCGGCCAGCTCGCCGAGCTGTTCCTGGGCCCACATCGGCTGGAGCAGGCGTTCGACGCGCTCGATCGCGATGCCGGGTTGACGCTCGAGTACGTCGCGACCGACCACTGGCAGTTCGCGCTGCACGTCGACCGCCCTCCCAAGGCGAAGGCGCGCTACGCGGACGTGCTCGAGGAGGACCTGCTGTGTGAAGACGCGGTGGGCCTGCTGCGCCGCGAACGCCAGCTGCGCATGGGCGCGCTACCCCGCGCGTGGAAGCGCCGCGCGCGCCGGATCAAAGAGCCCATCACGTTCGAACGCGACGCCTGATGACGGGCCGCGATCCCGCGCGGCCGCCTCAGTGCACGCCGAGGTACGCCTTGCGGATCGCGTCGTCCTTGGCGAGATCCGCGGCCGGCCCCGAGGCGGCGAGCGCGCCGACCTCGAGCACGTGGCCGGTGTGCGCGACCTTGAGCGCCATGTGCGCGTTCTGCTCGACCAGCAGGATGGTCGTGCCGTCGTTCGCGATGGTCTTCACGATCTCGAAGATCAGCTTCACGACCTGCGGCGCCAATCCCAGCGACGGCTCGTCGAGGAGCAAGAGCCGCGGCTTGGTGAGCAGCGCGCGCGCGATCGCGAGCATCTGCTGCTCGCCGCCCGACAGCGTGCCGGCGCTCTGGCGCAGGCGCTCCTTGAGCCGCGGGAACAGGCCGAGCGCCTTCTCCTTGTCCTTCGCGATGCCGGCGTGGTCGTGGCGCAGGTACGCGCCGATGTCGAGGTTCTCCTCGACCGTGAGGTTCGCGAAGATGCCGCGGCCCTCGGGCGCCTGGGCCAGGCCGAGCGCGACGATCTCGTGCGCCGGGCGGCCGGTGATCGGCTTGCCCGCGAACGTGACCGAGCCCTTCGACGGCTTGAGCAGGCCCGAGATCGCGCGCAGCGTGGTCGTCTTGCCGGCGCCGTTCGCGCCGATCAGCGTGACGATCTGCCCTTCGTCGACGTCGAACGTCACGCCCTTGAGCGCGTGGATGCCGCCGTAGTGGACGTTGAGATCCTTGATCTGGAGTAGCGGCGCCATCTCAGTGACCTCCCGCCTCGTCGTCGGGGGCGCCGAGATAGGCCTCGATCACCGCCGGGTCCTGCTGGATGTCGGCGGGCTTGCCGGACGCGATCGTCACGCCGTGATCGAGCACGGTGATGTGCTCGCAGATGTCCATGACCAGGCCCATGTCGTGCTCGATGAGCAGCACCGCGACCTCGAACTGCTCGCGCAGCTTCTGGATGAGGCCGCGCATCTCCTTCTTCTCGGTCGAGTTCATGCCGGCGACCGGCTCGTCGAGCAAGAGCACCTTGGGCTCGGTCGCGAGCGCGCGCGCGATCTCGAGCCGGCGCTGATCGCCGTACGGCAGGCTCTTGGCCTGCTCGTCCTTGCGCTTCGAGATGCCGAGCACCCCGAGCAGCTCCATCGAGCGCTCGGTGATCGCCTTCTCCTCGGCGACCGCCAGCGGCGTGCGCAGGAGCGACCGGAACATGCCCGAGCGGGCGCGCACGCCCGCGGCGGTGCGCACGTTGTCGATCACCGACAGCTCGCCGAACAGCCGGATGTTCTGGAACGTGCGCGCCAGGCCGGCGCGCGCGATCTGCGACGGCTTGCGCCCGGTGACCGAGGTCGCGCCGACCCGGACATCGCCGGTGTCGGGCGTGTACACGCCGGTCAGCATGTTGAAGACCGTGGTCTTGCCGGCGCCGTTGGGGCCGATGAGCCCGTAGAGCGCGCCCGGCGGCAGCGCCAGCTCGAACGCGGTCACGGCCTTGAGGCCGCCGAACGCGATCGACAGGCGATCGGCGACGAGCGCCGGGGGCGTTCGAGGCACGGAACCTTCGGCCGGTGGCTCGCCTCTTCGTGCGCTTGTGTCCGCTGGTTGGTTGCCGCCTCGATGGGCCGTCTGTACGGGTTCTGGATCGGCGTTAGCGGTCTCGACCTGCCCGGGAAACCCGTGGCGTTCGAGCAAGGCGTACGCCTCGTTGATTTCCTTGAGCTTGTCCTCGGCCCGCTGGCGGACTCTTGGGTCGCCTTGATGGCGATCGGGGTGCCAGACTTTCGCGAGAAGATTGCGGGCTTCTCGCGCGGTCTGCTTAGTTGCCCCAGGGGACAACTCCAACACCCGGTAGGCGTCGCTGAGATGCACGCTGGGAAACTACAACGTTCCGTTCCCTAGCAGAGCGTACTTGCTCGACAGAATACGCCACAGACGCGGGCTAGCCCGTAGGCTCACCGGAGGAGAAGCTGGACGCTCTGAGCCGGCTACTCGCGCGGGTCATACCGGCGGACGCACTGCTCGACTGGCGCAATACGGCCCAACGGCGGAGCCCGTGGCCCCGGCCACGCGGCCACGCCCTCCAGCGACGACTCGACCTTGCCGCGTCCAGCCGCGTACGAGAAACACCAGCCGACGCTCGCGCCGACGATCGCGCCCGCGGCTAGTGATGCACTTCCCGGCGACCTACAACGCGCCTAGATCCGAGGTGGTCAGCGCCGGGACGGTCGCGCTCACGACGCACCTCCGCGCCGGAAGATCCGCCGCCACCAGCTCGTGTCCCACAGCTCGCGCAGGCCCATCAGGCCCTGCGGCCGCAGGATCATCATGAAGATGAGCGCGAGCGCGTAGACGATCATCCGGTACTGGTCGAACTCGCGGAACAGCTCCGGCATGACCGTCAGGATCACCGCGGCCAGCACCGCGCCGGTGATCGAGCCCATGCCGCCGATGACGACCATGATCACGATGTCGAACGACTTCTGGAAGCCGAGCGTGCTGGGGTCGGGCTTGAGCGTCGAGCCCAGCTCGTGGGCGAACAGCGCGCCGCCGATGCCGGCGAAGAACGCCGCCAGCACGAACGCCGAGACCTTGGCGCGCGTGGTCGGGACGCCCATCGCCTCGGCCGCGACCTCGTTCTCGCGCACCGCGAGCAGCGCGCGGCCGTGGGTCGACGACTTGAGCCGGTACGCGACGATCAGCAGGATCGAGACGAACACCCAGACCCAGAACGGGTTCTGCGGATCGAGGTAGGCGCCCTGCGGGTTCGAGAACCCGAGGTTGCCGTTGAGCTTGGTCATGAGCGTGAACCAGCTGGCCTCGGCGGCGTCCTTGCCGCGCAGCTGCGGGCCGGTCTGGGTGACCAGCACGCGCATGATCTCGCCGAAGCCGAGCGTGACGATCGCGAGGTAGTCGCCGCGCAGCCGCAAGGACGGCAGGCCGACGATGAGCCCCGCGAACGCGGCCCAGAGGCCGCCGGCAACGCAGCCCGCGACCAGCAGCAGCTCGCCGGGCCCGAGGAAGCCGCCGTGGATCTCGGGCGAGCCCCACAGCTTGATCGAGCCGTAGTAGACGATCGCCGCCGCGGCGTTGCCGCCGACCAGCATGAAGCCGGCGTGGCCGATCGAGAACTGGCCGGCGAAGCCGTTGACGATGTTGAGCGACACCGCGAGCACGATCGCGATGCCGATGTTGACGAGCAGCGAGCCGTAGAACTCGCCGACCGCCGGCGCGATCCCGACCTGCATCAGGTACGCGAACCCGAAGCCGGCGAGGAACGGCCAGATCGATCGACCGAGCGTGGGCAGGAGCCCCGGCGTCAGCTCGGGGACGCGCTGGGCAAGGGTCTTCATACCTTCTCCCGGGTGACGCTGCCGAACAGGCCGCCCGGCTTGACCAGGAGCACGATGATGAGGATGGCGAAGACGTAGGCGTCCTGGAACGCCGGCGAGGCGTAGGTCGCCATGAAGTTCTCGACGAACGCGATCAGGAACGCGCCCGCGACCGCGCCGCGGATGTTGCCGATGCCGCCGACCACCGCGGCCACGAACGCCTTCAGCCCGAGCAGGACCCAGACCGAGCCGGCGGTGACGTCGAGCTGGCCGTACTTGAGGCCGTAGAACATGCCGCCCGCGGCGGCGAGCGCCGAGCCGATGAGGAACGTGATCGACACGACCCGATCGACGTTGATGCCCATCAGCGAGGCGGTGCGCTCGTCGAACGAGACCGCGCGCATCGCGGCGCCGAGCTTGGTCCGGTAGACCAGCCACTCGAGCAGGAGCAAGAGCGCGATCGCGAGGAACACGACCGTCGCGTCGACGATCGGCACCGCGACGCCGGCGATGTGGAACAGCGGCTCCTCGCTGAGGAGCTTCGGCATCGACACCGGGTCGGGGCCGAAGACCGCGTCGAGGCGACCCGCGTGCTCGAGGAACAGCGAGACGCCGATCGCGGTGATGAGCACGTTGAGGCGCGGCGCGCGGCGCAGCGGCCGGTACGCCAGGCGCTCGATCGTGAAGCCGAGCACCGCGCAGATGCCCATCGTCAGGATCAGCACGACCGGCATCGCGATCGCCGGCGATCCGGTGGCCGCCCAGCCGAACACACCGGCCAGGGTGTAGGACACCCACGCGCCGACCATCACGACGTCCGAGTGGGCGAAGTTGATGAAGCGCAGGATGCCGTAGACCAGGGTGTAGCCCAGCGCGATGAGCGCGTAGAGGCTGCCCTGGGTCAGGGCGTGCAAGAAGACGTCGACGAGCCTGCTCACCGGCGCCTCCGGATCGGTTGCGTCATCGTGGGCGTCGCGCCGGCGATCACTTCAGATCGGCCGGGTAGCGCTTGATCGGGGTGCGCTTGCCGTGGTCGACCTGGACCACGACCGCCGACTTCGACGCATCGCGGTTGGGATCGATCGTGATCGCGCCGGTCACGCCGACGAAGTCCTTGCTCGCGGCGATGGTCGCGGCGAGATCCTTGCCGCTCAGCGACGGCGACTTGTCGATCGCCTGGAACAGCAGGTTGGCGGCGTCGTAGCCGAGCGCGGCCAGGCCGTCGGGCAGCTGGTTGTACTTGGCCTGGTACTTCTTCACGAACTCCTGCACGACCGGGCTCTGCTCCTCGGGCGAGTAGTGGTTCGAGTAGTAGCTGCCCTGGACCGCGTCGCCGCCGATCTCCTCGAGCTTCGACGAGTCCCAGCCGTCACCGCCGAGGAACGGCACGGTGATGTCGAGCTTGCGGGCCTGGCGCGCGATGTTGGCGGCCTGGGTGTAGTAGCCGGGCAGCACGACGAGGTCGGGCGCCGCCTCCTTCACCGACGACAGCTGCGCCGACACGTCCGGGTTCGACGAGTTGTAGGCCTGGCGGGTCACGATCGTGCCGCCGGCCTCGGTGAACGGCTTCTCGAAGAAGTCGGCGAGGCCCTGCGAGTACGGCTGGCTCTGGTCGAAGAGGATCGCGACCTTGGTCGCCTTGAGCTCGTCCTTGGCGAACTTCGCCATGACCTTGCCCTGGAACTCGTCGAGGAAGCAGACCCGGAAGATCATGTCGCCGACCTGCGTGACCTGCGGGTTGGTCGACGACGGCGAGATCATCGGGACGCTGTAGTGCTGTGCGACCGCGCCGCCGGCCAGCGACAGGCCCGAGGCGACCTCACCGAGGATCGCCACGACGTGGTCCTCGTTGATGAGGCGGTTCACCGCGGTGCCCGCCTCCTGGGTCTTGCCCTGATCGTCGAGGGTCTTGACCTCGATCTTGCGACCCTTGAGCTTGCCCGCGTCGATCGCGGCGTTGCGCTCCTCCATCGCGAGGCGCACGCCGTTGTCGGTCGACTGGCCGAAGGTGGCCTCGGCGCCCGACATCGACGCGAAGTGGCCGATCAGGATCGGCCCGGTGGCCGCGGGCCCCGCGCCGGTGCCCGACCCTGGCGTCGGATCACTGCCGCCTCCCCCCGATGAATTGCGCTTCGAGTTGCACGCGGTGGTAGCGACGAGCGCGAGCGCCATCGTCATCACCAGCTTCGAGGTCCGCCAAGCGCATAGATTCATGGCAATTCTCCTTCGGGTCCGCCGATGCGATAGCCGACGCGCGCGCGTCGTGTCAACCGCGGCGGTCGCCTTCCCCATGTCCGGCGCGAACCAACACTCACCACGTAGAGTCGGAGCGCGAAGCGTGCTACGCAGGGCGCGCCCCAGTGGGCTCACGGTCGCTGATGTCCGACGACAACGTAGCCAACGCCGACGACGCCGACGAGCCTGCCCATGAGGCAGACGATGATGGTGCGCCGGCCGCGCCGCCCTCGGATCGCCCGAGCACCGTCCACCACGCCGTTCACGAGCCCCACAACCGCAAGGAGCTCGCGCTCCTGTCGCTGGGGGCGCTCGGCGTGGTCTACGGCGACATCGGCACCTCGCCCCTGTACGCGGTGAAGGAGTGCCTCACCGGCGAGCACGGGATGCTGCCGAAGAACGGCGACGCGGTCGAGTACGCCTACAACGTGTACGGCGTGATGTCGCTCATCTTATGGGCGCTCCTGCTGGTCGTGGTCGTGAAGTACCTGACCTTCATCATGCGCGCCGACAACAAGGGCGAGGGCGGCATCCTCGCGCTGGCCGCGCTGGTCGCCAAGAACGATGGCAAGCGCCCGGTCCGCCTCGGTGTGCCGATCCTCCTGGCGCTGTTCGGCGCCGGGTTGCTCTACGGCGACGGCGTGATCACGCCGGCGATCTCGGTGCTCGGCGCGGTCGAGGGTCTCGGCGAGCAGAGCCCGGCCTTCAACGAGCTGATCGTCCCCATCACGGTCGCGATCCTCATCGGCCTGTTCATGGTCCAGCGCTACGGCACCGGCCGCATCGGCGGGGTGTTCGGCTGGGTGATGATCGCGGTGCTGGCGGTGACTGGCGGCGAGGCGCTCTACGCCGACATGGGCCACTTCGGCAAGAAGCCGATCCGCTGGGCCTGGTACTGCGTCGCGTTCCCCGGCCTGCTCTTCAACTACTTCGGCCAGGGCGCGCACCTCCTGTCGGAGCCGGTCGGCTCGGTGTCGAACCCGTTCTTCTCGCTGGTCGAGGGGCCGATGCTGATCCCGATGGTCATCCTCGCGACCATGGCCGCGATCATCGCGTCGCAGGCCCTGATCTCGGGCGCGTTCTCGCTGACCCACCAGGCGGTGCAGCTCGGCTACTGCCCGCGCGTGACGGTCGTGCACACCTCCCACAAGACCGAGGGGCAGATCTACATCCCCGAGGTCAACTACGTGATCATGGTGGCGTGCGTCGCGCTGGTGCTCGCGTACCGCTCGAGCACCTCGCTGGCCGCGGCCTACGGCATCGCGGTCACCGGCACGATGGCGATCACCTCGTACCTGTACTTCCTGGTCTGTCGCCAGAAGTGGGGCTACTCGCTGCCCGGCGCGCTCGCGCTGTTCATCCCGTTCATCTTCATCGACCTCGGGTTCTTCTCCGCCAACGCGATCAAGGTCGTCGAGGGCGGCTGGATCCCGCTGTCGATCGGCGCCGGCATCTTCATCGTGTTCACCACCTGGTGGCGCGGCCGCAGCGAGCTGTCGAAGATCATGGACACCGGCACGATGCCCGACGACCTGTTCCTCATGGACATCGCCGCCAACCCGCTGCCGCGCGTGCCCGGCACCGCGGTGTTCATGGCGTCGTCGCGCGAGGGCATCCCGAACGTGGTCCTGCACCACGTCAAGCACAACAAGGTCCTGCACCAGCAGGTCGTGCTGCTCAGCGTCCAGACCGAGAACGTGCCGTGGGTGCAGGGCTCCAAGTCGATCGAGGTGCGCAACCTCAACGACGGCTTCTTCCGCGTCACCGCTCACGTCGGCTTCATGCAGACGCCGGACGTCCCCAAGTTCCTCGCCCGCTGCGCCGCCTACGGCGTCACCTGGCGCGAGGCCGACACGACCTACTACATGGGCCGCCAGACCCTGCTCGTCACCGGCTCCGCGCCGCTCGCGCGCTGGCGCAAGATCCTGTTCTCGTTCCTCACGCGCAACTCGCGCGCCCCGACCGCGTTCTTCCAGCTGCCGCCCAACCGCGTGGTCGAGCTGGGGCTGCAGATCGAGCTGTAGGCCAGGATCACGGGCCGACCGTGACCGCGCGCCGAACGCGCGCCTCCCGGGGATCGTAGACGTAGAGGACGAAGCCGTTCGCGGTCTCGCCGACGAGCACGAGGTCGCCATGCGGCGCGACCGCGCTGGCGAGCTCGGTGACGCCGGGCGGGGTCGGGAGCTCGAGCCGCTCGTGGCTGGCGTCGTCGTCGCGGACCACGACGAACGCGCGGCGCCGAGCGCCGGTGGGGGAGCGCACCGGTACGCGCGCGAGGGCGTAATGCGCGCCGCCGACCGCGACCGAGTGCACGCCCTCGATCGACTCGCGGCCCTCCGGCGGCAGGTCGTGGTAGCGACCCGTGCGCAGGTCGACATCGACCAGCCGGCGCGCGGTCACCGACACCGGCTCGACGCGATCGTCGTCGCCATCGGTGTCGGGGAGCAGGCCGCCGGTGCGGTGGTAGCGCCACCACGCGACCTGGGCGTGGTCGTGATCGACGCGCACGTGGACGGCGGTCCAGGTCGCAGCGTGGCCGCAGCCGAGCGCGGCGAGCGTGAGAGCAGCGAGCGCCTTCATGCACGAGGCACGAGCAGCCCGCGTGCCAGCGGTAACGCGCCGCGATCGCAGCATCACCGCGGCGGCGCGCGCCGCGCGCGCGAGTCGTGTGCACAACATGGGTGCACATCGCGCGCGCACCGGGCGGCGCGCCGCGGCGGCCGGGTCACCCCTCCACGATCCGCGCCAGGTCGCCGACCGCGCCGGGCTTGTAGAGCGAGTTGCCGAGCAGGAGGCGCGCGGCCTCCTGGACGCCCTCGGTGATCGCGGGGTGCGGGTGCACGCAGCGATCGAGATCGTCGAGGGTGCCGCCGCCGGCGATCAGGAGCGCCACGCCCTGGATGCAGCTGCAGGCCTGGGGACCGACGACGCGCAGGCCGAGGAGGCGGCCGTCGCGGTGGGCGAGGAGCTTGACGAAGCCGTCGGTCGCGCGCATCGCGATCGACCGGCGCAGCAGGCGATTGGAGATGACCGCGGCGCGGAACGGGATGCCCTTCTGGCGCGCGGCGTGCTCGCCGAGGCCGACGCTCGCGAGCTCGGGGCTGAGGAAGTAGATCGCGGACTGCGCGTCGTAGCTGATCGGCGGCGGATCGAGGCCGAACATGTCGGCGACGGCGTGGCGCGCCTCGATCTCGGCCATGTTGACCAGCATGATGTCGGCGGTGACGTCGCCGGCGGCCCAGACCCGCGGCGAGGTCGAACGCGTGCCATCGACGACGATCGCGCCGCTCGCGGTGGTGCGCACGCCGGCGGCGTCGAGGCCGAGCGCGGCGGTGTCGGGCACGCGGCCGATCGCGACCAGCACGCGCGCGACCCGGCGCTGGATGATCGCCTCGCCGCCGCCGTCGGTGGCCGCGCGGATCGTGAGGTCGACGCCATCGCCGGTGACGGCGATCGCCTCGAGCCGGGCCTGGCGGTGGATCGCGATGCCGAGCGCCGCGAAGCGCGCGGCGATCACGCTCGCGACGTCGTCGTCCTCGGACGGCAGGATGCGGGGCTGGCGATCGAGCAGCTCGACCGCGGTCGCGCCGAACTGCCCGAAGATCGTGGCGTACTCGCAGCCGACCACGCCGCCGCCGATGATCGCGAGCGACGCCGGGGGCGCCGCGAGGTGGTCGACGTGATCGCTGGTGAGGATGCGCTCGCCATCGATCGCGATGTCGGGAAGCGGCCGCGGCCGCGAGCCGACCGCGACGAGGAAGCGCTCGGCGTCGATGCGGCGCGGCGTCGGGCCGGAGATCTCGACGGCGTCGGGCGCGATGAAGCGCGCGCGCCCCGGGATGTGATCGACGCGGCCGCCGCGCGGGCTCGGGGCCGCGAGGTACGCGAGCTGGCGCTGGACCAGCGCGCTGGCCTCGTCGCACGCGGCGCGCACCTGGTCGCGGACCTCGTCCCACGCCAGCGTGACAAGGCCGCCGCGGTAGCCGCGATCGGTGCGGCGCGCGCGCGCGAAGTCGCCCGACAGGTGCCACGCGGTCTTCGACGACAGCGCGCCATCCCAGATGCCGGCGCCGCCGGCGCGCCCGCCATCCACGAGCGCGACGGTCTTGCCGAGATCGTGGGCGCGGACCGCGGCGGCGAGCCCGGCCGGCCCCGCGCCGAGGACACACAGATCGTAGCGCGTCATCCAGCTAGCTTCGGCGGCGCGCCGGGCGATGGGAACCGGTGCGCGAAAGAATCGGCGCGGGGCGCGCAGGCCGTGCGCGATCGGCGCGACCGCGCGATCAGGTGAGATCGGGCTTCGGGGTCTTCGGGCCCGACGGCGGCAAGGTCGGCGCCTTGATGTAGTCGGCGGGCGGCGCCCCGGACAGCGCCTTCAGGAACGTCACGATCGCGGCGACATCCTCGTCGGAGAGCTGCTTGCCGAGCTGCAGCCGCCCCATCGCGCGCACGGCCTCCGGCAGCTCGGCGATCGAGCCATCGTGGAAGTACGGCGCGGTGTCCGCGACGTTGCGCAGGGTCGCCACCTTGAAGAACATGCGATCGGCCTCGTTCTTGGTGAGGTCGAAGCGGCCCTGATCCTTGGTGTTCGCGTACGGCTCGACCATGCCGAGCTTCATGTACATGCCGCCGCCGACCAGCACGCCGTTGTGGCAGGTGGTGCAGCCCGCGGCCATGAACCGCGCCAGGCCGTCCTTCTCCGCCGGCGCGAGCGCGTCATCCTTGCCGGCGAGGAACTCGTCGAAGCGGGTCGGCGTCACCAGGCCGCGCTCGAAGGCCCCGACCGCACGCCCGAAGTTGTCGTAGGTGATCGGGTCGGCCTCGCCGGGGAACGCGGCCTTGAACGCGTCGGCGTAGCCCGGGATCGACGCGAGCACCGTGATGACGTAGTCCTTGTCGGGCATCGCCATCTCGACCGGGTTCAGCACCGGGCCCTTGGCCTGCTCCTCGACGTCGGGCGCGCGGCCGTCCCAGAACTGCGCGATCTGTCCGGCGGCGTTGAACACGGTGGGCGCGTTGCGGCCACCGAGCTGGCCCTTGTGGCCCTTGGAGAACTGCGCGTTGTCGACGCCGCCGTGGTCGAGCTGGTGGCAGCTGGCGCACGACAGCGTCTGGCTCTTGGACAGGCGCGGCTCGAGGTAGAGCATGCGACCGAGCGCGATCTTCTCGGGGGTCGCGGGGTTGGTCGGCGCGTCGAACCGGGACGGCAGCGGCTTGAACGTGGCTCGCGCCTGCGTGAGATCGAGCGTCGGCGCGGCGGGCGGCGCCGGGGTCGGCGTCGGGGTCGCGGGCGGTGGTGGTGCGGGCGTCGGCGCCGGCTTGTCCTTGCTACACGCGGCAGCGACGACGAGCAGCGCACCGACGATGACTCGAGACGGATGGGTCCGCATGCAGGCGGATGACCGTGACCCGCAAGGACTCCCCCGGCGCCCTGCTGCATGACTTCATCGCGCTGGTCCACGAGGTCGCCGACGATCACGCGCTCGCGGTGATGCAGGAGTCGGGGCTGACCTTGCCCCAGATCATCGCGCTCCACCTGCTGCGCCGCGGCCCGTCGATCGCGATCGGCGATCTCGCGGCGACGCTGCGCCTGTCGATGTCGGCCACGAGCTCGCTGATCCAGCGCCTGGTCGAGCTCGAGCTGGTCACCCGCACCGAGGATCCCGATGACCGACGCCAGAAGCAGCTCGCGCTCACCCGCGCCGGCGCCGCGATGAGCGATCGCCTGACCGCCGGCAGCACCGCGCGAGCGCCGCGACGCCGCGCGCCGCCGCCGGAGCGAATGATGCGCGCCCTGCCCTTCTTGACCGCGTGCGCGCTCGCGCTCGTCGCGCGCTCCGCCGCCGCCGAGCCTGGCCTCGACGATTTCCTGCGCGCCGGGCGGCGCGCCAGCCTCGACGTGCGCGAGCGCGCCGCGGTCGCCGACGAGAGCGCCGCCGCGATCGAGGTCGCGAAGGCCGCGCTGTGGCCGCGCCTGTCCGCGACCGCGGGCTTCACCCGCAACCAGCACGAGGTCGTGGTCTCGATCCCGACCGGCAGCGGCACGACCGACGCGACGATCACGCCCTCGAACCAGCTCGAGGCCACGGTCCAGCTCGACGTCCCGGTGCTCGACCTCGGCGCGCGGCGGAAGATCCGCGCGGCCCGCGCGGCCGACGACGCGAGCCAGGCCCAGACCCGGGTCACCGGCGCCGAGGTCGACCGTGCGATCGTGCGCGCGTACTACCAGTGGGTGGGCGGCAGCGCGCTGCTCGACGCGGCGACCGGCGCGGAGCGCACCGCCGACGACAACCTGCGGGTCTTGACCGCGCGCGCGGGCGCCGGCCTCGCCAAGGATCTCGACGTCGCGCGCGCGAAGGCTCAGGTCGCGCGCGCCGCCCAGACCAGCGCCGACGCGCGGGTCGCGACCGCCAGTGCGCGCCGCTCGCTGGTCGCGCTGACCGGGCTCGAGCCCGGCGGCGCGGCGCCGGCGCTCTCCGGTGATGTCGCGGCCGAGGCGCCGGTCGAGCGCTGGCTCGCCGACGTCGATCGGCTGCCCGAGATCGCGGCGGCCACGGCCGACCGCCAGGCCGCGCGCGCCCGCGAGGACGCCGAGCGCGCGACGCTGGTGCCCACGGTCGGCGTGTTCGCGCGCGAGCGGCTGACCAACGCCGCCGGCTTCGGCGAGGCGTCGTCGTGGGCGGTCGGCGTGACCGCGTCGTGGCAGCTCGATCGCGGCACGCTCGCCCGCCGGCGCCAGACCGCCGCGCAGACCGCGACGGGCGCGGTCCGGGTCGCGCGCGCCAGCCAGAACGCCCGCGATCGCGTCGACGAGGCCTGGCACCAGGTCGAGGCGCTGCGCGCGCGGGTGACCGCCGCCGCCGCGCAGGCCGACGCCGATCGACTCGCCGCGACGATCGCGAAGGACAAGCTGCCGCTCGGCCAGGCGACGACCCTCGACGTCGTGGTCGCGGCGACCGACGCGCTCGACTCCGACGTCGCGCTGATCCAGGCGCGCGCGGATCTGGCCGCGGCCCGCGCGCTCCTGCGCCTCGCCGCCGGTCGCGAGGCCGCGCGATGAACGCGCCCGACGTGCAGGCGCGGCTGCGCGCCGCGCGCGGCGGACGGCTGACCCGCGGCTTCGCCACGACGATCCTCGCCGTGCGCATGATGCTGTTCGACAAGGCCAAGTTCATCGGCACCGTGCTCGGCGTCGTGTTCGCGGTCGTGCTCGCCAACCAGCAACTCGGCATCCTGTTCGGCCTGCTGCAGAAGAACACGATGCTCGTCGACAACGCCGGCGCCGATCTGTGGATCGTGCCGCCCAACACGACCAGCGCCGCACCCGGCCAGCGGATGTCGACGCAGCTGCTCTACCAGGCCCAGCAGACGCCGGGCATCGCGCGCGCGTCGGCGCTGGTGATGGCGGGAACGTCGATCGCCAAGCCCGGCGGCGGCAGCGAGGCGATCACGCTGATCGGCGTCGACCTCGAGACCATGCTCGGCGGACCGTGGAACATCGTCGCCGGCGATCGCGCGAACCTGCGCCACGTCGACACGCTGTTCTTCGAGGACGCGCAGCGCGACAAGTTCGGCGGCATCAACCTGTGGTCGGTGCGCGAGGTCGGTGGCTACCGCGTGCGCGTCGGCGGCTTCACCTGGGGCCTGCAGCCGTTCGGCCCGCCCTACACGTTCGCGTCGCTCGACACCGCGCGCACGCTCGTCGGCATGCCGACCGATCAGCTCAACTTCGTGCTGGTCACGCTCGCGCCCGGCGCCGATCGCGCGGCGGTGATCGCCGCGCTGCGGACCGCGATCCCGACCGCGGACGTGATCTCGCGCGAGGACTTCCATTCGCTCATCGTGCGCAACCTGCTGAAGGATCAGCTCGGCGTGTCGTTCGGCACCTCGACCTCGTTCGGCTTGATCATCGGCTTCATCATCGTGGCGCTGTCGATGTTCTCGTCGGTGATCGACAACCTGCGCGAGTTCGGCACGCTCAAGGCGATCGGCCTCACCAACCTCGACCTGACCCGCATGCTGATGGTCCAGTCGGTGCTCTACGCGGCGATCGGCTCGCTGATCGGCCTGGGGCTGGTCGGGTTCATGGCCGCCGGCATCTCGTCGGCGAACCTCGCGGTGATCGTGCCGCACTGGCTGGTGCTGCTCACGCCGTGCGTGATGACCGGACTGTGCATGCTGGCCTCGCTGCTGGCGCTCAGGCGCGTCCGCAAGCTCGAGCCGGGGATGGTGTTCCGATGAGCGCGACGAACACCGCCGGCGCGATCGATCCCAGCGCCACGCTCGCGGTCCGCGCGCGCGGCGTGCGCAAGGTCTTCGGCTCGGGCGCGCTCGCCTACGAGGCGCTGCGCGGCGTCGACTTCGATGTCGCGCAGGGCGAGTTCATGATGCTCGTCGGGCCGTCGGGCTCGGGCAAGACCACGCTGCTGTCGATCCTCGGCTGCGTGCTGACGGCGACGGCGGGCGAGGTCTCGCTGTTCGGCGAGCGCATCGACACCCGCAAGGAGCGCGACCTGCCGCTCATCCGGCGCGCGCTCGTCGGCTTCGTGTTCCAGGGCCACAACCTGATCGCGAGCCTGTCGGCGGTCGACAACGTGCGGCTGGTGCTCGAGGCGCGCGGCACGCCGCGGCGGCAGTCGCGGGCCGAGGCCGAGGAGCTGCTCGCGCGCGTCGGGCTGGCCGACAAGCGCTGGAATCGCCCGGGCGAGCTGTCGGGCGGCCAGCGCCAGCGCGTCGCGATCGCGCGCGCGGTCGCCGGCGCGCCGCCGCTGGTGCTCGCCGACGAGCCGACCGCCGCGCTCGACGCCCACGCCGGGCTCGAGGCCACCGAGCTCTTGCTCGAGGTCTGTCGCGAGCGCGGCTCGACGGTCGTGGTCGTCACCCACGACAACCGCATCTACCACCTGGCCGATCGCATCGTGCACATCGAGGACGGCCACATCATCGACGCTCCGCAGGAGACCCCATGAGGTACCGCTTCCGCTGGTTCCACCCGCTCGCGCTCGCGCTGGTCGCGATGATGACCTTCAGCGTGCAGCGCATGCTGCGCGCCGATCCGCCGACGTCGCCGTCGGCCAAGGACGTCGCCAAGGCCGGGCGCGTGTCCGCGCCACCCGCAGGGACGACCGACGAGCGCGAGCAGGCGCCGCCGCCGGGCACGATCTCGGGCTACGCGGTGATCGAGCCGGCGCAGCCCGAGACCAAGGTCGGGGCCGCGGTGCCCGGGCGGATCGCGCGGGTCGCGGTGGTCGAGGGCGCCACGGTGAAGGCCGGCGACGTGCTGGTCGAGCTCGACTCGTCGATCGAGGCGGCGTCGCTCGCGGCGGCCGAGGCCGAGGTCGAGGCATCGCAGGCGCAGCTCGCGCGCGCGGTGCGCGGCAGCCGCGCCGAGGACATCAAGGCCGCGCAGGCCGACGCCGAGACCGCGCGCGCCCGGGCCGAGCTGTCGAAGGGCATCGCCGAGCGCATCACCGCGGTGGTCGCGGTCGGTGGCGCGACCGCCGACGAGGTCGATCGCGCGAAGCGCCAGGCCGATGCCGACGAGGCGGCGGCGCGCGCCTCGGATGCGCGACGCGCGGGCGTGCTCGCCGGATCGCGGCGCGAGGACATCCAGCTCGCGCGCGCGCAGCTGCTCGCGGCCCAGGCGCGGCGCGATCAGGCCAAGGCCACGCTCGAGCGGCTCACGGTGCGCGCGCCGATCGCGGCGGAGATCCTGCAGGTCAAGGTGCGCGCTGGCGAGTACTACCAGCCCGGCAACGAGCCGCTGGTCGTGCTCGGCGACACCAGGCAGCTGACCGCGCGCATGGACGTCGACGAACGCGACATCGGCCGCGTCGCGGTCGGCGACGCCGTGGTCGTGCGCGCCGATGCGTTCCCGGGCGTCGAGTTCGCCGGCAAGGTGCGCGAGCTCGGGCACCGCATGGGCCGCAAGAACGTCCGCTCCGACGATCCGGCCCAGCGCAACGACACCAAGATCCTCGAGGTCGTGGTCGCGCTGGCGGAGCCGCGCGGCCTGATCCCGGGCCAGCGCGTCACGTGCTTCGTCGCGGGCAAGGTGGCGCCGGCGCGCTGAGGTAGAGCCGATCGCGGCCTCGCCGAAAACGCGAAGGTCGCGGCGCTCGCGCGTCGCGACCTATGGAGGCGCACGAGCGGACGATCAGTGCTTGATGAGCGCCGAGTAGTCCTTCACGACCTTCGTCGACGCGCCGGCCTGGATCGAGACCGAGAAGGTCTTCTTGATGCCGTTGGCGCGGTTGACGAGCGTGATCGTGTGGGGACCGGCGGCGAGCGCGAGGCTGCGCTGCGGGGTCGTGAGGCCGGTCGACTTGCCGTCGACGATGATGTCGCACGGCGGCTTGGCGCCGATTCCGAGCGTGCCCTTGCCAGCGGCGGGCGCGGCGGTCGCCGTCGCGGTGCGCGTCGGCTTTGGCGCCGGCTTCGCGGCCTTGGGCGCCTTCGGGGTCTCGGTGCGCGACGCGCGGGTGTGGGTCGCGGCGACGTGCGGCGCGGCGACGGGCGCGGGCTCGATCGGCGTCGCGGTCGG
>JAIOQA010000278.1 GCA_021413675.1 Deltaproteobacteria bacterium | reverse complement strand
CGAGATCACCGACAAGGGCTACGTCAACCAGCGGGTCGCGCTCGCGCGCCGCGCCGATGAGGTCGCGCGCGCGGTCGGCGAGCTCACCGGGCCGCGCGTGGTGATCGTCGACGATCAGTACGCGTAGGTCGACTTCGCGGTGAACGTGCCGGTCACCGGCGCGCCCATGTTGCCGGACATCGGGCCGCCACCGGTCATCTCGATCGGACGGCCCTTGGCGCGATCGATCGTCGCCACGCTGGTCAGCTCCATCTTCATCTCGCCCTTGGGGCTCTTGAGCTCCATGGCCATGACCAGGTCGAACGTCAGGATGTTCGCGTCGGCGCTCTTCAGCGTGAGCGAGATCGACGAGGGCTTGGGGTCCTCGTCGTCATGCCCGTTCGCGGCCGCGAGCGCAGCGAGCTCCTCGGCGGTGAGATCGACCTTCACGCCGACCTTCCAGGTCTTGCTCGCGATGAGCGACGACATCGGGTCGGCGTGGCCGACGTCCTTGCCAGCCTTGGCGACGGTCGCGTGCTCCTCGGGCGAGACCTCGCTGCCGTCCTCGTGCGTGACCTTGAGCTCGGTGCCCTCGCGCCACACGAGGTAGCTCTTGCCGACCACCGGCTCGGGCTTGTCCTTGCTCTTGCCGCCCAGGGTGCTGACGTTGGTCATCTCGGGGAACGAGACCTTGGCCTTGGTCATGACGTTGCCATCGACGGCGACGACCTCGATCACCTTGACCTCGTGCTTCTTCTGCTCGATGTCGAGCAGCTGGCCCGGCTTGGCCTCGACCTTCATCAGCGCGACCTCGTCGGTGGTCTCGGTCGACTTGTCGCCGACCTTGGCCGGGGCGACGGTGATCGTGACGTCGTCGCCCGCGGGGGCGGCGGAGCCCGCGGCGGACCCGGCGGAGCCCGCGGCGGACCCGGCGCTGCCGGCGGCGGAGCCGGCGGAACCCGCGGCGGAGCCTGCGGAGCCGGCGGCGGAGCCGGCGCTACCGGCGGCGGAGCCGGCGCTGCCCGCGGCGGTTCCGGAGCCGTCCGCCGAGCCGGGCGCGGCGTCCTTCTTCTTGCAGCCGACGGCCGCGAACACGAGACACGAGAGCAACGCGATGGATCGGAGGCGCTTCATTGCCCCCGGTTCTACACCGGCCGCGGCGCTGGTGGTGACCATCCCTCCGGATGGCCGCCTCCTTTTCGATGGTGCCGGGCCGCGGGTCGCGAGCGTCGACGATCAGCGCGTGTAAGTGGCCTTCGCGGTCATCGTGCCGGTCACCGGCATGCCCAGGTTGCCGGACATCGAGCCGGAGCCCGAGAGCTCGCGCCCGCGCCCGGTGGCGCGCTCGATCGTGACGGCGGCGGTGAGCACCATCCTCATCACGCCCTTCGCGTTCTGGAGCTGTATGGCCGCCACCATCTCGAAGGTCGCGGTGGTCGCGTCAGCGCGCGTGAGCGTGAGCGAGACCGCCTGTGCCTTCGGCGCGTCGTCCTCGGCGCGTTTCTCGGCGTTGAGGGCGTCGAGCTCCGCAGGGGTCAGGTCGACCTTGATGCCGGGTTTCCAGGTCTTGCTCGCCATGATCACCGTCATCGGGTCCGCATGACCGATCTCGTCTCCGACGCCGCCGGCGACCTTCTTTTCTTCGGGCGAGACCGGGCTGCCGTCCTCGTGCGTGACGTGGAGCTCGGTCCCCTCGCGCCACACGAGGTACGTCTTGCCGGCGGCCGGCTGCGGCGCGTCCTTGCGCTCGGCCCCCATCGTGCTCGTGTCGGAGATCGCGGGGAACGAGACCCTGGCCCTGGTCGCGACGCCGCCGTCGACAGCGACGACCTCCACGACCCTGACCGTGTGCTTGGTCTGCTCGACCTCGATCGCCTGGCCTGGCCTGGCCTCGACCTTCATCGTCGCGGTCTCGTCCATGGTGTACGTCGACCGGTCGCCGACCTTGACCGGGGCAATCATGATCCTGACGTCGCCGGCCGGCGCGGCGCTTGCGGCGGCGGACCCGGAGCTCATCGCGACGGTGTCCAGGTCCGCGACGCCGGGCGCCGCGCCGTTCTTCGTGCAGCCGGCGGCCGCGACCACGAGACCCGAGAGCAACGCGAGGGAACGGAGGCGCTTCATCGGCCCGGTTCTACACCGGCGGCGGCGTCAGCGGGGCAGCAGCGGCGTGAGGACACGCTCCCAGCTCGCGCGCATCGCGCTCCGGAAGAACCCGAAGTGGCCGATGCGCTTCACGCCGAGGTCGGCGGGCGCGTAGCGCGCGTGGGTGACCGGCGCGCCGACATAGCTCGCGTGGAGCGCATCGGTGTTGCGAGCTGACATCATCTCGTCGTCGGTGAACGACACCGCGGTGATCGGCGTCTTCACGCGCGCGAACAGCGCCTCGACCGCGCCACCCTCGGCGCCGACCGCGTAGTCCGGATCGAGGCACCAGCGCCGCCACTGCCGGATCACGCCGCGCGGCAGATCGCCGACCATGCGCAGCGCCTTGCCCGGGAAGTAGCCGTAGAGCGGCGTCGCGACTGGCGCGAGCATCCACCACAGGAGCCACACCTTCTTGCGCAGGGCCGGCGCGTTCTCGCGCCAGTAGCCGCTGCCGGTCGCGATCGTGATGACCGCGGCGAGCTCGCGGTGATCGGGCACGAACGGCACGATCTGACCGCCGAGGCTGTGGCCGATCCAGATCAGCGGCAGGTCGCCCGCGCGATCCTGCAGCGCGCGCAGCGCGGCGGTGGTGTCGAGGCGCGCCCAGGTGACGATGTCGGCGTCGACGTCGCGCAGCGGGCCGGTGCGCGAGGCGCCCATGCCGCGGAAGTCGAAGGTCAGCACGTGGTGACCTCCAGCGGCGAGCCAGGTCGCGAGCGGCGCGTAGAACGCCTGCGGCACGCCCATCGCGCCGACGATCAGCACGGCGCCGCGTGGCGCGCCGACCGGCGGGTAGTGGCGCGCGCCCAGCGGCACGCCGTCGATCGCCGGGAGCGTGAACACCGCGGGGCCGGGTGCCTCGGCGGGCGCGGGTGGCGTCACCGGCGCGGCCGGGGCGGGCGTCGGCGCGAGCGGCGTGCGGGGGCGGCGGAGCAGCGTGGGAATGGCGACCATCGGGACCTCCTCGTGGCACCATGGCCGCTGCACGGCGCCGCACAAACGGTGCGCCAGACAATGGACTGTTGCATGAAGCGCAAAGATGTCCTCAGGATCTCACGCCTGGGGTTCGATGAGCTCGGGGCCGCCGAGGTGTTCCTGCAGGTGGTCAAGGTGCGCGGCTTCACGAACGCGGCGCGCGCCCTCGGCAAGAGCACCTCGAGCCTGTCGCGGACCGTGGCCGAGCTCGAGCGCCAGGTGGGCGCGCAGCTGCTCACCCGCACCACGCGCCGGATCAACGTGACCGAGGCCGGCCTGCTGTACGCGCGCCACGCCGAGGGCCTGCTCGCGGCGCGGCGATCGGCGCGCGACGCGGTCGCCGAGCTGACCGGCGGCGTGCCGCGCGGCCGGCTGCGCCTGACGATGCCGGTGTCGGTCGGCGAGCGCCTGCTCGCGCCGCACCTGCCGGAGCTGCGCCGGCGCTACCCCGAGCTGCAGCTCGAGATCGATCTGTCGGATCGCAACGTCGGGCTGGTGCAGGGCGCCTTCGACCTGGCGATCCGCGTCGGGCGGCAGTCGGATTCGTCGCTGCGCGCGCAGCTGCTGGGCAAGGTGCCGGTGCGGCTGGTCGCGAGCCGGCGCTACCTCGAGGCCCACGGCGAGCCGGCGCGACCGCTCGATCTGCGCGAGCACGCGTGCCTCACGGTCTCGCAGCTGCCGGGCCCGGTCGAGTGGGGCTTCTACCACCGCCAGGCGCGGCATCGCTCCGAGCGCGTCGAGGTCGAGGGCGCGATCCACACGACCAGCCCGCTGCTCGCGACCCAGGCCGCGATCGATGGCCTCGGCATCCTGCGCATCAACGAGTGGGTCGCGCACGCGCCGCTCGCGCGCGGCGCGCTGGTCGAGGTCATGACCGACTGGTCGTGTTACCGCCTCGCCGACGGCGGTCAGCCGGTCTACGTGGTGTTCACCCAGGGCGCCGACACCGAGCCCCCGCTCAAGTCGCGGGTATTCGTCGAGCTGTTCAAGGAGATCCTCGCGGCCGAGGGGCTGCGGCGGCGGCGCTGATCTGGCAGGTGGCGGCGCCGCGCGTTGCGCTGTAGACCGATCGGATGAACATCGTCCGCGCGTCGACGGTCACGCCCAGCACCTATCCCCTGCGCGTCGAGATCCGCGCCCACGCGCTGGGCGCCGACATGGCGGAGTCCGATACCGCGCCCGATCCGCACGACTACTTCGACACCGCGCTGGCCACGTGCAAGGCGCTCACCGCGCAGTGGTACGCGAAGCGCCACGGCATCCCGCTCGAGCGCGTCGAGAGCGAGGTCGAGCGCGACGACGCGAAGGAGCGCGCGGGCGTGTACCACCTGCGGGTGAAGGTCACGTTCCACGGCCCGCTGACCGACGAGCAGCGCGCGCTCCTGTACCGCGCGATCGGCGCGTGTCCGGTGCACAAGCTGATGACCACGACCGAGGTCGAGATCGAGACGGTCGCGCCCGAGGCGTGATCAGGGCGCGCAGCGGGCGCGGCGGGCGCGCAGCGCGATCGCCAGGTCGCCGGTCGCGCGGCGCGCGAGGTACGCGTCGATGAGCGGGACCGCGGCCGCGCAGTCGCCGTCGTCGGCGGCGAGGATCGCGAGGCGCGCGGTGGCGTCGATCGCGTGGACCGAGCGCGGGAAGGTGGCGCGGAGCTCGGTGAAGCACGCGCGCGCCGCCGCGCGGTCGCGATCGGTGAGCGCCACGCAGCGCAGGTAGGTCGCCGGGGCCGCGAGCGGGCCGGCGTCGGTGCGCTCCGCGAGGGTCGCGAGCAGCGCGAGGGCGCGCGCGCTGTCGCCGGCGGCGAGCTGGAGGCGGGCGAGCTCGAGCAGCGCGAGCGGCACCTCGGGCGCGTCGACGTGGGCGTCGAGGATCGCCTGGAGCGCGGCGCGGGCGCCGGCGGCATCGCCGTTCTGGAGGCGATCCTCGGCGCGGTCGTAGAGCGCGGCGAGCGACGGCGGTGGCGCGATCGCGGGCGCGGGCGCGGGCG
>JAIOQA010000277.1 GCA_021413675.1 Deltaproteobacteria bacterium | reverse complement strand
ACCAGCGCGATCGCGCCGAGGATCAGGAGCGCGCCGCTCGGGCGGCCGCCGGTCGCGCACGAGCAGGCCGACGCGCTCGGCGTGCCGTTGCCGCCGTTGCCGGTGCCGCCGTCGGGGCCGCCGCCGTTGGGGCCGCCCGGGTCGACGCAGGTGCCGGCCTGGCAGACCTGCTGGCCGGGGCACACCGCGCCGTCGCAATCGTCGACGCACGTGCCGCTCGCGCAGTGGGTGCCCGCGGCGCAGTCGGTGGGGCACGACGGATCCTTGCACTGGCCACCGCTGCCGCACACCAGGCCCGAGCCGCACTGGATGCCATCGCAGCTGCTGCAGCCATCGAAGCACGCGCCCTCGAGGCAGACCTGGCCGGTCGGGCACGCGACATTCGCGCAGCGATCGACGCAGCGGCCCTGCACGCACGCATCGCCAGTCGGGCACACCACGCCGTCGCACGGCGTGACGCACGCGCCGCCGATGCACGCCGCGCCGCTCGGGCACGTGATGCCGACGCAGGTCGGGTCGACGCACGCGCCGGTCGTCTCGTCGCACTGCGTGGGCGGCTCGCACGGGAACTCCGACGCGGTGTTGCAGTTCGGCCGGCACACGCCGTGATCGCACCAGCCGCCGTCGGGACAGGTCGCGCCCTCGTCGACCTGGCCGTCGCAGTCCTGGTCGGCGCCGTCGCAGGTCTCGTCGCGCGGCACCCACAGCGAGTTACAGGCGATCGCGCCGTTGGCGCAGACCGACAGGCCCTCGGCGCACAGCCCGGGCTGGCCGGTGTCGCAGGCGAGCCCGCCGCCCGAGCACTCGACGCCGTCGACGCCGGTGACCAGATCGGTGAAGTCGTTGTTGCCGCCGCCGGCGTAGAGGTCCTCCCACGCGAAGTAGAACCGGTGCGCGACGATGTCCGAGTCGTAGACCAGCAGGTGGATGAACGGCGCGCCCGAGCCGACGTCGGGGTTGTACTGCCGCTCCGAGTAGAAGACGTAGCCGGTGGTCGCGAGCCGCGCGATCGACGCGCAGCAGTCGCCGCCGTCGCACTGCTTGTGGGTCGTGCGGTTCTCGGGCGTCGCGATGAAGAAGCCGATCTCGCCGCCGGCGTAGGCCGGATCGCTGCGCAGATCGAGCACGACGTGGGTGCCGGGCGCCGCGGTGCACGGCAGCATCACGTGCAGGTCGCTCGGATCGGGCTTGTGGCCGGTGACGTTGTACCAGCCGAAGACGTCCTTGAACTGCGCGGTGCCGCGGCTCGCGACCGTGAAGGTCAGCGCGCAGGTCGGCTGGAACGTCTGCGGCGTGGTCGCGGCGTCGTCGACGGCGGACAGCCCGCTCTGGTTGGTCGGGATGCAGGTGTCGTCGTTCCACGAGTGCCAGATCGTGGTCTCGCAGGTGCCGTGCTGGCCCTTGTCACAGGAGTTGGGATCGACGTTGCCGGGGCACGCCGCGCCGATGTTGGGCCCGCCGCTGGTGCACTGCCGCGCGAACACCGCCGGCAGGCCGGTCGGCTGACCGCTGTCGCAGCCCATCTTGGTCGGGACCACCGTGCCGTCGGGCTGGGTCACGGCGGCGGCCGCGCCTCCGGTCCGGCCGAGGAATGCACACGCGCCCGCGAACACGACCACGGCGATTCTCATCACTGACCTCCGCACGTTGCGTGGTGCGATGAGCAACGCTCGTGCCACGCAGGCGAAACCTCCGCGTCGCACAGCCGCGCGGTGCATGCGGGGCGATGACGCGCGATGTTGCCGCCGAGAAACGCCCAGATCTCCGGCGAGGGTCTCGCGCCGCGGCGATGCGCGCGCGGGGGCGCTGCGGGGCAGTTCGCCGCGGCCGCGGTCGGCGCGCGTTGCTTTCGGCAACCCGGATGCGCCGCCCGCGCGCGATCGCGGGCGCGGGGGAAGCGCGGGGAGCCGGCAACATGGTGCAGGTCCGCGCCTGCGTTGGCCCCCCTGAGAATTTGTCATCAAATTCGATTCTTCTCCGGTCCGGATGAGATCGGAACCGTCGTCCTCGACGGAGCCGATCGATCGAAGAAGAGCCTGGAGGCGAAAGCCTCACAGGCTCTGGTCGAAGATCCGGCCGGGTCGGCGGCTGGCCGCGGGCGGGGCGGGTGTGTAGGATGCCGCGCGCCGCGCCGCCGCGGCCAAGGAGCACTGATGAACCCCCGCGCTGGAATCCTCGACTCGATCATGGACGCCGTCGGCACCACGCCGATGGTCAGGCTGTCGCGCATCGGCGCCGAGCTACCGTGCGAGCTGGTCGCCAAGTGCGAGTTCATGAACCCGGGCGGCTCGGTCAAGGACCGCATCGGCGTGCGCATGCTGCTCGACGCCGAGAAGAGCGGCCGCATCAAGCCCGGCGACACGCTGATCGAGCCGACCTCGGGCAACACCGGCATCGGCATGGCGCTGGCGGCCGCGGTCCGCGGCTACCGGATGATCATCACGATGCCGGAGAAGATGTCGCAGGAGAAGCAGGTGGTCCTCGAGGCGCTCGGCGCCGAGATCATCCGCACCCCGACCGAGGCGGCCTGGGACTCGCCCGAGAGCCACATCGGCGTCGCCAAGCGCCTCCGCGAGGTGATCCCCAACTCGCATATCCTCGATCAGTACGCGAACCCGTCGAACCCGCTCGCCCACGAGGAGGGGACCGGCCGCGAGATCATCGATCAGTGCGGCGGCAAGATCGACGCGATCGTCATGACCGCCGGCACCGGCGGCACGATCACCGGCGTGGCGCGCGCGATCAAGCGCGAGATCCCGAGCTGCCAGGTCATCGGCGTCGACCCCGAGGGCTCGATCCTCGCCGGCCCCGGCGAGATCAAGAGCTACAAGGTCGAGGGCATCGGCTACGACTTCATCCCCGACGTGCTCGATCGCCAGCTGGTCGATCGCTGGATCAAGAGCAACGACCGTGACTCGTTCCGCGTCGCGCGTCAGCTGATCCGCCAGGAGGGCCTGCTCGTCGGCGGCTCGTCGGGCTCGGCGGCGTGGGCCGCGATGCAGGTCGCGCGCGAGATGAAGCCCGGCCAGCGCGTGGTCGTGCTCTTGCCCGACTCGATCCGCAACTACCTCAGCAAGTTCGTCGACGACAAGTGGATGCGCCAGAACGGCTTCCTGCGCGGCGAGTGGGAGGTCGGCTCGATCGGCGACGTCATGCGCACCCTCGGCAAGCGCGAGGTCATCTGCCTCGACGTCGACGACAAGGCCGCCCGCGCCACGGCGCTGTTCAAGCAGCACGGCATCTCGCAGATGCCGGTCCTCGATCACGGCAAGCTCGCCGGCATCCTCACCGAGAGCGACCTGCTGCACCACCTGGTCAGCGGCCGCGTCGACGCCGCGACCACGATCGTCGCCGAGCTCATGGAGCGCAAGGTCGTCACCGTCGGCGTCGGGGCCAGCTCGTCCGAGCTGCCGCGGATCTTCGAGCGCGGCGAGGTCGCGATCGTGTGCGACGACGAGCGCCGCGTGCTGGCGCTGCTCACGAAGATGGATCTGATCGAGCTCTTGCAGTCGCGCCAGAACCAGATGCCGAAGGCGTGACGCCGGGGGCGTGAGACGCAGGTGGCGCGGCCGACCGGGAGTGTCCGGCCGGCGGTCACCGGCATGGAAAAGTCGGGCGGTCGATCGGTTCGGCTTGTCAGTGGATGCGCGTTCCGGTATCGGTCGGCGGATGCGCTCCAGCTGGTTGGTCGTCGGGTTGGTGGCGGTGCTCGCGAGCGCCGCATATGCGCGTCCGGGCAAGCCGTCGTCGGCCAAGCCCGGCGCGGCGGATGCGGCGTCGACGAAGGACAAGGCGCGTCCCGACCGTGGGTCCGATGGCCCGGGGAGCGGCAGCGCGGGCTCGGGCAGCGGCGACGCGGGCTCGGGCAGCGACGCGGGCTCGGGCAGCGGCGCTGATGGCGCGGGCAGCGACGCCGATCCGTTCGGCGGACTCGCGCACATCACCGGGCCGGCGCTCGTCGATCTCGGTCATGGCGCCGAGCTCGATCTGGCGGCGGGCCTGGTGCTGTTCGAGCGCGACGCGGCCCAGGAGATCCTGCGCAAGGGCGGCGACAGCAGCGATAGCGCGGTGGCGTTCATCGTCGGCGGCGGCGACTGGTCGGTGGTGATCGAGGCCGACGACGTCGGCTACGTCTCCGACGACGATGGCGGCGACCTCGACGCGAACGCCCTGCTGCAGAGCTATCGCGAGGGCACGGCGGCGCAGAACCGCGAGCGCGTACGGCTCGGCGTGCCCGAGCTCTTCATCGATGGCTGGAGCGAGCCGCCGCACTACGACCGCGAGACGCACCACCTGGTCTGGGGCCTGAGTGCCCACGCCACCGACGGCAAGATCATCAACTTCTTCACCCGCTTCCTCGGGCGGAACGGCTACCTCTCGGTGAACCTGATCGCGCCGCCGGAGGCGATCGAGGCCTCCAAGGTCGAGGCGATGTCGATCCTGTCCGCGCTCCGGTTCAAGCCCGGCGCGCGCTACACCGATCACGTCTCGAGCGACAAGGACTCGGGCATGGGCCTCACCGCGCTGATCGTCGGCGGCACCGCGATCGTCGCGGCCAAGAAGACCGGCATCCTGATCGCGATCCTGCTCTTCCTCAAGAAGGGGATCATCGTGGTGTTCGCCGCGATCGCCGGCTTCTTCCGCTGGCTCACCGGACGCAAGAAGCCGACGGCGACGCCGCCGATGCCGCCGGAGCCTCCCCCGTCGCCGCCATCGCCGGGCGACGCACCCGGCGAGTGAGCACCGATCGCCAGCGGGTGCGGCCGAACCGCGCACGCGGTCTCGATACCCGATCGCAGGCCCGCCCGCGGTTGACGCAGGCGAGCGCGGCGGCGACGATCACAGGATGATCCGAAGCCTCGCGATCGTGACCGTCATGAGCGCGCTCGCCGCATGCGGGCCCAAGGCCGCGCCGGTCGCGCCGACGGAGCCGGCGCCCGCCGCGCCCGCGGATCCCGCGGCGCCGACCGATCCGGCGACGCCGGCCGAACCGGCCGCGCACACGCCCGCGACCTCGTTCCAGATCGAGGACAACCACCTGGTGCTGCCGTCGCCCGTCGCGTTCGCGACTGGCAGCGCCGATGTCGACCCGAGCGCCGAGGCCGCCCTCTGGTTCGCGAAGGACTACCTCGACGCCAAGGACTACATCACGACGCTGCGGATCGAGGTCCACACCTCGAGCGACACGCCCGACGGCCAGGCGCTCAGCGAGGCGCGCGCGCTCGCCGTCGGCCACTGGCTCATCGCGCACGGCATCGCGTGCGATCGCCTGATCGCGGTCGGCTTCGGCGACAACAAGCCGATCGCCGATGGCTCGACGCCGGACGGGCGCGCCGCGAATCGCCGCGTCGAGTTCCACAACGCGGAGCTGCGCGGCCGCTTGATCGGCGGCATGCCGGCCGATGGCGGCGGGATGGTCGCCGGCGATCTCTGCGCGCACTGATCGCGCGCGTCGCGATCGACCGTGTCAGGTCGCGGCCGCGATCGCCGCGAGCCAGCGATCCAGGAGCTCGTCAGCGCCGCGCGGCGTGCCGGTGGCGCCGAGCCCCGACAGCGTGATCGTCGAGCCGCGCGGGCCATCGATCACCGTCAGCACGCACGAGCCGTGCGGATCGGCCGCGGTGGCCGGGACCGCGGGCGACGAGACCGCGACGAGCGGCGGGGCGCCGTCGACGTCGGGGCCGGTGCGCAGGAGCGAGAGGCAGGCGCGCCCGCCGAGCACGCGCGCCGCCGGCGCGAACAGGCCCGGCCGCGCCGAGCCGGCGACCGCGCGGCGCTTCCACGTCAGCGAGCCCGGCGCGGCGCGCGCCGCGGCCATGAGCTGCGCCATCAGCCCGGTGCCCGCGCACTCGCGCGCGATCGACGCGCGCGCGCGCTGCCCGAAATCCGCGATCGACTCGGGCGCGCCGGCGGCGAAGCGCACGGACAGGAGCGCGGGCACGACCCGTCGCCGCAGGCGCAGCGGATCATCGACGTGGCCGGGCGCGACCGGCACCTGGAACGTGGGCGAGCGCACCGCGCGCGGCCGCGCCGCGTCGGCCCACAGCACGCGGCCGAGGGCGTGACCGAGCACCGGCAGGCGCGGTAGCGGCGCCACCGTGCGCCAGGCGATCGCGAGCGGCTGCGCGGCGGGCAGCGACGGCAGCGCCGGTGGCGGCCGGCGCTCGAGCACGCGCGCGGCGATCGCCCGCAGCGGCGCGACATCGACCGCCGCCCCGGCGGCGATCCGCCGGGTCAGCCACGCGTGCCCGAACCCGTCGACGATCATGTGGCAGGTCGACGCGCACGTGAGCTCGGCGGTGCTCGCCACGCCCAGCCACGGCCCGCCGCGCGTCGACCACGCCCGGCGGTGGCTGTGGCGCGCCTCGTCGATCCCGACCTCGCCGACGACGCACGCGATCGCCGCTGCGGCGGTGGCGTCGCCGGTGATCGCCTCGAGCGGTGCGGGCACGGGCGCGTCGCCGGTCGCGTGCGCCGATCGCGCGACCTCGGCCAGCGCGCGGGCGAGCTCGAGCTCGGCGGCGGCGCCCCGCGGATCGAGCGTGGCGAGGTACGCCCGCGCGCCGATCACGAACGCGATCCGATCAGCGGCCACCGGCGCCGCCCACGCGAGCCCGGGCGCGCGCCCCTGCTCGATCGTGCGCTCGACCCGGCGGCAGAGCGGCTGGCCCGGCAGCTCGCCATCGAGCGCGCGGATCGCGCTCGCGGCGGCGTGGGCGTGGGCGATCGCGCGGGCGATCGCGTCGGCGGCATCCACCGGCGGCGCCGACGGCCAGCCGATGAACGTGTCGGCGGCGGGCTCGGCATCGGACGCGAGGTAGGCCTCCGGCCCATCGACGGCCGCGCTCGTCCCCAGCGCCGCGGCGCCGCCGACCAGCGCCCACCACAGCGGGTTGCGCCAGTCGACCGCCGCGACGTCGTCGAGGAGACGGGCCAGCTCGGCGCCGCGGCGCAACATCGGGACGGGGGACATGCTGGAGGAGGAGGGCGGCGGTCAACGGTCGCGTCGTGGCGCGGCGGAATCGACGGTCTGCCCGGGACCGTAGCGCGCCCGGCGGCCGGCGCATCTGCGCGGCGCGCGGGAAAGGACGCCTTCGCTCCCGATCACGATCCGCTTGCTCGACGAAGAACCCGCGCGCCGGACCGAATGGCTCGGAACGGCGGCGGAACGGCTCAGGCCCGGAGCGTGATGATGTAGACCGGCTGCAGCCGATCGGCGCGGGTCTCGGTGACGCGCCAGCCCGCCGCCACCGCCAGCGCGGCGATCTCACCGGCGGTCGGCGCGGTGCGCACGACCAGCGGCCGGAACGCCAGCCGCAGCGCCGGCGAGCCCAGCCCGCGCGCGTGCTGGTTGCACCGCGTGCGGTCCGCGTCGGGATCGAGCTCGACGATCCAGAGCGTCCCGCCGGGGCGGATCACGCGGCGCAGCTCGGAGAACGTGCGCTGTCGGTCGCGCACGTGCCGGATCGAGGAGAGACACCACGCCACGTCGAACTGGCCATCGCGAAAGGGCAGGTCCTCGGCGACGGCGCGCACCGTCGCGAACCCCGGGCGGCGGCGGGCGAGGTCGCGGCTCGGCTCGACGCAGGTGATCGAGAGCGCCGGGTGGCGCTCGACCAGGCGGGTCGGCAGCGTCGCCGGGCCGGCGCCGACGTCGACCGCCCGCCGCGCCGCGCGCAGCTCTGGCGCCCAGTCGTCGATCAGCCGATCGTCGAGATCCCCGAACGCCGGGCGCTCCTGCGCTGCATAGCGCCGGGCGCTCGCGCCCTCGAACGGGTGGCGGAACAGCCATCGATCGAGCCAGCGCGCGCGCACCGCGGGACAGTAGGGGCGGCGCACCGACAACTCAATCTGCGGCGCGGCCGATCCGCCAGGTGGCGCGGCTCGTCGGGGCGCGCCGCCCGGCGCGGCGTGCATCGGCGCCGCGCGCTTGCCGGGCGTGGCGCACGCCAGTGCGTGAGAGCGGCGCGAGGCTGGTCCGGCCGTCGCCGCGCGGCGCGCGTGGTGCCGCGTGACCGCGCCCACGCACGGAGGGCTTGCAGGCGCACGGGGTGAGGGTGGTAGGGTCCCGCGAGGGAGGAGTCCATGCCCGAGATCCGTGTATCGATTGTATCCGCTGGCATCGCCGGCCTTGTCGCGGCGTCGCTCGCCGCATGTGGCGGCGACAGCGGCACCACTGGAATACCCGAGCAGTGCAATCCGCTCGGCGGCCCGGCCTGTCTGATGCCGTGGCCGTCGTCGATGTACCTCGAGGCCGACGCCTCGACCGCCACCGGCTACCGCCTCGCGCTGCCGGTGTCGGCGATGCCCGTCAACATCGACGGCATCGCGGTCGATCCGGCGCCGTTCAACCGCTGGGACGGCTTCTCGCCCTCGGGCCCGATCCTCGCCGCCTTCGAGGGCGGCGTGTCGGCGACCGGGCTTCCGCCGTACGACGACATCGCGAAGTCGGTCGCCGCCGACTCGCCGATCGTGCTGCTCGACCTCGACACGATGGAGCGGGCGCCGTTCTTCGCCGAGATCGACATGAACGCGATCGACGACGCGCACCGCGCGCTGATCATCCGGCCGATGGTGCGGCTCCAGCCCAAGCACCACTACGGCGTCGCGATCCGCAAGGCCGTGCTCGGCGCCGGCGGCGGGCCGCTGCCGATCGCGCCGGCGTTCGCCGATCTGGTCGCGGGCAAGCCAGCGACCCACCCGAAGCTCGTCGGCCAGGAGCAGCACTACCAGGATCTCTTCACCAAGCTCGAGTCCGCGGGCGTGCCGCGCACCGACCTGGTGCTCGCGTGGGACTACGTCACCGCGTCCGACGAGTTCCTGACCTCCGATCTGCTCTCGATGCGCGCGCAGGCGCTGCCGGCGATCGGCACCAACGGCGCCAACCTCAGCTTCACCGCGACCTCGAAGGCGGCCAACGCCGCCAAGGTGCGGACCCTGCTCCTCGGCACGTTCAAGTCGCCCGACTTCCTGACCGCCAACGAGCAGACCGACTCGGTGCTGTCGCGCGACGGCAGCGGCGCGCCGATGATGCACGGCATGCGCGACGCCAACTTCGCGGCGGTGATCCCGAAGTGCGTCGAGACCCAGACCGCCGGCGTGCCGGTGATGGTGTTCGGCCACGGCCTGTTCGGCTCGGGCGCCGACTACCTCGATGACGACTTCCTGCAGTCCGTCGCCAACGACTTCTGCTTCGTGATCGTCGCGGGCGACTTCATCGGCCTCACCGACCGGCAGATCCAGGTGACCGCGCTGTCCGCCAACGACCTCAACCACGCCGGCGGCATCAGCGAGAAGCTCGAGCAGTCGGTCGTCGACTTCATGGCGCTCGAGCAGATCGTGCGCGGCCCGATGGCGCAGGCGCCCGAGTTCCAGTTCGGCGGCCACTCGGTCGTCGATCCGACGCAGGTCTACTACCTCGGCGGATCGCTGGGCGGGATCATGGGCGGCGTCTTCATGGCGTACGACAAGAACATCCTGCGCGGCGGCCTCGGCGTGCCCGGCGGCGCCTGGTCGCTCCTGTTCGAGCGCTCGACCGCGTGGACCGCGCTCCAGGGCGGCGCGCTGGGCTCGTACCCCGACTTCCAGGACTACCAGCAGCTCATCGCGCTGCTCGGTATGCGCCTCGAGCCGGTCGATCCGATCACCACCGCCGCGCGCGTGCTGGCCGCGCCGCTGCCCGACACCCCGGTCAAGCAGCTCGATCTCTACGAGGCGATCGGCGACTGCCTCGTCACCAACCTCTCGACCGAGATGGTGGCGCGGACGATGGGCCTCAAGGTCGTCGGCCCGTCCCTCAAGAGCCCGTGGGGCATGGAGGTCACGACCGATCCGCAGATGAACGCGCTGACGGTCTACGACGAGCATCGGACGCCGCTCCCTCCGACCAACAACGTGCCGCCGTCGGGCGACAACGGCACCCACTCCGGTGTCAACAAGCGCCAGGCGGTGCTGCGTCAGGTCCACGCGTTCCTCCTCGAAGGCACGATCACGAACACCTGCAAGGTCGACAACGTCGCGGTGCCCTGCGACTGCGCGACCGGCGCCTGCGACTGAGCGCGCTCGGCGGCTACCAGCCGCTGCCGTCGCTGCGGCGGCCCGGCGATGCCGGCGCCGCCGATACCGTCCGGTGCAGGACGAACGGCGCCGCGCCGTCGCCCTCGGTCTTGCGGACCAGCGACTGGTCGCGGCCGCCCTCCGCGCCGTAGCTCACCTCGGCGACCACCTCGCCGTCGGGGCGGTGGACGCGGACCGCGTCGCCGCCGTTGTTCAGCACGAGGCCACCGGGCGCGACCAGCGCGAGCGCGCCGGTCGACGCCGGCTTGCCGCCGCCGAACACGACCAGCGCCTTGCCGGGCGCCAGCGAGGTGCCCGTCGGGAAGGTGAGGCGCGTCCGCGTGCTATCGGCGAGCGTGTAGCCGCTCAGATCGAGCGCGGTCGCGCCGGCGTTGACGAGCTCGACGAACTCGTCGTCGCGGGTCGAGGACTTGCCGTCGCCGTTCGCGTCGTAACCCGCCGGTGGATCGGCCAGGATCTCGTCGATCACCAGCCCCGCGCCCGCCGGCGGCGGCGCGGCGTCGCTGAGGATCCGGATCTCGTCGACGAACCAGCCCTCGTAGGCGTTCGCCGCGTTGTCGACCGAGTCGAACGCGAAGCGGATCGTGACCTTGTGGCCGGCGAACGCCGCGAGATCGAGCCCGCGATCCAGGAACACGCCGAGGGTGGTGCTGCGGTCGCGGCTGGTCGTGACGGTCAGCGCCGGATCATCGACCGCGGTGACGGTGACGGTCGCGCGATCGTAACCCGCGGCGCCCTCGACCTGGAGCCACTCGCGCCAGCCGAGGGTGGGGTGCGTGACCGCGGTCAGATCGATCGGCGGCGAGGTGAGCGTGCCGGCGGTGATCGCGCCGGTGTCGTAGGTGCCGGTGGCCTCGCTGCCGTACCAGAACGCGTGCGTCCCCGCGGCTGCCCGGCGCGTCGACACGTGCCACAGCCCGGTCGTCGCCCAGCCGGTCGCGCCGCTCTCGGCGCCCTCGCCGAGCACCGTGGTGGATGGCGCCGACGCGATCTCGACGATGTTCGAGAGCGCGCCGACGTTGCCGACCTCGTCGCGCGCGCGCACGGCGATCCAGATCGTCCCGACCGCGGGCGGCAGCGCGATCGTGAGCGTCTGCGGCGAGCCGGCCTTCGCGGGCGGCGCGGTCGCGACCGCGGTGGCCGCGGGGAAGCTCGCGGCGTCGATCGGCGAGGTCGACCAGCGCAGCTCGTAGGCGGCGGCGGTGCCGGTCGCGCCGTCGTCGCCTGGCGCGGTCCACGCGACGGTGACCGAGGCCGCGTGGGCCTCGGTCGCGTGGAGATCGGAGATCGGCGCCGGCGCGGTCAGGTCGCCGCCCATGATCGTGTCGAGGCCGTGGCGCTGCGCCGCAGCCATGAGCGCGTCCCAGTGCGGCGTGTGGTTGCCGAGATCGCCATCGTCGTCGTCGCGCAGGAAGACCTCGCGGACCGCCGCGGGGATGTCGGTCGCGTTGGTGCGCAGGGACGGCAGCACGAGCGCGCGGATGAGCGCGTCGCCCTTCTGCGCCCCGAGCGCGTCGCGCAGCCCGGCCCGGGCATCCCAGACGAAGCCCGCCCAGGCCTGGCCGAGGGCGTGGACCTCGTCGGAGCCGCTGGCCGGGTAGACGTAGTCGTTGGCGCAGGTGCGGATGATCTGGCCGGGCAGGAGATCCGGCCCGACGATCGGGTCGCCGCTCGACAGGCAGGCGAGCACGTCGCCCCAGCCCTCGGACAGCCCGCCGTCCGCGATCCCGCCGTAGGCGTCGTCGACGAAGTGGCCGTACTCGTGGGCCGCGATGCTGCGCTCGGCGCTGTTCCGGCAGCCGCCGCCGGCACGGAAGAAGGTGAGCGTGCGATCGGCGGGTGAGAAGTACGCGTTGCACGTGTCGGCGACGTTGACCTTGGCGACCACAGGCGCGCCGAGCTCGGTCGGCGCGAAGCCGTTGGCGAGCAGGAACGTGCGCATCGCGGTGATCGCGTGGAACGCCGTGACCTGCGCGAGCGCGTGCTCGCTGGTGCTCGCGCCCAGCGCGATCGCGAGGCCGGCGCCGGCAGGGACGCTCGCGCTGATCGGCGCGCCGCCCGCATCGATGATCGTCGTCGCGGTGCCTGCGAGGGCGGCCGTGACGGTTCCGGAACCACTCAGGGCGAACGCCCCCTTGCTCGACGTGTAGACGGTGGCGGATCCGACGGTGACCGCGAGGTCGGGCAGCGGCACCGACATCGCCTTGCCCGCGCCGCCGGGCGCGCCGCCCTCGGCGATCCACCCGGTGACCACGCCCGACGCGGCGTCGATCCGGTCATCGATGACCTCGAACTCGCCGACGCGCTCGGCGCCAGCATGGACGAGCACGCGCCGCTCGCTGCCGGCGATCGTGATCTCCCAGACCAGGTAGAGCCGGCCCTCGATCGGCCACAGCACCAGCTCGCTGGTGCGGATCTGCGCGGTGGCCGGCGCGCGGGCCGCCACCCGCGCGAGCGCCTGCGCGTCGTCGGCGTCGAGCGCCGGAACGACCTCGGCGTGGGCGCCGGGGAACAGGTGATACGCCGACGCGGCGAGGCGGGCCGGGGCGCCGGTCGCGGCCGGGCGCGCGGTGATCGAGAGGTACGCGCCGTGGATCGGCACGCCGAGCACCTGCTGCTGGAGCGCGACGTGGACCAGCGCGACCCCGCTCCCATCGAGCGAGATCGTGCGACCGCGCTCGCGCAGCTCGGCGGCCTCGATCCCGCCGGTCGCGAGGCGCAGCTCCGGCGTGGCCAGCGCGGCGGCGAGGTCGAGCTGGTCCGGGCGGTGGAAGTCGGTGATCGGCGCGGCGTGGAAGCGGCCGCCCCGGACCTCCCGGTCGAAGCCGGCCGAGGGATCGGCGGCGGTGGCGCAGCCGGCGGCGGCCACGAGCGGAGCGAAGACGAGACACGAACGAAGACGGCGATGCATGGATCCTCCTGGCGAGGTCCACGCACGGGACCTCCGAGGCGCAGTGCCGCTGTCCGGGATCTCGTCGCACCGAAATCGTACATGTCCGAAGTCCGGACGATGTTGTCCGTTGTTCGGACGCCGTGTCCGGCCGGCGGTCAGCGCGACGCGCGCGGCGCGTCGGCGCGCGCGCGCAGGGCCGCCAGGCGGC
>JAIOQA010000276.1 GCA_021413675.1 Deltaproteobacteria bacterium | reverse complement strand
CCGCCGCGCCGACTCCCGCGCCCGCGCCCGCGCCGACCCCGGTCGCCACCGAGCCGGTGCCGCCGCCCGCGCCGGTGCCGCCCGCCCCGCCCCCGCCCCCGGCCGGCACCGACTACGCCGCGCAGGTGAAGACGCTGTTTCACGTCGGCGCCTGCGGCGGCGACCCGGTCGATGACCCGCGCTTCGACAAGCGGCTGGTGAAGTCGCACTGCGAGGAGATGCAGGACAACTTCCGGTCCTACAAGAAGGCGTGGGCCGATCAGGCCAAGGCCTTCATCGCCGCGCTGCGCCCCGCCAACCTGCCGACCACCGTGGTCTACCCGTTCGGCGGCGGCGACCTGAGCTCGGCGCTGGTCGTCTACCCCGACGCCACCGAGATCACGACGATCTCGCTCGAGGCCGCCGGCGACGTGCGCACGATCGACTCGGTCAAGAAGAACAAGATGCGCGCCGAGCTCGACGAGATCGCGCACAACGTCCAGCGCCTGTACAAGTCGGCGCACTCGACGACCAAGAGCCTGCAGGCGGTGTCGCACGCCACCCTGCCCGGCACGATCGTCTTCGCGCTGTCGGCGCTCGCGGTCCACGACATGGAGCCGCTGTCCCTGCGCTACTTCGACATCGAGCCCGATGGCTCGCTCAGCTACCTCGACGACGCGGAGCTCGACCGGCGCGCGGTCGCCCTCGCCGACAAGGCCAAGGAGCACAAGACCGATCCGCACTTCTGGTACGAGCAGACCTCGGCGTTCGCCAACGTCGAGATCACGTTCCGGCCGCGGTCGCAGCCCGACGCCGCGCCGCGGGTCTACCGCCACATCGTCGCGAACCTCGACGACACCCACATGAACGCGGACCGCCGGGTGATCACGCACCTCGAGACCAAGGGCAAGGTCGCGGTGATGACCAAGGCCGCGAGCTTCCTGCTCTGGTACGACGACTTCACCAACATCCGGAACTACCTGCTCGGCCACATCGCCTGGATGATCTCGGACGCGTCGGGCATCCCGCCCAGCTACGCCGGCCCGGCCGGCTTCGAGCAGATCACCTACGGCGAGTTCACCGGTCCGTACTTCAACAAGGACGAGAAGCACACGCAGCGCGAGTTCATCAAGCTGTGGAAGGACCAGGAGCACCGGAAGCTGCCGTTCCGGTTCGGCTACCCGGACATCGCCAAGCACAACCACCTGATGATCACGCGGCCGAAGGCCTGACCTGCCACCTCGCGCGTGACCCGCACCGCGCGCGCCAAACTGGCGCGCGCCCGCGGAAGCAGGCACGCTCGAGGGGTGAAGCGACTCGTCGGGCTGGGCTTGTGCGGCGCGCTGGCGATCGCCGCGGTCCACGCGATCGGCGCGGCCGACGTCGCGGCGCCGGTGATCGCGCCGCCCTCGCCGCTCACGACCGCGGTCGCGGCCGGCAAGCACTGGCGCCTCGACACGCCGAACGGCGCGGTCCACGTGTGGATGCCGGCCGGCTACCACGCCGACGGCGCGGCGACGGTGGTCTACGTCCACGGCTACTACACCGACGTCGACGGCGCCTGGCGCGAGCACCAGCTGCCCGAGCAGTTCGCGCTGTCGGGCGCGAACGCGGTGTTCATCGCGTGCGAGGCCCCGGCCGGCAACCGCCAGCCGGTGCGCTGGCGCTCGCTCTCGGACCTCCTGCGCACGGTGCGCGCGGGCATCGAGGAGCCGCTGCCGACCGGCCCGGTGGTGGCGATGGGCCACTCCGGTGCGTTCCGCACGCTGATCCCGTGGCTCGATGACCCGCGCCTCGACTGGGTCGTGATGGTCGACGCGGCCTACGCCGAGATCGATCCGTTCGTCGACTGGGTCAAGGCGTCGTCGGTCCACCACCTCTACTTCATCGGCGACGACACGATCGAGTGGACCGAGGAGATGCTGCGCCAGCTGCCGGGCGCGATCGTCGTCGATCGGTTCCCGGCCGCCGGTCTGCCGCCCGAGGCCGAGTCGGCGCCGATCGTCTACGTGCGCTCGCAGTACGGGCACATGCGCCTGGTCTACGGCGGCGTCGCGCTGCCGTCGGTGCTGCGCGCGCTGCCGATGCCGCTGCTCGGCGACGCGCCATGGAGCGAGCCGCTGGGCGTGCTACCGCCGCCGGACGCGGCGGTCGACGCCGGGCTCGATGGGGATGGCGGTGGCGCGCTGGTCGACGGCGACGCGACGCGGTAGCGTTCGCCGGGTGCCACGCCGGATGATCGCGCTCGCGCCGATCGCGCTCGCGATCGCCGCACCGGTCCGCGCCGAGCCGATCGATGACGCGCCGCCGCTGGTGATGGCGGTGATCGATCCGCGCGCGGCGCTCTCGGTCGACGCGCTGTGGCTCCGCGGCACGTCGCCCTCCGTCGACGGCGTGGTCGGCAAGCTCGCCTATCGCCACCAGCTCGGCGCCCACGCGTGGATCGAGGGCGGCCTGGGCGTGGCGTGGGCCGCGGTCGCGCCCGAGACCGGGCTGTCGCTCACCAACGCGACCGTCGACGCCGGCTACCGGCTGACGCGCCGCGCGGCGATCCGCGCGCGGCTCGGTCTCCCGAGCGCGGCCGGCGGCGGTCGATCGGGGAGCGCGGCGGCGTCGATCACCGCGCTGCGCGTCGACGATCCGGCGCACTCGGCGCCCAGCACGACCTCGGTCGGGGCCTACGGCGACTGGCGCACCGATGGGCCTGGCGACCGGCCCAAGGCCTACGCCCAGCTCGAAGCGGGCATCGAGCTGTGGTCCGGCGACACGTTCACGCCGGTGCTGCGCGTCGGCGTCGGTGGCGGCGTCCGCGTCGCGCCGCGCCTCATCCTCGCCGGCGAGCTGACGACCCTGGCGTACATCCTCGATGCGGGCGCCCCCGAGGACTTCGTGCACGCCCTGGATCTGGGCGCGACCATCCGCATCCCCAGCGGCACGCTGACGACGCGCCTCGAGGTGCCCCTCGATCGCGCGTTCCGCAGCCGCGACACGTTCCTCGTCGGGCTCGCGTACCGGTGGGGTCGATCCACAGGGGACGTTCCCGTCCCCTCTGCGGAGGCAAGCCTCCGCATTCACCCCACCGCGCGTTCCTCGCGCGGCCTGTGAGCTGTCGGTACCTGAGGCTACTTGTTCGGCGGGTACTTCTGCAGCTTGCGCTGCAGGGAGCGGCGGTGGATGCCCAGCCGCCGCGCCGCCTCGGAGATGTTGCCGCCGCAGTCGGAGAGCACGCGGTTGATGTGCTCCCACTCGGCGCGCGCCAGGGACGGCGCCTTGTACTCGATGTCGGGCGGCTCGAGCGGCGGCGCCTCGCCGCGCGCGAACGCGGCGACGATGTCGTCGGCGTCGGCCGGCTTCGACAGGTAGTAGGTCGCGCCCAGCCGGACCGCGTCGATCGCCGTCGCGATCGAGCCGTAGCCGGTCAGCACCAGCATCTTGGTCGACGGATCGATCTCGCGCAGCGCCTTGACCAGCTCGAGGCCCGAGCGCCCCGGCATCTTCAGGTCGAGGACCGCGAGCTCCGGCGAGTCGGCCTCGGCCTGCGCGACGGCGTCGTCGTAGTCGCCGGCGGTGCGGACGTCGTAGCCGCGATCGACGAAGGCCCGCGCGAGGCGGGTGCGGAAGACCTGATCGTCATCGACGATCAACAGCGAAGGCTTGTGGGCGGCGTCAGTCGTCACGATCGGGTGGATACCACTTTCGCGGGGTCCGCAGCGCGCGGATCGCGTGTGGGCGCGATCGGCTTGATCGCGATCGCCCGCGGCAGGGTGACGATCACCTGGGTGCCCGCGCCCATCGTCGAGTCGATCGCCATCGCGCCGCCCACGCTCTCGAACACCGCGCGGGCCAGAAAAAGCCCTAGGCCCATGCCGCGGCCCGGCTGCTTGGTCGTGAAGAACGGCTCGCCGATCCGCGCGAGCAGCTCCGCCGGCATGCCCGGCCCGCGATCGATGATCTCGATGCGCAGCTGATCGTCCTCGGCGCTGACCCGCACGACCACCGGCGTCTCCGCCGACGACGCGTCCTGGGCGTTGGTGACCAGCGAGCGCAGCGCCTGGCTTATCGCCCGCGGCGGCAGCTGGACCGTGGCCGAGGAGGTGCTCGCCGCGAGCTCGCGCCGCACCGCCGGCTGCGTCCGCACGCCGGTCAACGACAGATCGAGCAGCGCGTCGACCGACTGGGTCTCGAGGCTCTCGCCGGCGGCGCCCGCGCCGCCCGCCATCTGATCGAGGATCGCGCGGCAACGGCCGACCTCGCCGCGGATGAGCTTGGCGTCGGCGACCAGCTCCGCGTTGCCGCCCTTCTCGAGCGCCCGCTCGAGCTCCTTCGCGACCAGCGCGACCGTGCCCAGCGGCGTCGACAGCTCGTGGGCCGCGCCCGCGGCCATCGTCGCCAGCGACGCGAGCCGCTCCTGGCGCGCGGTCAGGTTCTTGGCCTGCGCGAGCTCGTGGTCGCGCTCGGCCAGGGCCGCCGCGATCCGCCGCAGGAACGTCACGATGAACGCCGCCGCGACGCCGAGCGCGACCCACGTGCCGACCATGCGGGTGTGATCGGGGATGTCGAGCGGGCGGTGCGCGACCAGCAACAGCCCGAACCCGCCGAACGACAGCGCGACCAGGCTCCAGGTCCACGCGGCGTGCACGAGCACGGTCGCGAGCGCGATCTGCACCAGGTAGAGGAAGCCGAACGGGTTGAGCGGCCCGCCGGTCAGGTAGAGCAGCGCGGTCAGGAGCGTCACGTCGAGCGCCATCACCGCGGCGACCTGGGGCTCGGTCACGGTGCGCGGCGGGCGGTCCGCGTCGGGGCGCACGCCGCCGAGCCAGACCGAGAGCATCAGGTTGGAGCAGAGGCCGATGCCGACGACGATCGCGAGCGCGAGCACCGGCAGCGCGACGCCGAGCGCGACGTGGACGACGAGCACGGTCGAGGCCTGCCCGGCGATCTCGGCCCAGCGCAGCCGGACCAGCCACGACATGTTCACGCGGTCGCGATCGGGGATGGCGCGGGGCACGCTGGCGCGATTCACGCGCCGAACGTACACCGATCGCGCGCACGCCCCGCGACGCGATCGCCGCGCCACGCGGTCGCGCCTCCCGAAAACGCGCGACGCGCGATGGGGATCACCCACCGCGCGTCGGAGACCGCGAGCCTGAGCTCGCGGCAGCTACCGTGTCACTTGCCCGCGGGCTTCGCGACGGCGGCGCCACCGGGCGCGACGGGCGCGTCCGGGGCGGCGAGCTTCTTCTCGCCCTTGTCGACGACCCAGGTCTTGTAGTAGTCGGCCTGCGGCGTGCCGGCGGCGATGCGGTCGTTCGCCTTCTTGAGCTCCTCGTCGACGAGCTGCGCGAAGGCCGGCAGCGGCTGCGCGCCCGAGAGGAAGCGGCCGTTGACGAAGAACGACGGGGTCGCGCCGACGCCGAAGGTCTGGAGCTCGGCCTGGTCCTTCTGGAGCCACGCCTTGCAGTCCGGGCTCTTCATGTCGGCCGCGAAGCGACCGGCGTCGAGGCCGGCTTCCTTGGCCAGATCGGCGATGTGCGCGTCGTCGTACTGGCGGGTCTCGAACGCCTTCGCCCACAGCAGCGCGTCCATCTCGACGAACTTGCCCTGGCGGTGCGCGGCGCAGGCCGCGAGGTGCGCGATCTCGACCTGCGGGTGCACGACGAACTGCTTGTGCACGATGCGGACGTCGTCGCCGTACTTCTTGCGCAGCTCGTCCATCGTCGGACGGACGCGCTGGCAGAACGGGCAGCCGTAGTCGTACGCCTTGACGATCGTCACCTTGGCGTTGGCCGGACCCTCGAACGGATCGCCGTCGACCGAGACCGCGTAGGTCTTCGACGGGTCGGGCTGCGGCCGCGCGGGGCGCTGCTGGCCGGGCTGGGCCGCGCCCGGGCGACCGGCGGCGGCGGCGACGTTCTTCACCGAGGCCTGGAGATCGGTGACCTTGGCGGTCAGGTCATCGATCTTCTTCTCGAGAGCGCGGTTGTCCTGGGCGCATCCTGCGCCGGCGGCGAGTGCGAAGGCGGTGAACAAGGCGATGTGCTTCATGGAGTGACTCCTCGGACGCAGGTGTTGGCGGCTTCCAGGGCCGGTCTCGCGGCGCCCGGTTCGGGGACATTCAGCCGGGGGGATGTACCCTCGGCATCGACACAATTGCAACAGAGCTGGCCAGCCTCGGCGGCGCTGGTCACGTCGGGGAACGACGCCGCGAGGCGCTCGGCGCGGGCGGCGGAGTCGATCGCGGCCTGGGCGCCCTCGCCCTCCGCGGTGGGCGCGCCGATCGCGATCGCGTCGTCGACCAGGCGGCGCTTCACGGTCTGCTGGAAGTCGCAGGCCTCGTCGCGGGTGAGCACGCCGTCGCCATCGAGGTCGGCCTCGGGATGCGACGCGAGCAGCTGCGCCGCCACGCTCGGCGAGAACACGCAGACCCGCGCCTCGGCGGCGGTGCCGCCGACGGCGGTCGCGCCGCCCAGCGCCAGCGCGGTCCAGACCGTCAGCGCGATCGCGCCGGGCTTGCCGATCGCGGGGTCGCGGCGATCGCCGCGCGCGACCAGCGCCTCGACGCGGCCGCGCAGGAGCCCGGGCGTGGCCGCGAGGCCGAGCGCGCCGGCCGGCGCGCGCCGACCGCGATCGCGGACCATCGCCACCAGCATGCGCGCGTAGTCGCGACCGTCGAGCGGCCCGCGCGCCACCGCCCACGCATCGCACGCCATCTCGCGGGCGTGATCGATGCGGCGGTTGACCCAGCGGACCACCGGGAACCAGAAGAACAGGCTGCCGATCACGACCTGCGCGATGCGCAGCCAGGCGTCGCGGCGGCGCAGGTGCGCGACCTCGTGGGTGAGCGCGGCGACCAGCTCGGGGCCGCGCGCCGCGTGGGTCAGCGCCGCGGGCACGACCACGATCGACCGGCGCACGCCGACCAGCCACGGCGCGACGCCATCGGCGGCGATGCGGATGTCCGGAACCCGGACGAGCCCCAGCCGGCGCGCGACGGTCGCGGCGACCG
>JAIOQA010000275.1 GCA_021413675.1 Deltaproteobacteria bacterium | reverse complement strand
CGTAGTAGTGGTGCAGCGTGAACCGCTCACCGGGGCCGCGCTCGCTGGCGACCGCGAGCACGTGCGCGCGGGCGTCACCGGGCTGGCCCATCGCCAGCCACGCCGCGTTGCTGCGCCAGCCGCGCAGGCCGTGCTGCGCGTAGAGATCGCCGCGCTCCACCGCCTCGCGCAGCAGCAGCGGCACCATGCGCGTCATCTCCTTCATGTCGCCCAGGTAGAACAAGGCCGACATGAGGAACAGCTCGCTGACGTCGAGCTCCCAGCGCACGCCCTCACCGTGATCGCGCATGACCTTGAGGCCCTGCTGGATCGCGTCGCGCGCGTCGCGCCACTGGCCGAGCAGGAAGGATCCGAGCCCGATCGTGGCGGTCGAGAGGCCGACCTCGTACGGATGGCCGACGCGGCCGGAGACCTCGCGCACCACGGTGGCGAGCCGATCGACGCGCTTCTTGTTGGTGATGCCGCCGCTGGCCAGGTAGCCGATCTCCTGCGACAGCGCGTTGCACACCCGGCCGAGCTCGCCGGCGTCGAGCGCGGCGCGCAGGTAGTGGTGCTGGATCACCTTGCCGATCGCGGTGTCGACGAACGACAGGCCGCTCGACACCGAGAACAGGATGTCGACCCGACGCAGCTCCTCCGCCGGGATCTCGTCCGTGCGCCGCTCCTTGAAGCCGAGCCCGCGCCACCGCAGCTTGAGACGCTGGCCGATCACGGTGCGCACCGCCGCGGAGTGCGAGACCGGCAGCTCGACGCCGATGGCGGCGAGCACCTTGCGCGCCAGCACCAGGCCCTCGTCGAGCTTGCCGCGGCGGAGCAGCTGCTCGAGCCGCAGCCGATCGAGCTCGAGCGCCTCCGCCGGATCCGCGCCATCGGCCGCGGCCTCGTAGGCGCGCGCGGCCTCCTCGAGCTGGCCGGCGTTGGCGAGCGCGATCGCGCGCAGCCGCTGGATCGGCCGCGCCGCATCGCGCGACAGCGAGCCGTGCTCGATCGCGAGCGCGTACAGCTCCGCGGCCCGGTGGAACGCGAGGGCCTCCTCGGCGACCTTGGCCGCGCGCACCGCGTAGTCGGCGGCGCGGACCGGCTCGCCCGCGCCGAGCCAGTGATCGACCAGGCCGTCGAAGTCGCGCGGCCCCGGCGAGCGCGCGAGCACGGTCTCCGCGAGCGCGCGATGGACGGCGCGCAGCTCGGGGCCGTGCAGCTCGGCGGTCATCGCCGCGCGCACCCGGTCGTGATACGGCTCGAGCGACGCCGCCTCGTCGGCGCCGATCCGCCGGATGCGGATCAGGCGATCGGCGCGCAGGCGCGACAGCTCCTGACCGCCGACGCCGCCGGCCGCGCGGACCGCGTCGTCGAGGCGCAGCGGCCGGGCCGCGACCGCGACCGCGCCCAGGAGCGCGCGCGCCGAGGCCGGCAGCGCCGCGATGCGCGCCGCGAGCAGCGCGTCGAGGTTGGGCGGCGCCGAACCCGGCGACGACTCGCGCGCGAGCTCGGCGAGGAACAGCGGGTGACCGCCGGCGTCGCGCACCGCCGGCGCGGCCAGCGCGGCGTCGCCGCCGAGCTCGGCGACCAGCGAGATCGCCTCGGCCGGCGACAGCGGCCCGACGTCGATCATGCGCACGTCGCCGGTGCCGCGCCCGACCGCCGGGCCGTTGTGCAGCTGCGCGACGATGCCGTCGTCGTCCTCGCGGCGGTGCACCAGCACGAGCAGGAGCGGCATCGGCTCGGGGTGGTGGATCAGATCGGCGAGGAACACCGAGCTATCCGCGTCACCCCACTGCACGTCGTCGATCGCCACCACCAGCGGCGCGATCATCGACAGCCGGTTGAACAGGAAGCGGAGCGCGCTGAAGCCGCGGCGGCGGAGCTCCTGCGGGTCGGGCGGCACCGTCGCGCCGACCGCGCGATCGGCGATCGCCGGCACCCGGCGCAGCACCGGGAACAGGCGGGCGAGCGCGGCCACGTCGCGCGGCAGCACGCTCTCGAGCCGCTTGGCCGGCATGCGCACCAGCCCGGTCGCGAGCGCGTCGATCACGGTGTCGAGGGTCTTGAACGGCACCGACTCGCGCTCGTAGCAGCGGCCCTCGAGCACCAGCGCGCGATCGCCGATCTCGTCGAGGAACTTGCGGACCAGCTGGGTCTTGCCCATGCCGGAGTCGCCGGCCACGAAGGTCGCGACGGTGCGCCGCCGCGCGTCACCGAACGCGCGCCGCAGCGCGGTCAGCTCGGCCTCGCGCCCGACGAACGCGTGGGTGTGGAGGACGCGCGCGAGATCCTCGGTCTCGGTCGACGGCGCGCCGCCCAGCGCGGTGAGGATCGCGCGGCCGTCCGGGCGCTCGCGCGGCGCGCGCTTGAGCAGCCGCATGCACAGCGCATCGAGGGCGTCGGGCACGCCGGCCGCCAGCGTCCGCGGCGCCGGCGGCACCTCGGTCTGCTTGCGCCGCATGACCTCCTCGGCGTTGCCCTCGAACGGCCGCCGCCCGGTCAGCGCCTCGTACAGCATCACGCCGACCGCGTACCAGTCGGACGCCTCGGTCAGCGGTTGATCCGCGGCTTGCTCGGGGGACATGTACGCCGGCGTACCGACCGCCGCGCGCTCGTGCGTGCGATCGGTGTCGCCGCTGTCGTCGAGCTCGTGGATGAGCCCGAAGTCGAGCAGCACCACGCGCCCGCCGTGATCGACCATCACGTTCGACGGCTTGAGATCGCGGTGCAGCTTGCCGGACACGTGCAGCGCGAGCACGCCGTCGACGAGCGCCGGCAGCGCCGTGCGGAGGCGCGAGAGATCGAGCGGCGCCGCGGCGATCTCCTGCCGCGAGCGCGCGCGGTTGCGCGACGGCATCGTGTCGTCGCCGTCGGTGGCGCCGCCCGGTGGCGCTGGCCGCACCCAGTCGATGAAGCCCTGGCCCTCGACCAGCTCCATCGTGAAGAACCACTCGTCGTCGTGGGTGTGGAGCTCGTAGAGCGCGGCGAGGTTGGGATGGACGATGTCGGCGAGCGCGCGGAACTCGCGCTTGAAGCGATACAGGTCGCGCCCGCTCGCGTGGCGCAGCGCCTTCATCGCGACCTCGCGCCCGAGGCGTCGATCGAGTGCGCGATAGACCACGCCCATGCCGCCCGATCCGAGGTTGCCGCGCACCTCGAAGCGGTCGTCATCCAGCGAGCCGCCGAGCGCGGCGTCCTGCCCCATGAACCCGAGTGTACCGCAGCGCGCGCGTGGCGAGCGCACCGCAACGCGGGGGTCACGCGCGACCTCATTCCGCCCTGCGTAGAACATTCCTGATTGATGTCGCCGGGTACCAACGCCCGACGTGCGCCCACCTCGCCAGCGATCACCTCACCCCTGGGGGGTGATTGCCATATCGGTCTTTTTGCGGCTTTGTCTGCCTGCCGGACAGCCCGGCAAATCGGCAAATCCGTGACATCCGACGTCTTCGATCCTGACCACGTCTACACCTCGACCGAGGTCGGCGCCCTGTTGAAGGTCAACCCGAGCTCCGTCAAGAAGTGGGTGAACGTCGGCGCGCTCGCCGCGTTCCGCACCCCCGGCGGACATCGCCGGATCCGCGCCGCGGATCTCGTCGCGTTCCTCGGCCGCCACCACATGCCGGTGCCTGCGGTGCTGCGCGCGGGCGCGCGCCAGCCGGTCGTGGTCGTCGATGACGATCGGGTGCACCTGCGCGCGCTGTGCCGCCGCCTGCGCCGCTGGAGCGACGTGCTCGACGTCACCGCCGTCGACGATTCGCTCGACGCGCTGGTCAAGATCGGCGCCCGCCGCCCGAGCGTCGTGGTGATCGACATCTACATGCCGCGCCTCGACGGCCTCGCGCTGTGCCGCGCGCTGCGCCGCTGCCCCGAGACCCAGGACGCGGTGCTCATCACCACCTCGGCGTCGATGACGCCCGAGCTCTCCGCCCTCGCCCGTGACGCGGGCGCGAACCATGCCCTTCCCAAGCCGCTCGACGTCGCGATCCTGCTCGGCGCGGTCGGGATCGTAGCCACCAGCCACCGCTAGAGGACCTCATGCGCGAACCCCCGATCGCCCACGCCACCGCCCCCGCCGTCACCACCCAGCCCATGCCCCGCCGGGTCGCGAGCGTGCTCGTCGACCTGCTCGTCGAGGCTGGCGTCGACATGATCTTCGGCCTGCCCGGCGGCCCGATCTCGCCGATCCACGATGCGCTGATGGATCACGCCGACGTCCGCGTGATCACCACGCGCCACGAGAGCGGCGCGATGTTCGCCGCCGCGGCCTACGCGCGCACCACCGGCAAGCTCGGCGTCGCGGTCGTGACCTCGGGGCCGGGCGTGCTCAACGCGCTGACCGGCCTCGCCTCGGCCCACTGCGACGGGCTGCCGGTGCTGCTGCTCATCGGCGAGGTGCCGCGCAAGGTCCACGGCAAGGGCGCGCTCCAGGATGGCTCGGCCTACGGCCTGAACATCGTCGCGATGGCCGGCCACATCTCGAAGATGGCCGCCGAGATCGGCGACGCCCACCAGGCGCCGCTCATGATGCGGCGGGCGATCACCACCGCGCTGTCGGGCCGCCGCGGCCCGGTCGCGCTGACGATCCCGATGGACGTCGCGCAGGCGCCGATCGTCGCGCCGCGGATCGCGTCCGACGTCAGCGTGCATCACGCGATCGCGCCGTCGACGCTCGACGAGCTCGCGCTCTTGCTCGAGCTCGGCCAGCGCCCGCTCCTGCTCGCGGGCTCGGGCTGCCGCGCCGGCGCCGCGCCGCGCCACCTGCTCGCGCTCGCCGAGGCGCTCGGCTGCCCGGTCGCGACCACGCCCAAGGCCAAGGGCGTGTTCCCCGAGAGCCACCCGCTGGCGCTCGGCGTCTACGGCCTCGGCGGCCACCCGTCGGCGCGCCAGTACATCGAGGGCGGCGTCGACTGCCTGGTCGCGCTCGGGACCTCGCTCGGCGATCTCTCGACCGACGGCTGGTCCGCGGCGCTGCAGGCGCCGCGCGCGTTCATCCACGTCGACATCGACGCCCGCCAGATCGGCAAGAGCTACGCGCCGACCCACGCGGTGATCGCGCCGTGCGACGCGTTCCTCGCCGGCCTGCTCGCGCGCGTCCAGCCGGTCCGCCGGCTGCCGATGGGCGGGGTCACGCGCCATCCGCTGCCGTCGCGCGACGAGCGGATCGCGCCGCAGGTCGCGATCGCCGAGCTCCAGGCGGTGCTGCCCGAGGACACGATCTTCACGGTCGACTCGGGCGAGCACTTCCTGTTCGCGACCCACTACCTCGCGATCGATCGCCCGGATTCGTTCCTGGTGATGACCGGGCTCGGCTCGATGGGCCAGAGCATCGGCGCAGCGATCGGCGCGCAGCTCGCCACGCCGGGCCGCACCGCCGCCGCGATCTGCGGCGACGGCTGCTTCGCGATGAACGCGTTCGAGGTCGCGACCGCGGTCGCCGAGCGCCTGCCGATCGTCGTGTTCGTGTTCAACGATCAGCGCCTCGGCATGGTCGAGATCGGTCACCAGACGGTCTACGGCCGCAAGCCCGACTACTCGACCTCACCGATGGACGTCTGCGCGCTCGCGCGCGGCCTCGGCGCGACCGTGCTGCGCGCCGAGCGTGCCGGCGACATCCTCGCCGCCGGGCCGATCATCGCCGCGCGCACCGGGCCGATCGTCATCGACGTCCTGATCGATCCGGACATCCGCCTGCCCAAGAAGGACCGCATGGGCGCGTTCTCGCCGACCGCCGCCGAGCCCGAGCGGGCCCGCGCCATGGCGCTCAAGAACTGAGCTGGAGCTCGGGATGACCGACGATCCGCTCGACCTGATGACGCCGGCCGCCCTGGCCGATCCGTTCCCGGTGTACCACCGCCTGCGCACCACCGCGCCGGTGCACTGGAGCGCCGGCCACAACGGCTGGCTGGTCACGCGCCACGATCTGGTGTCGGCGTGCCTGAAGGACCCGCGGCTGAGCGCCGCGCGGGCCGGGGCGGTCTTCGGCCGGCTACCGCCGGACTTCCGGGCGGAGGTCGCGGAGCTCGAGCGCGGCTTCGCGCACTGGCTCCTGATGCTCGATCCGCCCGATCACACGCGGCTGCGCGGCCTGGCGTTCAAGGCGTTCGCGCCCGGCCTGGTCGCGGGCCTGCGGCCGCGCATCCAGGCGCTCGTCGACGCCGCGATCGATCGCATCGCGCCGTGGGGCCGCTGCGATCTCATCGCCGACCTCGCCTCGCCGGTCCCGGCGATGGTGATCGCGGAGCTGATGGGCGTCGACGCCGCCGATCACCACCGCTTCAAGGCGTGGTCGGACGACCTCGCGCTGATGGAGCTCGGCCCGCGCGGCTTTCGCCAGGCCCAGGCGAGCATGGTCGCGATGACCGACTACCTGCGCGCCGTGGTCGCCGATCGTCGGCGCGCGCCGCGCGAGGATCTGATCTCGCAGCTGATCGCGGCCGAGGAGGCGGGCAACATGCTCGGCGAAGACGAGCTGCTCGCGAACTGCGTGCTGATCCTCTTCGCCGGCCACGAGACCACGACCAACCTCGTCGGCAACGGCCTCCTCGAGCTGTGGCGCCACCCCGACCAGCTCGCGCTCCTGCGCGCCGAGCCGGCGCTGCTGGAGCCCGCGATCGAGGAGCTCTTGCGCTTCCATGGCCCGATCCAGCGGGTCCGTCGCACGGTCAAGGAGCCGATGGAGCTCGGCGGCCAGGCGCTCGCGGCCGGCGACGCGGTCTGGCTGCTGGTCGGCGCCGCCAACCGCGATCCCGCGGTGTTCCCCGAGCCCGACGTCCTCGATCTGCGCCGGCAGCCGGGGCGTCACCTCACCTTCGGGTTCGGCCCGCACTTCTGCCTCGGCGCGGCGCTCGCGCGGGTCGAGGGCCCGATCCTGTTCGCGTCGCTCCTCCGCCGGCTGCCCGACCTCGCGCTGGCGGGCGAGCTGACCTGGCGCAAAGACCTCAGCTTCCGCGGGGTCGTGTCGTTGCCCGTGACCTACACGCCGGAGTGATCGCCATGTCCGCCCTCCCGATCGCCGCCCCTTCCTCGAGCGACGCCCCGATCTGGCGCGTCTTCCTGTCAGCCTTCCACGCCCAGGCGCTGGTCATGGCCGACGACCTCGGTCTGTTCGCGGCGCTCGCGCGCGCGCCGCTCACCACTGACGAGCTCGCCGCGAGCCTCGCGATCGAGCCCCGCGCCGTCGAGGCGATCGGCGGCGTCCTGGCGGCGCTCGAGCTGGTCGCGATCGCCGATGGCGCGTTCCACCTCACCGACGTCGCGCGCGACTACCTCGTGCCCGGTCGCCCGTACTACTGGGGCGGCATGCTGCGGCGGATCCGCGAGAATCCGCTCGACGCCCGCAAGCTCGTCGGCGCCCTTCGCCGCGATCGCGCGGCCGCCGAGGCGCGGGTCACCGAGCTCTGGCACGCGCCGACGCCGCCGGTCGTGGCGCTCGAGGCGTTCACCCACGCGATGCACGCCCATTCGTTCGCGCTCGCGATGCGGATCATCCCGCACCTCGACCTGCCGGCCGACGGTCACCTCCTCGACGTCGCGGGCGGCTCGGGCAGCTACTCGATCGCCGCGGCGCTCCGCCACCCGACGCTGCGCTGCACGCTCCTCGATCTTCCGCCGGTGTGTGCGATCGCCGGGCGCTACGCCCACGAGCTCGGCGTCGGCGACCGCATCGAGCTCCACGCCGCCGACATGTTCCGCGAGGCGTGGCCGGCCGGCGTCGATCGGGTCTTCATGAGCGACATCTTCCACGACTGGGACGACGTGCGCTGCACCGCGCTGGCCGAGCGGGCCCACGCCGCGCTCCGGCCCGGCGGCCAGCTCGTCATCCACGAGATGCTGGTCGGCGACGCCAAGGACGGGCCGCTGCCGGCGCTCGCGTACTCGATGGCGATGCTGTTCTCGACCGAGGGCAAGCAGCGCACCGGCGGCGAGCTGCGCGCGCTCCTGACCGCGGCCGGGTTCGCGAACATCCGGATCGCGATGACCTCGGGCGGATACGCCGCGATCATGGGTGAGAAGCGGTAGCGCCCGGCCCGCCTGCCAGTGATCATGGAGGCGATGAGCGGCGCAGGCATCGGCATCCTCGGCATCGGCGTCGAGCTCCCCGCGACCGTCCGCAGCAACGACTGGTGGCCGGCCGAGGTGGTCGCGAGCTGGGCGGCCGCGCGCGCCGCCGCGCCGCCGCCGCCGCCGATCGCGATGACCGAGGGCATGGCGCTGGTCGCGCGCGCGATGCAGGCCCAGGGCGGCGATCCGTTCCAGGGTACGACCGCGCGCCGGGTCATCGCCGACGACCAGACCGCGATCGATCTCGAGGTCGCAGCGGCGCGCGCCGCGCTCGCGCGCGCCGAGGTCGCGCCCGAGGCCATCGATCTGGTCCTGACGTCCACGACCGTGCCCGAGTACCTGGTCAACAACGGCGCGTGCGTGTTGCACCACCGGCTCGGGCTGCGCCATGGCTGTTTCGCGATCCAGATCGAGGCGACCGGGTTTGCGACCCTCGCGCAGCTCGAGCTCGCGACCGCGATGATCACCACCGGGCGCGCGACCACGGCGCTGCTCGTCCAGTCGACGGTGTTCTCGCGCATCCTCGATCAGCGCGACCAGTTCTCGCCGATGTTCGGCGATGGCGCGACCGCGCTGGTGGTCGGCAAGGTCGCGCCCGGCCGCGGCGTGCAGGGCGCGGTCCACTACGCCCAGACCGCGCACCCGTTCCAGCTGGTCGCGAGCCCGCCCGGCAAGCCCTGGTACGCCGACGGCAAGGCCCTGCTCCACTCGCTCGATCTCCCGGGCGCGCGCCGGGTGTTCCTCGCGGTCGCCGACGAGGCCCGCGAGGCGGTAGGCGATCTCCTGGCGCAGACCGGCGAGCGCGCCGACGCGATCGACTTCTTCGCCTCGCACCAGGGCACGCCCTGGCTGCGGCGGCTGTCGCAGGAGCACGCCGGCGTCACCCGCGCCCGCACCGTCGACACCTACGCCGAGACCGCGAGCCTGTTCGCCTCGAACATCCCGCTCGTCCTGCACCGGGCGGAGGAGCGCGGCATGCTCGCGCCCGACGATCGCGTCGTCCTGTTCGGCGGCGGCACGGGCGTGACGTACGGGGCGACGCTCCTGCGCTGGGGGCGGTAGCCGATGAACGAAGTCTCCTGCCGCGTCTTCGAGATCCTCAGCCGGGCCGTCGAGGCCAAGGGGCTGCCGCTCGAGCGCATGGTCGCCGGCACGGGGGTCTCGCTCGCGACCCTCAAGAGCAAGAACGCGCGCATCGATTGGAGCGAGTGCTGCGCGATCATGAACAACCTGCGCCCGATCTTCACCGACGAGGAGTACGTCGAGATCGGCCGCAGCCACTTCCGCTCGCCGATGCTGCGCTTCGTCTTCGTGATCGCGCGGCTGCGGTTCACGCCGATGGGCTTCTACCGCTGGCTCAACAAGCCGCGCGACGGCGCCGGCAACCAGCTCTTCACCTGCATCGTCCCGACCCACCGCGATCTCTCGCCGACCGAGTGCGAGGTCGACCTGCTGGTACAGGACGGCTACGAGGTGTGCTGGGAGTTCTTCACGATCACGACCGGCAACTTCATGGAGCTGCCGCGGCTTCTCGGCTACCCACCGGCGAAGGTCTCGTCCTCGCGCCTGCCGCGAGGCAGTCGGTTCCACATCACCGTGCCCACCCGCGCCGGGCTCCTCACCCGGGTGCGGCGCGCGATCACCTGGCCGTTCACGGTCCGCGCCGCCGCGCGCGAGCTGCAGGAGGCGCACGAGACCCTGACCGATCGCTTCGCGCAGCTCCAGACCGCGCAGGGCGCGATCGAAGCCCAGCGCGCGCTGCTCGACACCGCGTACCGCTTCGGCCAGCGCATCTGGACCGAGCGCGACCCGCGCGACACCGCCCAGGCGATCGTCGGCGCGCTGGTCGAGATCGGCGGCTTCAGCGCCGCCGCGCTGACGGTCGCGCCCAGCGACCGGCCCGACGCGCGCGAGGTCGCGACCGCCGGCACCGACCCGACCGGGGCGGTGCTCGCGCTGCCCGGCCAGGGCCGCCTGGTCGGCGAGCTCGCGCTCGGCACGCGCGTGACCGACGCCGACCAGACCCAGACGCTGCTCGATCTGCTGGTGCCGACGATCGCCCTCGCGCTCGACAACGCGTTCGCCACCCGCGCGATCGCCGACTACCAGAAGAACCTGGAGGCTCAGGTCCAGACCCGGACCAGCGAGCTGCGCGCCGCGCTCGACAAGGTCGCCTCGACGGTGCGCGCGCTCGAGGACGCGCGCGACGCCCGCGAGCGGATCTTCGCGAACATCAGCCACGAGATCCGCACGCCGCTGTCGCTGATCCTGCTCACCGTCGCCGACCTCGAGGGCGCCGGCCCCGACGGCGGCCGCGCGGCGAGCGCGATCGAGACCTCGGCGCGCAAGCTGCTGCGCCTCGTCGACGAGCTGCTCTTGCTCGCCGCCGGCCAGGCCCACGGCCTGAACCTGCGGGTCGAGTCCCTCGACATCACCGCGCTCGTCACCGCGCTCGCCAGCGCGTGGCGCCAGGCCGCGCAGAACGCCGGGCTCGAGCTGTCCCTCGTGGCGGAGCCCGGCTGCATCGCGATCGCAGACCCGACCGCGCTCGACCGCATCGTCGCCAACCTGGTCTCCAACGCGATCAAGTTCACGCCCCGCGGCGGCCACCTCGCGCTCGAGGTCGCGCGCGCCGGCGCCGCGATCGCGATCACCGTCCGCGACGATGGCCGCGGCATCGACGACGATCTGCTCGCGCGCCTGTTCGGCCGGTTCGAGCAGGCGCGCGGCCCCAGCGCGAACCGCGGCGGCAGCGGCATCGGCCTGTCGCTGGTCAAGGAGCTCGCCGTCGCCCTCGGCGGCGACGTCACCGTCTCGCGCCTGGCGCCCGGCACGGCGTTCACGGTGACGCTGCCGGCGACCAGCGAGTCGGCGACCGCGGTCCGCGTGCCCGAGCTGCGGCCCAGCGACTTCGGCATCGCCACGCCGACGATCGCGTCGGGCGACGTGCTGACGCCGCCGGTCGAGCCCGGCCGCACGCTGCCCACGATCCTGATCGCCGAGGACGATCCCGCGCTCGCCACGTCGATCGCGCGCGTGCTCGGCGCCGACCACACGATCGTCGTCGCGCTCGACGGCCAGGTCGCGCTCGAGCTCGCGAGCAAGCACCAGCCGCACCTGCTCATCACCGACGTCGAGATGCCCGGGCTCGACGGCGTCGAGCTGACCCGGCGGTTCCGCGCGCTGCCCGGCAACGGCCTGGCGCCGGTGCTGATCCTGTCGGCGCGCGCCGATCTCCGCGATCGCGTGACCGGCCTCGACGCCGGCGCGATCGACTACATCGTCAAGCCGTTCGAGCCGCACGAGCTGCGCGCCCGCGTCCGCGCCCAGCTCGAGATGCGCAACCTCGCGCTGCGGCTGCACCGCACCGAGAAGCTCGCGGCGCTCGGTTCGCTGTCCGCCGGGCTCGCGCACGAGCTGCGCAACCCCGCCAACGGCATCGTCAACGCGATCGCGCCGCTGCGCGAGCTCTTGCCCCCCGAGCTGGCGCGCGGCGACGCCCCGACGGCGCAGCTCCTCGACGTGCTCGCCGGGTGCGCCGAGCAGATCGCGTTCCTGTCGAAGCAGCTGCTCGGGTTCCGGCGCGGCGGCGAGCTCGAGCTCAAGCAGGTCCCGCTCGCCGACGTGATCGAGCGCGCCCTCACGCTGCTGCGCCCCAGCCTGAAGGGCATCGAGCTGCGGCAGCACCTCACGGTCAGCGCGCCGATCCGCTGCGCCGCGCCGCTCCTGGTCCAGGTCATCACGAACCTGGTCGAGAACGGCATCCACGCGGCCGGGAGCGGCGGCTGGGTCGAGATCGCATCGACCTCCACGGGCAGCGCGATCCAGATCGAGGTCGCGGACAGCGGTCCCGGCGTGCCACTCGAGCTGCGAGAGCGTATCTTCGAGCCCTTCTTCACGACCAAGCCACCCGGCGCCGGTACCGGCCTCGGGCTGGCGGTCGCCCGCGACATCGTCCAACGCCACGGCGGTATCCTCGAAGTGCGCGCCCGCGGCGGGCGCACCGTCTTCGCGATCGACCTGCCCCAACGCACCGCCCCGGAGCCGTCATGAGCGCCGAGCCCCTGGTCCTGTACGTCGATGACGAGCGCCCCAACCGGATCGTGTTCGAGCAGTCGCTCGCGTCGCGCTTCCGGATCCGCACCGCGGCCGGCGGCGCCGAGGCGCTGGCGATCCTGGCGACCGAGGAGGTCGCGGTGCTGGTCACCGACCAGCGCATGCCGGACATGACCGGCGACGAGCTGCTCCGCATCGCCAAGGATCGCCACCCGGAGGTCATCCGCGTCGTCATCACGGCGTACGCCGACGTCGAGCCGATCCTGGCCGCGATCAACGAGGGCCTGGTCGCGCGCTACGTGATCAAGCCCTGGGACCGCGCCGAGCTCGAGCAGCTGCTGCGCTGGGCGATCGGCGCGTGGCAGCTTGCGCGCGAATCGGCGGGGCTCCAGCGCCGCCTGCTCGAGAACGAGCGGCTGGCGACCCTGGGCAGCATCGCGGGCGCGGTCGTCCACGATCTCAGCCAGCCGCTCATCGGCCTGGTCATGAACGGCGAGCGCCTGGTCGAGATGAGCGACGCGGTCCCGCTGGTGCGGCGCGCGATCGCCGGCGAGGCGCTGGGCCCGTCGCAGCGCAACGCGATCACGACGCTCCTCGACGATCTCGCCGAGATCGCGTTCGAGCTGCGCGACTCGGTCGAGCACATGCGCAAGCTGACCGGCTCGCTCAGCCAGTTCCTGCGCCAGAGCCCGCGCTCGGGGGCGCTCTCCGCGACCGACCCGCTGCCGGTGATCCGGCAAGCGCTGGCGGTGTGCCAGGACATCGCGGTGCGCGCGCGCTGCCAGCTGTCCTACGACGGCCCGAGCGAGCTGCCCCGCGTGCGCATCGGCGTCACCGAGTTCACGCAGGTGATGATCAACCTGGTCGCGAACGCGGCGCAGGCCCTGCTCGCCCGCGATCGCAGCGACGGCTTCGTCCACGTGCTCGCGCGCGCCGAGGATCAGGTCGTGCGGTTCGAGGTGAAGGACGACGGCACCGGCATGTCGCCGGAGACGCTGGCGCGGATCGGCACGCCGTTCTTCACGACCCGGGCCGAGGGCACCGGCCTGGGCGTGGCGCAGTGCCACCGCCTGGTCGGCGCGGCCGGCGGCACGTTCCGCGTCGACAGCGAGCTCGGCGTCGGCACGACCGTGAGCTTCACGATCCCGCGCGCCGAGCGCGAGTAACCGCGGGCGCGCCAATCGCGCGGACGCGCGTCAGCGGCCAGCGCGCGTCGACAGCGCGACCAGGTAGTGCGTGACCAGCGTCGCCTCGGCCGGCGTGAGGTGCGCGCGCGTCGTCATCTCGTCGACGTGCCCGGGCCACGCGCTCGCGGCGACCGACGCCGGCGCGACCGGCAGATGGCAGCCCGCGCAGCGCGCGCCGTAGAGCTGCCGGCCGTGCTCGAGCTCGGCGATCGTCGTCCCGGGCCACGCGGTCGCGGCGAAGCTCGCGTCGCTCGGCGTCGCCGGCGGCGGGACCGACCGGGCGCAGCCCGCGGCCAGGGCCGCGATCAGAACGACTTTGAAAGCCATGTTCAACTTCATGGTGCCCTGCGGGGAGACCCGGGTCAAGCGTCGCGACCTGCGGCGCCGGGTCGCGCCGGGCCGGGTTGCCAAGAAGCCGAGATCAAAGGCCGATTCCCAGCACGAAGCGCAGCGCGAAGGCATCGGAGTCGTCGGTCAGCCCGAACGCCGCGGTGCTCGCGACCCACAGCTTGGCCGACGGCGCCCACGACACCGCGGGCCCGGCCCACGCCTCGGTCACCTTCTCCGCGAACGGATGCGCGCCGAAGGTCTCGGCGCCGACCTTCCAGCGCGGCGACACCTCGTAGCTCGCGCCCAGCGCCCAGCTCGGCTCGAGCTCGACGTCGAGCGAGGTCTCGCCCGCCTCGGTGGTGCGCGAGAACTGCAGCTCTGGCGCGAGGTTCAGGTTGAGGCTCAGCTTGCCCAGATCGCGCGCGAGCACGAGCTTCGGCTCGACATCCCACTTGGTCGCGCCGAAGCCCTTCGCGAGCTCGAGGTAGACCAGCACGTCGACGGGCCACTGGCCGCGCTCGGCGAAGCGATAGCGGGTCTCGAGGCTGGTCTCGTCGTAGGCGACCGCGCCCTCGCGGCCGTCCTGCGCGAACACCTGGTACAGCGCGATGTCCCAGTGGTCGGTGATGCCGTACTCGAGCTCGGCCTTCCACTCGAGGCCCGCGGTGCCGCCATCGAAGGTCGATCGCGACTGCGTGTTCCACAGCTCGAGATCGAGGCCGCCCTCGGCCATCGTGTTGTACTCGTACGTGTAGCCGAACGCGCGCCGATCGGCGTGCGCGGTGCCGGCGTGGCCGAGCACCAGCGCTGCCGCGGCAGCGGCGAACAGCGACGCGATCCGGGGTGCCTGACGACTGGGATTGAAAGTCATTTTCAAGTTCGGTTCTAGGCGAGACCGCCCGGATCTGTCAAGCGAACGCCCTCCACTGCGGCAACCCACCGCGGCTGCCGCACTGCGTAATGCCGCTCACTGAAGTTGCATATCACTGCAAATCCAGACAGATGCGGTCATTGGACGGTTAGTGAAATGCAATTGAAACGCGATGACGCGGCGCGTACAGTGCAGCGCGTCGACGTTGGTCAGGCCACGACCAGCGCGGCATGGGGGGACACATGAAGCGGCCTGTCGCGATCCTATCTGCGGCCTGTGCGTGCCTGTGCGCGTGCAGCCTCGAGCTCGATCCACCAGCCAAGGTGATCCACGCGCGGTTCGATCCCGACGCGAAGGTCATCCCGATGCCGACCGATGTGCTGCGCGACGAGGTCGCCGGCCACCTCGACATTCCCATCGACGAGAAGACCACGCCGGCGGAGAAGAGCCTCTACACGGCGATGAACCTGCAGGACGGGTGGTCGACGGCGTCGTCGGCGACCGTCGAGTTCGACGGGCCGATCAACCCGGCGACGATCAACGCCGACACGGTGCAGGTCTGGCACTGGCGCGAGACCCCGGTGCGCGTCGACGACGTGCGCATCTCGGTCTCCGACGACGAGAAGAAGCTCACGATCGATCCGCCGCGCACCGGCTGGGAGCGCGGCGAGCACTACGCGATCGTCGTGCGCGGCGGGACCGCCGGGCTCGAGGGCAAGGCCGGCGAGAAGGTCGACTGCGACGCGGCGTTCTACTTCCTGCGCCAGACCGAGCGGCTCGACACGCCGGCGCACGAGCACGCGTTCCCCGGCAACACCGCCGCCGAGCGCCAGGACAACGCGAAGAAGCTCGAGGACATCCGGACCGACCTCGCGCCGATCTTCGACTTCGCCGCCGGCGAGGGCATGCCGCGTGACAACGTCGCCGCGCTGTGGACGTTCACGGTCACGCAGCGGACCGAGCTCGCGATGGACAAGGCCTCGCAGCGGGTGCCCCTGCCCCTCGATGTCCTGAAGGATCCCGACACCGGCCACATCGATCTGCCACCGGCGCCGTGGGACTCGCAGACCGTGCTCGACGCCAAGACCCGCCTCAAGGAGCTGACCGGCTTCGGCACGTCGGCGAACCTGATGTTCCAGTTCACCGGCCCGGTCGATCCCGCGACGATCACGCCGGCCACGATCGAGGTCTGGCAGGTCGCTGGCGGCACCGGCACGCTGCCCCGCAAGCTCGAGGCCGGCATCGAGCTGCTCGGCGATCAGGAGAGCGTCGAGGTCACGCCCGCCGCCCAGCCGCTCGACGAGGGCGCGCGCTTCGCGATCGTCGTGCGCCAGGGCGTCAAGGCCAAGGACGGCACCGACGTCATCCTCATGCCGATGGGCATCCTGCTGCAGATCGGCGAGTCGATCGAGGTCGGCGGCAAGAGCCAGGTCGGCCCGGTCCCCGACGACGACGCGCGCCGGCTCGAGAAGGTGCGGCCCGACGTGGTCGCCGCCTTGAGCGCGCTGCCCGGCGCCAAGCCGGTGCTCGCGGCCTGGACGTTCACGACCATGCCGGTCACCGAGCCGATGGCGGCGTGGATCGCCAAGCCGGAGACGCTGGCGGTGCCGATGGCGCCGACGATCGAGAAGCGCCAGACCCCGGGCCAGGCGCTCGGCGAGTTCGCGCTGGCGATCAGCTCCCTCACCCAGGTCAGCGAGGTGGTGTCGGGCACGATCAAGTCGCCCGAGTTCCTCGATCCGCTGACCCGCGGGTTCCGCCAGGACGGCGGCCACACCGTCGAGGACATCGCGTTCACGGCGATCGTCCCGCGCAACCTGCCGGCGGGCAAGCCGGTGCCGGTGGTGATCTTCGGCCACGCGATCCTCACCGAGCGCCGCATGCTGCTCGCGCTCGGCGACGCGCTCGCGCGCAAGGGCTTCGCGGCGGTCGCGATCGATCTGCCGCTGCACGGCACGCGGACGATCTGCTGGACCAAGGGCCCGCTGTCGATCCCCGATCCCACGACCGGCAAGCTCACGCCGCTCGGCAACCCGTGCAGCGACAACGGCACCTGCACCGACGATGGTCGCTGCGTCAACGCCGCCGGCGACGACGTGCCGTTCGCGACCTGGCCGGTCATCCCGATGCCGATGGCGTCGGGCGCGGCCTTCCTCGAGATCGAGAAGATCGCGAACACCCGCGACCACTTCGTCCAGGCCGAGATCGATCTGTCGGCGCTGTTGCGCTCGCTGCGCGGCGCCGACTGGACCGAGGTGTTCACGCGGCCGGTCGACCTGACCAAGATCTACTACGCGGGCCAGTCGCTGGGCGGCATCCTGGGCGCGACCTTCGTCGGCACGCATCCGGAGATCGCGCGCGCGGTGCTCAACGTCCCGGGCGCCGACACCGTCGACATGTTCCGCGAGTCGCCGTTCTTCTCGGGCCAGGTCGCCGCGTTCTTCACGCGCGAGGGCGTCGACAAGGACAGCTTCGATGGCCGGCGCTTCATGAACGTCGCCCGCTGGTTCATGGACTGCGCGGATCCCGCGAGCTTCGCCAGGACGCTGCTCCACCCGCCGGGCGTCCCGGCGCGCGGCGTGCTGATCCAGATGGCGACGCTCGACGCCATCATCCCGAACTCGTCGACGAAGAAGCTCGAGTCGCTGTCGGGCGCGCCGCGCCGCGACTACCTGGCCGAGCACGCGTTCCTGGTGATCCCGATCGAGCCCGAGTTCCTGCGCGGCACGAGCGATCTGGCCAACTACCTGAGCGGGGAGCTGAACCCATGAGCAAGAAGCCGCTCCTCGCCGCGATCCTCGCGGCACTCCTCGCCTCCGCGCTGGCCTTCGCCGGTCGCGCCCACGCGGGCGGCCTCGCCGTGCCCGAGACCGCGGCCTCGACCGGCGGCGTCGCCGGCGCGGCCACCGCGCGCACCGACGATCCGGCCGCGGCCTGGTACGACCCGGCGGCGCTGGTCGACGGCGGCGGCTGGCGCATCGGCGTCGGCCTGATGCTGCCGATGGCGTCGTTGCAAGCGACCGCGGCGGACGGCTCGTGGACCTCCAAGACCGGCGGCTCGCCGACGCCGGTGCCGCAGGTGTTCCTGACCCGCAGCGCCGGATCGTTCGCGGCGGGCCTCGCGGTCACCGTGCCCTACGGCGGTGATGTCGCGTGGCCCACGGACTGGCCGGGCCGGCACGAGATCGTGTCGACCAAGCTGGTCGACGTCCGCGTCGCGCCGTTCATCGGCTGGCGCTCGGGTCAGGTGCGGATCGCGGGCGGCGTGCACGTCGATCTCGCGCAGCTCGATCTCGCGCGACGCCTGGACTTCATCGACACCGAGGGCGACGTCGCGCTCCGGCTGCATGGCGTCGGCGTCGGCGCGGATCTGGCGGCGTACCTCGACGTCGGCCACGGCGCCGCGCTCGGCGTCTCGTACAAGAGCCGCACGTCGATCGATCTGTCGGGCGACGCCGACTTCACCGGGCCCGACGCGTTCTCGATGAAGGCCCCGGATCAGCACGCGACCTCGAGCCTGGCGCTGCCCGATCGGATCGCGGTCGGCGGGACGATCGTGCACGGCGAGCTGCGCGGCTTCGCGGATCTCGAGGTGACGACCTGGTCGGTGAACAAGACGCAGGTGATCGACTTCGCCCAGGACCAGACGCCCGATGTCGTGCAGGTCAACGACTGGCACACGACGATCGGCGCCAAGCTCGGCGGCGAATGGCACCGCGGCCGCGCCACCGCGCGCGCGGGAATCGGCTGGGATCCGTCGCCGGCGGGAACGGATCACCTCGCGCCGACCACGCCGGACGGCAACCGCGTCGCCGTGACCCTGGGCGGCGGCTGGCAGCTGTCGAAGACCGTCGCCGCCGATGCCTTCTACGGGTATCTCCACATTGGCGAGCGCGCGAGCGCGAACCCCGACTCGATGATGGCGAGCTACGGCGGCCACGCGCACCTGCTCGGCCTCGGGCTGCGCGTGACGCGGTAGCGCTTCGCGACCCGCGCGATCGCGGACGACGAGTCGCGGGCCCCTTCCGCCGGGCGCCCCACGCCCCGCTCGGTCGGCTCCCCCATCCCCTCCGGCCCCTGAACCTGGACCTGGTCCTGCAGCTGGTCCTGCACCTGCAACGGGTCCTGCACCTGCAACGGGTCCTGCAACTGCAACGGCGCGGCACGGTGCAGGCCTGCGCCGCGGCAGGCCCGCGCGGGCTCACCGCGTGATCGTGACGAGCATCGCGACGACCTGGTCGAAGCGGTCCCACGCGGCGGCGATCTCGGCGCGCTCGACGAAACCGAGCGCCTCGGCGGCATCGAGCGCGCACCGCACTTCGGCGGCGCTCCCCGCCGCGATGCGATAGAACTGCGCCCGGTCGGCGCCGCGGCGCTTCGAACCCTCGCCGATGTTGAGCACGACGCTGGTCGCGGCGCGCACGACCTGGTCGGCGAGGCCGCGGTGTCCGCGGCGAATGCGCTCGAGCAGCGGGCGCACCAGGCGCACCGCCTCCATCGCGCGGTCATAGGCGAGAAAGCGAGGTCCGTTCGTCGTGGGGTTCATGCCCCAAACGGCGCGGGTCCCGTGACGAGGGCGCTGCGAGGTTGCGGGTGACCGCGGCAGGTTGCGTATGCCCTCGGCGCGGGACCTGCGCCATGGGCATGAGAACCCCACGACGAACGACCGAGCGACTCGCGGAACGCCCGTGAAGGGCGCCGATGCGGCGTCAGGGTGAGCGCGAGAGTGAGGGTGAGAGTGAGAGTGAGAGTGAGGGTGAGGGTCAGAGCGAGAGCGAGGTCAGGCGTAGGCGGCGCGACGGTCGGCTATCCTCGCGACGATGCCCGCCGGAGCGGCGACCGCCGAGGAGATCGTCGCGATGATGAGGAGCGCGGCGGCGCTGCCGTTTCGCGATCGGCTGCGAGAGCTCAAGCGCGCCACGCACCTGCTTGCCGCGATCGATCCGCCCGATGATGTCGGCACGCTCGATGCGCTGATCGACGGCCTGAGCGCGGTCGCCCGCATGCGCGAGTTCCCGCAGGAGGCGCGTTGTCTGCGGACGGTGTTGCGCGGGCATCGGGCGGCGTTGCGCGGTGAGTCTCCGGCGGTCGTCGCGCGCACCACGGGCACCGTCGAAGCCGAGGGCGCGATGGTCGCGATCTTCGATCGGAACGTCGAGCGCACGCTCAGCCTCCACGAGTGGGAGGCAGCGCAGCGCGGTGGGCACGCGCTGTTCGCCGCGCTTGGCGCCGACGGCCCAGTTGCGGTCGACGTGCGAATCCTCGCGTGCGCGCCGCTCGGCCTCGCGCGCGACGAACTCGGCGCGCTTCGCGATAGTACCGACGATGTCGTCATCACGGCGCCGTCGGGGCAGCTCCGGGTGAGCGGGCTGTGCGGCGACGGGCTCGACCTGCCGGTGGAGGTCGGCAACGTGATCGCGGCGATCCATGTCGTGGACGCGACGCTGGTCGTGCTCGTCGCGCCGACGGAGCTGCCGGTCGGCGACGACGGGACGTCGTTCGAGCTCGAGGTGCCGTAGCCCCGAGGGAGTCAGGACCAGGACCCGTTACAGCTGCAGCTGCAGGACCAGTTGCAGCTGCAGCACCAGTTGCAGCTGCAGCAGCAGCGGCAGGTGCACCACCAGCGGCAGTTGCAGAGGCCGGTGGGGACGCGATTGACGCCGCCGCGGCAGCTTCCGCGCCCCGGGCGCGTATGCTGGGCACCGTGGACGACGAGGTGCTCGCGGCGCGCGCGCTCTGGCAACTCCGGCTCGAGGCCGGCGCGGCGAGGCGTGGGCTGCACGCGCGGCAGTGCGCTGCGGCGGAGGCGATGCTGGCGGCCACCGCCACCGTGACCACGGTCGCCGAGCTCGAAGCCGCGCTGGCGGCGCGCGGGCTGACGGGCGCGATGGCGGGCGCGGAGTGCCTCGACCGCTATCACAACCGCGCGATCGTCTACGGCGCGCTGGATGATCGCGCGCGGCGCGCGGCGCTCGCGCCGCTCGAGGCGCTGCGCGGCCCGCCGGTCGATGCGCCGCTCGATGGCATCCTGCGCGCGCAGCTCGCCGTCGAGGGTCAGCTGCAGGCGGCGGCGATCGCGCGGCCCGCGTTCCTGCGTGCGGTCGCGCTGACCCTCGACTGGCACAGCGAGCCCAGCATCGGCATGCGCGAGGTGCAGCGGCTGATGATCGCGCAGTCGTGGCAGCTCGCGCGGACCTTCGATCGAACCCTCACGTGGGCCGCCCTGCCCGCGCCGTACCGCGATCGCCTGCCGTTCGACGATCGCGGGGTCGCGGCGATCGGCGCGTGGCTGATCGCGGCGCTGGGCGATCCGGGGATGGGCCTCGAGCTCCCGGCGTTCCCCGCGCCCGAGGTGATCGATCCGCACGAGCTGCAGGAGCCCATCCCGTATGCCGACGCGCGCCACGACGACGGCGATCGCGCGCGGGCCGAGCTCGCGCAGCTGACCGCGCAGGGGCCGTCGAGCGCGGCGGCGCAGCTGGCGGGCGAGCGCCACGAGCTCCTGTCCGCGATCGCGCGCACGTCGATCCTCGCGGCGACCGCGCCGCGGCGCGCCCGCGCGGTGGCCTGGGCCCAGCCGCACATCGCGGCGCTGGGCGCGTGTCTCGACGACGATCTCGCCTGGGCGCGGACGCCGACCGAGCTCGAGCTGGCCGGCATGTGGCATCACGAGCGCCTCGCGATCGAGGCCGACGCGCTCGGGCTGCTCGCGCAGGTGGCGCTGCGCCCGCTCGCGCTCGCGATCAGCAGCGACGATCACGGCCCCGACGAGCTCGCGCCCAGCCTCGGCGACGCGGCGGCGCTGTGCGGCGCGCCGTGGCTCGCGCTGATCGAGAGCCCGTGGCTGGCCGACCTCACGCGCGTGCTGATCGCGACCGGCGGCGATCCGCAGGCGCCGCTGCCCGGGCCCGAGGTCGGCGAGGTCGGCGTCGAGTACGCGGCGGCGCTGCGCAGCGCGGTGAACGAGCCGGGCTCGCGGTTCGCGCGGATGCTCGCGACCACCCGGCCGCTCACCACCGCCGCGTTCATGGCGACCTGCCGGGCGATCGCCGCCGCAGCCCCACCGGTCACACCCGGCGCGCTGCGTCTCCTCGGCAAGGACCTCGCGCTCGATGACCTCGCGCCCGCCCTCGCGGCCTCGCGCGAGCGGCTCGCCGCGCGCATCGCCGTGCTAGAGTCGCGCTGATGCCCCAGGACGACAAGGAGTCGCTCGAGCTGACGACCCAGGCGTCGTCGACCGAGGAGACCGAGACCACCGAGGCCCGCGACGAGCGCAAGCTCTACCTCGATCAGGGGCGGACGCTGCAGCTCGCGCGCGAGGGCAACCAGCAGCTGGTCGAGATCCGCGCCGCGAGCGGCCAGCTCGAGGTCCGCATCAAGCTGACCGACGAGGGCCCGATCCTCCAGATGGAGGCCGTCAAGGTCGCCGTCACCACGGAGGAGGCCTTCGAGATCAAGTGCAAGACCTTCTCGGTCGAGGCCTCGCAGGACACGATCATCCAGACCGGCGGCGAGCTGAAGATGAAGGCCGAGGGCGAGATCACGCTCGACTCGCCCGAGGACGTCCGCCTGCGCGGCAAGATCATCTGGCTCAACTGACCGCCCCGAGGGAAGGTCGGCGGGCACCCGCGACGTACTAGGCCGAGAGGCTCGCCTCTCCACTCAATCGAGGCCACATGGGACAGAAAGCAGCCGTCATGGGCGACATGGTGAAGCAGACCGGCACGCACTGCCATCTGCCGATCCACCCCCCCGCGCCGACGCCGACCCCGGCGCCTCACCCCGGCCTGCCGATCGCGGTGACGCTGTTGACGTGGCCGAACGTCATGATCTGCAACAAGCCGGCGGCCACCAAGCTGTCGATGACCGCGCCGATGAGCCCGTGCACCCCGGCGTGCCCACCGCTCGGCATGGCGATGATCAAGCAGGGCTCCGGGACCGTGAAGATCATGAACATGGACGCCGCGCGCGTCCAGGATCCGACCGATCACCCGCCGTGCAAGGCGGGCGCGATTCCCGACGCCGCCGGCGGCAAGGTGATGGGCCCGGGCGCGCCGACCGTCATGGTCGGCGGCTGATCTCGCGACCCGCGTGCGCGACAGCCACTTCGAACGCTTCCGGCCGATCTGCCCGTCGTGCCGGTCGACCGGCACCGTCAGCCCGATCCACGTCGCCCACGTCGAGCGCCGCGTCGACGACGACGTGATCGACGGCTCGCTGATGTGCGGCACCTGCCGCACCTAGTTCGCGATCATCGACGGCATCCCGATCATCGTCGGCAACCAGCGCGAGCTGATCGCCGCGCAGCTGCCGCACATCAACGCACGCGATGATCTCTCGCCGTGGATCGAAACCATCCTGCTCGACTGCGGCGGCCCGGGCGCCGAGCTCGATCGCATCCGGTACTCGCTGTCGACCTACGGCCGCAGCCACTGGGACGACTACGATCCCGAGCGCGCGCCGGTCCCCGAGGGCCGGATCGCGCACCTGCTCGACGCCGCGCTGGCGCTCTTGCCCGAGCCGCCGCGCGGCGCCTGGCTCGACGTCGGCTGCTCGGTCGGGCGCACCACCTTCGAGCTCGCGGCGCGCACCGGCGACCTCGCGCTCGGCGTCGATCTCAGCTTCGCGGCGCTGCGCACCGCGCGCCGGGTCGCGACCGAGGGCCGCGCGCGCTACCCCGCGCGCAAGGGCGGCATCCTCTACGATCGCCGCGACGTCGCGGTCGATCACCCGGCGCGCGCGCGGGTCGACTTCTGGCTGTGCGATGCGACCGCGCTCGCGCTGCCCGACGCCGCGTTCGCCGGCGTCACCAGCCTGAACGTCCTCGACTGCGTGCCCTCCCCGCTCGGCCACCTGCTCGAGCTCGGCCGCGTGATCGCGCCGGGCGCGCCGGCCTTGATCGCGACGCCGTTCGACTGGGCGACCAGCGCGACCGCGGTCGAGAACTGGATCGGCGGCCACACCCAGCGCGCGCCGCACGGCGGCTCGTCGGTCGCGGAGCTGCGCCGGCTGCTGTCGGCGGGCAACGACGCCGGCCTCGGCTCGGGGCTCGCGATCACCGCCGAGCGCACCGACGTGCCGTGGCACGTGTTCGTGCACGACCGCGCGACGATGGTCTATCAGGCCCACGTCGTCGCGGCCCACCGCCAGTAGCGCGTCAGTGCGCGCCGCCTGATCCGGGATCCGCTGCGGATCCGGAGCCGGATCCGGATCCGGAACCTGCCGCGGCCCCCGACCCCGCCGCCGAGCCCGATCCCGCCGGCAGCTTCAGCGCGTCGTTCACCATCACCTGCGCGGCGTCGATCGCCTTCTTCGACTCCGCGTCGATCAGCTGATCCAGCTGCGTCTCCAGCTGCGCCGCGACGTCGTCGAACACCGTCGCCGGCTTCGTCTTCACCTCGTCGAGGAACGCCACGCCCTTGCCGAACGCGTCCTTCGCGCTCTTGCACAGGCCCTTCGCCTGATCGCTGCCGCCGCTCAGCGTGAGCGACGCGCACGCGAGATCCAGCGCCGCGCCGGCCTTCTCCAGCCGCTCGCTGATCGGCGCGATGCCATCGCGGATCGCCGTCGCGACCTGGGTCGCCAGCGGCTCGATCGCGCCGCGCACCTCCGCCGAGACCTTGGTGCGCACGTCGTCGAGCGCGGCGGCCGCGCCGGTCGAGGTCATGAGCGCGTCGAGCTCGCCCTTGAGGTTGCCGAGCCGGGTCGCGGCCTCGCCGAGCCCGGCCTTGAACGCCCGCAGCTGCTTCAGCCCTTCATCGAGCTGCGCGATCATCTCGTCGACCACCGCCAGCTTCGAGATCTTGGCGGTGAGCGCCTTCCACTCGGGCAGGTCGTGGAACGCGCGCAGCACCTCGACGGGCGCCGCGAGGTCCTCGATCTTGTCGAGCAGCGCACCCAGCTCGTCGAGCCGGGTCTTCTGCGCGCCGACCGCGGCGACCTTGTCGGCGGTGATCACCGCGACGCACGCGCCGGCCTGCACCAGGCTGCCCGGCGGGCACGTGACCGCGGGCGGCGCCGCGTCGCTGACCGCGGCCGGTGGCGTGGCGGATCCTGCGGTCCCTGAACCGCCCGCATCCTTCTTGCTCGAACAGGCGCCGGCGACCAGCGCGATGGCGAACGCGAACTCTCTACGCATCCGCGGAGCCTACACAAAAGCGGCCGGCCCGTGGCGCCGGCCGCCCGCCCCTACTTCTGGCGCGCGATCCAGGCGTGGATGCGGCGCTCGAGGACATCGAGCGGCAGCGCGCCGGCGCCGAGCACCTCGTCGTGGAACGCCCGGATGTCGAACTTCGCGCCGAGCGCGGCCTCGGCCTCGTGCCGCAGGCGCAGGATCGTCAGCTGCCCGACCTTGTAGCCCAGGGCCTGGCCCGGATCGCCGATGTAGCGATCGGTCTCGGACTGCACCGACACCTCGTCGATCGTCGAGTGGTCGTGGAAGAAGTCGACGACCTGCTTGCGGGTCCACTTCTTGGCGTGGAAGCCCGTGTCGACGACCAGGCGGATCGCGCGCAGCATCTCGTCCTGCAGGCGCCCGTAGTCGTTGTACGGATCCTGGTAGAAGCCGACCTCCTTGCCCAGGCCCTCGGAGTACAGCGCCCAGCCCTCGGCGTACGCGTTGTAGCCGCCCTGCTGACGGAACGGCGGCAGCTCGCCCAGCTCCTGCTGGATGGCGATCTGCAGGTGGTGCCCCGGGACGCCCTCGTGATAGGCGGTCGACTCCATGTCGATCGTGAGCCGCTTGGTCGGGTCGAAGGTGTTGACCTGGACCCGGCCCGGACGCGAGCCGTCGGGGGTCCCCGGCGAGTACTGCGCGCCGGAGGCCTCCTTCTCGCGATAGCTCTCGACCGCCTCGATCGTCATCTTCTTCTTGGGCAGGCGGCCGAACAGCGCCGGCAGCTTCTCGTACATCTGCGCGACGTACTTCTCGTAGCGCGCGAGGATCTCCTTGCGGCTCTTGGCGTAGAGCTTCTTGTCGGCGCGGATCTTCTTCTTGAACGTCGCGAAGTCGGGGAAGCCGAGGTCCTTGCCGATCGCGGCCTGCAGCCCCTCGATGCGCGCGACCTCCTTGAGCCCGATCTCGTGGATCTCGTCGGGCGTCATGTCGGTCGTGGTCATGTCCTTGACCCGCGCGGCGTAGCGCGCAACGCCGTCGGGCAGCGACCACAGCCCGGGCTCGGCGCGGCCCTTGGGCACGTACTCGTCCTTCAGGAAGGTCGTGAAGGTCGCGTACGACGGCAGGACCTTGGTCTTGATCGCCTCGAGGATCGCGGCGCGCAGCCGATCCTGATCGGCCTTGGGCATGTCCTTGGGGAACTTCGCGATCGGCGCCGCGAACGGGCTGTCCGCGGGCTTCTGCCTGGCGAGGCCCGCGGCCTGCCCCACGCACTGCTCGAGCAGGATCTTGGGCGGGATGAGGCCCTTCGCCATGCCGGTGCGCATCAGCGCGGTGATCTGCGCGAACACCGTCGGGATGCTGTTCAGGCGCGCGATGTAGTCCTCGTAGTCCTTCACGGTCGCCAGCCGGATGAACGACGCGAGCTGCGGCAGCATGATGTGGATGCCGAACTGCTGCGTCACCGGCTGCAGCCAGTCCTCGAACTTCGCGTCGTCGAGCGTCTGCTCGAGGCCGCGGACCATCAGCTCCTTGTTGAGCGCCTCCTGCTCGGGGAAGCCGGTGGTATCAATCGCGGCGAACTTGTCGCGAAAGACCCGCGTGGCCGCGAGGTCGGCGGCGATCGCCTCGGGCGACATGTCGCTCCAGCGATCGTTGTAGCGAGGATCGCCCAGGATGCTCGCGAACTCGGGCGCCCGCTTGAGCTGGTACTCCCATTGCTCGGCGAGCAGCGCGTTCAGCGCCGCGCGGCGCTCGTCGAGCGACGGGCCCGCGGGCGGCGGCGGCTCGTCGGGCGTGGGCGTGGCGACCGCGGAACCGGATCCGGAACCATCGGCGGAACCCGAACCAGGAGTGGCGGTGCGCTTGGCACCACCGGAGCATGCGCTGGACAGTGCCAGCGCGAGGGCGAGCATCTTCTTCATCCGAAATTCCTCGAAGAGAGAACCGGGCGGCGCGCGACCGTAGCACGCGCGATCGCGCGCTCTGATCGCGTCACGCGGCACAAGCGACGGGCTCGAACAGGGATGTGCGCCACCTCGTTGGTTGCGACGCGTGCGACAGGGCCCGCGTCTCGTGCGACATCGGCTGCGTCGCAGGTTTCACTGTCCACTCCCGGTACTCCCGCAGTAAGCTCGGGCACCTCGGAGCACCAAGCTCCACTCTCCTGGAGGGGCGATGTTTGCCACCCGTGAGATCCGACATGCGGTCGCCGAGTCGCGGCGCCGCGGCCTGCCCGCGCTCGGGTTCGTGTGCGACGCGCCCGACGCGCTCGTGTGGACCGCGGGCGAAGCGTCGACGATCGGCACCGCGATCGAGCGCGCCGCCGACGGCGCGGTCATCGGCGAGATCACGTTCGCGATCGTCGGCGCGTCGCTGATCATGGATCGCGACGGCATCCTCGCCGACACCGCGCACGCCGGCGCCGCGCGCGCCGCCGGCGAACACGCGACGAGCGACGAGGCGCTGGGCCCGACCGCGTCCGCCGGCGCGTCCGGATCGGTCGCGGCGCTGGTGCAGCTCGGCCGCCCGCCGCTGCCGTACGTGAGCGTCTACGCGCTCGCGAGCGACGACGTGGTCGCCGGCGCGCTGCTGGTGACCGTGCGCCACGAGGCGCCGGAGTGGCCCGCGGCGGAGGCGCTCGTCGCGTCGATCCGCGTCGCCAGCAAGGACGCGCTCCTCGGGCGCGCGACCGCTCCGCGCCGGTCGACCGGGTGAGCGATACGCGCCGCGCGGCGACCGATCAGGACACGACGAACGACGCCGTCCCGGTGAAGCGGGTCACCGTATAGGTGTCGAGCTGCCCGCGCAGCAGCGCGGGCACGATCGAGAACCGATGGATCGCGGTGATGCCGTCGGTCTCGACGTGCGCGTGCTCGGTCGTCGCGATCCGCACGCGCGGCAGGAGCAGCGTGAAGCTGGTCGAGCCCGCGTCGACGGTGAGCTGCAGCGTGACGCTGATCAGCGTGCCGAGGTCGCTCTCGACCATCCGCAGCTCGTCGCCCTTGAAGCTGCGCGTCTGGTGGGTGTCCTGGTAGGTCAGGTGTGGCTTGCCGTCGAGGGCCGAGGCCGCGTAGGTGACGTGCGCGTGATGACCGGCGAGCGTGTAGAGATTCGCGGTGACGAGCTGCTGAGACATGATCCCCCTCCCGATTGACTCGATGCGAGCAGCAGACGCCCGCGGTCGGAGCCTGTCAATCGGGAGCGCCGACGCCCACCGGCGGCGCTGCTGAGCGGCCCTCGGCGCGCCTCGGGCCGATCGGAGAAACGCGCCCTTGACGTGCGCTCGCGCCCTTGGGGCTCGCCGTCGACGGGCCCGTAGCGGTACCTTCGCGAGCGGCATGAGCGACGCCGAACCGAAGAAGCCCCGCCTCCGCAAGCCCCGCTTCGCCACCGACGCGGACATCGAGATCCCCGGCGCCTACGGCCCGGCGGATCTCCCGCCGGCGCTCGACGCCGCGCTCGGCACCGCCGGCAGCTATCCGTTCACGCGCGGCGTGCAGCCGACGATGTACCGCGGCCAGCTGTGGACGATGCGGCAGTACGCCGGCTTCGGGACCGCCGCGGAGTCCAACCGCCGCTACAAGTACCTGCTCGCGCAGGGCGGCAAGGGCCTGTCGGTCGCGTTCGATCTGCCGACGCAGATGGGCCGCGACTCCGACCACCCGATGGCGCAGGGCGAGGTCGGCCGGGTCGGCGTGGCGATCGACTCGCTCGACGACATGCGCGTCCTGTTCGACGGCATCCCGCTGGCCGACGTGTCGACGTCGATGACGATCAACTCGACCGCCGCGACCCTGCTCGCGCTCTACATCGCGGTCGGCGAGGACCAGGGCGTGCCGGCGGCCGAGCTGCGCGGCACGATCCAGAACGACATCCTCAAGGAGTACATCGCGCGCGGCACGTACATCTATCCGCCGCGCGGCTCGATGCGGATCATCACGGACATCTTCACGTACTGCAGCCAGCACGTGCCGCAGTGGAACACCGTGTCGATCAGCGGCTACCACATCCGCGAGGCCGGCGCCGACGCGGTGCAGGAGGTCGCGTTCACGCTCGCCGACGGCATCGCCTACGTCGAGGCGGCGCTGGCCGCCGGGCTCGACGTCGACGACTTCGGGCCGCGGCTGTCGTTCTTCTTCAACGGGCACAACAACTTCCTCGAGGAGGTCGCGAAGTTCCGCGCCGCGCGAAAGATGTGGGCGCGGATCATGCGCGACCAGTTCCACGCGAAGAACCCCAAGAGCCAGATGCTGCGGTTCCACACCCAGACCGCGGGCGTGACGCTGCAGGCGCAGCAGCCGATGGTCAACGTCGCGCGCGTGACGATCCAGGCGCTGGCCGCGGTCATGGGCGGCACGCAGTCGTTGCACACCAACAGCTTCGACGAGGCGCTGGGCCTGCCGACCGAGGAGGCCGCGACCATCGCGCTGCGCACGCAGCAGGTGATCGCGCACGAGTCGGGCGTCGCCGACTTCGTCGATCCGTTCGCAGGCAGCTACGCGGTCGAGGCGCTGACCGCCGAGATCGAGAAGCGCGCGACCGCGTACCTCGAGCAGATCGCGCAGATGGGCGGCACGATCGCGGCGCTCGAGGCCGGCTTCCAGCAGCGCGAGATCGAGCGCCGCGCTTACGAGCACCAGCGCGCGGTCGAGAAGAAGCAGCGCATCGTGGTCGGCGTGAACGACTTCGTCGCCAGCGAGGACATCTCGCCGCCGGTCGCGGTCGTGGATCCGGCGCTCGAGCGCGATCAGGTGGCGCGGGTCCGCGCGACCCGGGCGCGGCGCAGCGCGGCCGAGCACCAGCGCGCGATCACGGCGCTGGCCGATGCCGCCGCCGGCGCGGACAACCTGATGCCGGCGATCGTCGGCGCGGTGAAGGCCCTGGCCACGGTCGGCGAGATCGCCGACGTCCTGCGGACCGCGTTCGGCGAGTACCAGCCGGTGCGCACCGTCTGACCCGGGCGCCGCACCCCGGTTCGGCCGGGAGTTGCCCGAGATCGGCTAGATCCACGCGGTCTTGCGGCCCGAAACCCACCCGAGACGCGCGCGAGCTGGCATGATTCGTCGTCGGGGGCCAGCCCAGCCTGGGGTGTGGGCGCGGCTTTAGTGCCTAGCTGCTTGATTTCCCCCGAATTTCTGGTGTTGGATAGAGGTACCAGGCTGTCGGGGGGTTAAATGCCGGTCACGAAGAGCGACCTCATCGAGCAGTTGTCGGAGGCGTTGAAGCTACCGAAAGGCAAGGCGGAGCTGGTGGTCAACACCATCTTCGACTCGATGGTCGCGGCGCTACAGCGCGGCGAGCGGATCGAGATCCGCGGTTTCGGCAGCTTCGAGGTCCGCAACTACAAGGCCTACGAGGGCCGCAACCCGCGCACCGGCGAGCCGGTGCACGTCAAGCCGAAGCGCCTGCCGTTCTTCAAGGTCGGCAAGGAGCTGCGCGAGAACGTCAACGCCGGCACCGGCACGATCGAGGCCGACGATCACGACGACGACGTCGTGAACGACGAGCACCCGGACGAGGACGACGACCAGGACTGACTCCGACGCGATCGGTCATCCACCGATGACCGATCGGCATCGGCTGCGGGCCGCGGCGAGGTGACATCGCCGCGCGGGTCGGGTAAGACGCGCCGGTGCATCTCCACGATGTCCTGATCGCGGGCGCTGGTCCGGCCGGCGCTGCGGTCGCCGCGCGGCTGCACCAGCACGGCATCCGCGACGTGGTCGTGCTCGATCGGTACGACTTTCCGCGCGACAAGCCGTGCGGCGGCGGGCTCACCGGCCACGCCGACGAGGCCTTCGCTGCGCTCGACCTCACGCTGCGGGTGCCATTCGTGCCCTCGAAGATCGCGCACGTGCGGTGCGGCACGTTCGATCGCTCGGTCACCCTCGGGCGGCCGGTCAACGTGATCCGGCGGATCGAGTTCGACGCCGATCTGGTCGCGCAGGTCCGCGATCGCGGCGTCGAGATCACGACCGGTGAAGGCGTGACCGCGGTCGCGCCCGATCGCGAGGGCGTGACCGTGCGCACCAGCCGCGGCCGCGAGCTGCGGGCGAAGATCGTGGTCGGCGCCGACGGCGCGGCCTCGATCGTGCGCAAGCACCTGATCGGCGACCGCGCCCTGCCCCACCGGCTGTTCATGCGCGAGCTGCCGCGCCCGGCCGGGCTCGATCTCGGCGCCGGCGCGCCGATGCTTTACGACTTCACGCCGATGGCGCGCGGCGTGCGCGGCTACCTCTGGGTGTTCCCCGCGCCCGGCGACCGCATCAACGTCGGCATCATGCACTACCCGGCGTTCCGCGCCGGCGGGCCGGCCCTGCTCGACGTGCTGCGCACCCGCCTCGACGAGCTCGGCATCGAGCTGCCCGCGCGCCACAACCTCGGCTGGCCGGTCTGGGGCTACCACCCGCGCACGCCGGTCTCGGCGCCCCGCCTCGTCACCGTCGGCGACGCCGCCGGCATCGACGGCCTCACCGGCGAGGGCATCGCCGTCGCGATGGAGCAGGCGCAGATCGCCGGCGACGCGATCGCGCGCGCGCTGGCCTCGGGGAATGTCGGCTTCCGCGGCTACCGGCGCGCGCTGCGCAAGGCCGTCGTCGGCCGCGAGCTCGCGCTCGATCGCTGGCTCGCCAAGCTCCTGTATCGCTCGCCGCGCTGGCGCTCGTGGCTGTCGCTGGTCCTCTACGATCCCGACGTGCTGGAGCTGTATGCGGCGCGCGTGGACGGAACCCAGGTGCTCGCCGACCAGAAGCTGCGGCTGTGGGGCGCGTTGTGGCGACACGCGCGGAAGGCCGGCGTGCGACGGCGCGAGCTCGCGGCGGCGCTGCCCGAGGCCGTGCGCATGCTGCCGCCGGGCGCGGCGTCGTAGCAGCTGCGGTTGCAGCTGACCTTCACCCTCCCGCTCACCCTCCCGCTCACCCTGAGCGGAGGCTGAGCAGGAGATGGAGGGACACGGGAGGCGGCTGGGCGGGGCGTGGGGCGCCCGGCGGAAGGGGCCCGCGCGAGCAGCGAGCTCGGGGCCCCACCCCGATCGGTGGTGCGAGCACCCCGCTGGAGAGGAACAACGGGAGCTCGCAGCGAAGGAAGTTGGGTGGGCGCGCGAGCGCGAGCGTGGGAAGGGGTCCCGCCGAGGCGGGGCCCCGCGCCCCGCGCTGCTCGCCGCTTGTCTCCGACAGACTCGCGCAGCGCGAACGAGACGTCAGCCGCCGAGCGACGCGTGCGCCGTCACGACAACCTTCGCGGCGAGCCGGCCGGCCGGCACCGTGTCGCCCTGCTTCACGTCGAGCTCCGAGCCGACGATGATGTTGAACGGCGTGGCGTAGTCGCCCATGAACTTCGCGAGCTGGGTCTTGCCGTCGGCGGTCAGCTCGATCGACATGAGCGCCTGGGTCGTGCCCGCCGGCACCGCCGGGATCGTCGCGATCGCGTGCGCCTGCGGATCGCCGGGCGCCATCACGGTCGCCGGCGCGATGTACATCGTCATCGGCGGCGTCGCGACGTTCATCGAGTTCTCGATGACCTGGTACTCGAGCTTGTCGATCGTCACGCCGACCAGCGGCTGGTTGTTGATCGTCTGCAGCTCGGGCTTCTCGGCGACGAGATCCACCGGCTGCCACAGTGACACCAGGACCTTCAGATCGCAGGTCTGGGTCGCGCTGTCGCACGACCCGAAGCACTGGCCCTGGTTGCAGGCCTGCTGCGCGGCCGCGGCGCAGACGCCCGCGTTGGCCGAGCAGTCCGTCGACGTGAAGGCATCGACGTTGCCGAGGCCCCACGACGCCGTGTCGACCGTGAAGGTCTTGTCGGGCAGCGTCAGATCGAAGTTGGTGACGTCGGAGCTGATGAGGCCGCAGCCCGAAAGGGCAAGCGCGGCGGTGACGCACGCAGACCAGGCGAATCGACGCATGAGTAGGACAACTCCAGGCTAGGGCTCCGATGAACGATCGGAGTACCTGCCAGCGTAGCATCGTCCGGCCGCCGTTCGTCGACAGTCCGCGTGACCCGCGCTACATCGCGTCGACGATCGCCTGGGCCGTGGTGTAGGGATCCTGGCGACGTTCGGCCACGGCGAGCGCCGCCGCCTCGAGGCCGCCGCCGGCCGCCAGCGCCGCCGCCGCGCGATCCGCGAGCAGCGCCCGCACCAACTCCGCGACCTGGGCCGCGGCCCGCTTCAGCGCCCGCGCCTTGCCCGGCTCGCCGTCCCAGGCGAGCGCGCGGTGGCGCTCGATCGCGGCCGCCAGCTCGGCGATGCCCGAGCCCTCGGCCAGCCCGCGGGTCGCGACCGTGTTCACGATCTCGACGCCCTTGCGATCGCCGTCGGGCCGCAGGTCGAGCATGTGCAGCAGATCGCGGACCGTGCGATCCGCGCCCTCGCGATCGCTCTTGTTGACGCACAGCACATCGGCGATCTCGAGGATGCCGGCCTTGATCGCCTGGATGTCGTCGCCGAGGCCGGGCACGGTCACGACCACCGTGGTGTGCGCCGACCGCATGACCTCGACCTCGTCCTGGCCCACGCCCACGGTCTCGACCAGGATGCGGTCGTAGCCCATCGCGTCGAGCACCGCGACGACATCGAAGGTCGAGCGCGACAGGCCCCCGAGATGGCCGCGGGTCGCGAGGCTGCGGATGAACACGCCCGGATCGAGCGCGTGCCGCTGCATGCGGATGCGATCGCCGAGGATCGCGCCGCCGGTGAACGGCGAGGTCGGATCGACGCAGACCACGCCGACCCGCGCGCCGGTGGCGCGGTAGTGCGCGATCAGCGCGTCGACGACGGTGGACTTGCCGGCGCCAGGGTTGCCGGTGACGCCGGTGACGTAGGCGCGCCCGGTGAACGGGTGCAGCGCGCGCAACGCCTCGAGCGCGCGCGGCTGGCGATCGTCGAGGTCGCGCATGAGGCGCGCGCCTGCGCGCTGCTCGCCAGCGCGGACCGCGGCGACGAGGCCTTCGAGGTCGGACATCACTTGGCCTTCTTGAAGCGCTGCTCGGGGCCGGGCGGCGTGTAGAACTGCAGCGCGGTGACCGCCTCGGCGGCGGTGAACGAGTGCGGCACGCCCGCGGGGATCTGGACGACCATGGTCGGCCCGACCGGCAAGGTCACGCCATCGACGATCATCGTGCCCGAGCCCGACAGCACGTAGAGCAGCTCGGCCTCGTGCTCGTGCTGGTGCTCCGGCACCGCGGCGCCCGCGGCGATCTCGAGGTAGCCCGCCGAGGCCGCGACCGGCTTGCCGGCCGCGCTCTCGAGCAGGATCGTCGTCGCACCGCCGGTGCGCGGGTAGCGCGTGGCCTTCGCGCGCAGCTTGATCTCGGGGCCCTTCGCGCCCTTGGGCCAGGCGACCTGCGCGGTCGCGGGCAGCGATCCGCCGCGCGCGGCGTCCTCGCCACCGCCGGGGACCGCGAGGATCACGACGCGCGCGCCGGCCGCGTCGGGCGCGACCACGCGGCGGGTGCGGCCCTTGGCCACGTACGCGAGGTCGAGCGCGCCGACCTTGGTCAGCGCGCCGGTCGCGCCGCTGACCTGCGCGGGATCGAGGAACACCCAGACCTCGTCGCGGGTCGCGGTCGCGAGCTCGAGCGCCTTGCCCGGATCGATCGCCGCCTCGATCATCGACGCGGCGGCGTCGCCGCTGTTGGTCTGATCGAGCAGCACCTGCAGCTGCGCGCCCTGCCCGGCCTTCGGCACCAGGCGCCGATCGATCGTGTTCTGGCCGTGCGGCGCGGTGAACGCGAACGGCAGCTGCACCGCCTGCCCGGCCATGCGATCGCGCGGCCACGCGTACGCGGTCAGCACGCGGGTCAGGCAGTCGGTGAGCACCGGATCGTTGGCGGTGTCCTTGGTGGCCTTCGCCGAGGCCCGGCCCTGATCGTCGAACGCGATCAGCATCTCGACCGTGCCTGCGAGGTGGTAGTCGTCGGCGGCGGCCGCCGCCCAGCACTGGCTGGCGACCGGCGCGAGCGCGTTCATCGCGCCCTCGATCACGGCGAGCCGCTTCTCCTCGGCGATCGCCTCGTCCGCGGCCTCCCCGGCCTTGCCATCGCCGACCAGCTCGTCGCGCGGCGACGGCCCGCTCGAGCCCGATCCGGATCCGGTGGCGACCGGCGGCGCGTGGTGCCCGCACGCGGCGAGCGCGGCGGCGAGGAGCGCGGCGCGCCTCACGCGGCGTCCAGGCGCGGGCGCAGGACCGCCTCGACCCAGTCGACGATCTCCTGCGTGCTCGCGCCGGGCGTGAAGATCTTCGCGACCCCGAGTTCGTGCAGCTTGGCGAGATCGTCCTTCGGGATGATGCCGCCGCCGAACACGCAGATGTCGCCGGCGCCGCGCGCGCGGAGCGCGTCGATCACCGCCGGGAACAGCGTCATGTGCGCGCCCGACATGATCGAGAGCCCGACCGCGTCGACGGCCTCCTGCAGCGCCGCGGCGGCGATCATGTCCGGCGTCTGATGCAGGCCGGTGTAGACCACCTCGTAGCCGGCGTCGGCGAGCGCGCGCGCGACGACCTTGGCGCCGCGGTCGTGACCGTCGAGGCCGGGCTTGGCCACCAGGATGCGGATCTTGCGAGACATGACGGCTCCTCGTTACTCGGGTCGGATCAGGTGACGGGCGATGACCATGCGCTGGATCTCGCTGGTGCCCTCGTAGATGCGGGTGACGCGCGAGTCGCGCCAGGCGCGCTCGACCGGGAAGTCGCGGGTGTAGCCGTAGCCGCCGTGGACCTGGATCGCGATGTCGCAGATCTTGCTGGCGTGCTCGGTGGCGAACAGCTTGGCCATCGCGGCCTCGCGCCCGAACGGCTTGCCGGCCTGCTTGGCCGCGGCCGCGCGCAGGGTCATGAGCGCGCCGGCCTCGAGCCAGGTCGCGGCGTCGGCGAGCATGTTGCCGATCGCCTGGTGCTTGATGATCGCCTGGCCGAAGGTCTCGCGCTCGCTGGCGTAGCGGATCGCGGCCTCGAGCGCCCCGCGCGCGATGCCGATCGCCTGCGACGCGATGCCGATGCGGCCGCCGTCGAGCGCCATCATCGCCAGGCGGAAGCCGCCGCCGAGCCCGCCCAGGATGTCGTCGTCCGAGACCCGGACATCCTCGAGCACGAGCTGCGCGGTCGACGAGCCGTGCAGGCCCATCTTCTCCTCGAGCCGCGCCACGGTCAGGCCGGGCGTGCCGCCGCGCACCAGGAACGCGGTGATGCCCTTGTGGCCGGCGGCGGGATCGGTGATCGCCCAGACCACCAGCACGCCGGCGTGATCGCCCGAGGTGATCCACTGCTTGGCGCCGGAGATGCGCCAGCCGTTGCCGTCGCGCACCGCGCGCGTGGTCATCGCCGCGGGATCCGATCCGGCCTGGGGCTCCGACAGCGCGAACGCGCCGGCGATCGCCTCGCCCGAGGTCAGGAACGGCACGAACTTCTGCGCCTGCGCCGGCGTGCCGATCGTGGCGATGAGCTCGGCGACCATGTTGGTCACCGACACCGCGACCGACACCGACGCATCGCCGCGGGCCAGCTCCTGCATCGCGAGCGAGTACGCGACGGTGCCCGCGCCGGCGCCGCCGAGGGCCTCGGGCACGGCCACGCCGAGGAGGCCGAGCTTGGCCAGCTCGCGCAGCTCCTCGACGGGGAACACGCCGTCGACGTCGCGGGCGGCGGCGCGCGGCCGCAGCCGGCGCTCGGCGAACTCGCGCGCGACGCGCTGGACGGCTTCTTGCTCTTCGGTCGGCTGGAAGTTCATGAGGGATCGGTCGGTCGCGGGTCAGGGTGCAGGATAGCGGAACGAGAGCTTGGCGATCTGGCCGCGCGGATCCGGCAGCTGCCAGCTCGTGATCGCGGCGGCGGCGCACTCGGCCCAGTCGGCGCCGATCGGCTCGCCGCCCGCGGCGGGCGTCGCGTCGGCGTTCGAGGCGAACCCGACCGACTGCACCATGCCGCGGGTGCCGACGTACGCGGTGACCACCACCTCGCGCGGCGCCGGGTGCTTCTTCTCGCACTTGTCGAGCGCGGCGAGCTGCGACTTCACCGCGCTCTGGCCGGTGTCCTCGTCCCACCACGCGACCGCGCCCTTGGCCGAGAACTCGAGCGGGATCGAGAAGTCGGCGGCGCCGCCCTTGGGCTTCGGTAGCTCGAGGCTATGGGCGATGTCGAGCAGGCACTTCTCGATCGACCACGCGCCGAGGTCCGAGGTCGCGACCTGGACCGCGGTGATCGCGCCGTCGGCGGCGACCTGCCACTTGAGCTCGACCTTGCCGCCGAGCCAGCGGCGCTTGCCGACCTGGCCGGTGTAGCAGCGCTCGAGATCCGCGGTGTGCGGCGCGAGCGCGGCCTGGACCTGGGCCGGGTCGAGGTGGCCCTTGGTGCCGGCGAGCTCGAAGCCGTCGTCGTCGCTGTCCTCGCCGTCGTCCTCGTCGATCACGCGGGCGTCGGGCGGGGTCGCGACGGCGACCGGCGCCGCCGCCTGCTTGCCGCCGCACGCGGCGAGCAGCACGCCAGCGATCAGGAGATCAGTTCGAATCAAAGGCATAGGTGTACGACCAGTCCAGGTCCTTGGGGGGCTCGGGGAACGACATCTCGGAGACCTTGCCCGCCACGCACTGGTCGACGGCCTCGGACTTGACCGTCGACTTCACGATCTTGACGTTCTTGGCGTGGCCGCTCGTGTCGACGACGAACTCGAGCGCGATCTTGCCGCGCGCGTTCTTGGGTGCGGTGCCCGCGAGGACCGCGTCCGACAGACAGCGCGCGACGATCGTGCGCTTGCGGTCGAGGGTCTCGGTGATGCCGTCGAGGACCTCGGGCGGGATCATGCCGGTGTCGCCGGTGTCCTCGCCCGCGGTCTCGCCGCCCTCGCCCTCGCCCTCGCCCGACGGCGTGGTCGCGGCCGCCTTGTGGCCGCCGCACGCCGCCATCACGGCGAGCGCGGCGGCGCACCAGAGCGTGCGCGTGTGACTGCGGGTGGTCGTGGTCATCGTGATCGCCATCGCCTGCCTCCTCGCCGGCGAACCCGGCCCGTGGAGCGTGCCCCGTTCGCCGGGATCACGCACCCTTGGTCAGATAATTCGCGATCACAAGCCGCTGGATCTCGCTCGTGCCCTCGTAGATCTCGGTGATCTTGGCGTCGCGGAAGTGGCGCTCGGCCGGGTACTCGGTCACGTAGCCGTTGCCGCCGAAGATCTGGATGCCTTCGCGCGCCGCCTTGTTGGCGACGTCCGAGGCGTACAGCTTGGCCATCGCGGCCTCCTTGCCGTACGGCAGCTTGTGGTCCTTGAGCCAGGCCGCGCGCAGGGTCAGGAGGCGGGCCGCGTCGATCTCGGTCGCCATGTCGGCCAGCTTGAAGGCGATCGCCTGGTGCTGGTTGATGGCCTTGCCGAAGGTCTTGCGGGTCTGGCTGTAGGCCAGCGCGTCCTCGAGCGCGGCGCGCGCGATGCCGAGGGCCTGGGCGGCGATGCCGATGCGGCCGCCGTCGAGGGTCGACATCGCGATCTTGAAGCCGCCGCCGACCTCGCCCAGCAGCAGGCTGTCCGGAAGCCGGACGTCATCGAGGAAGATCTGCGACGACTTGGAGCCGCGGATGCCGAGCTTGTCGTCGGGCGAGCCGCAGCGGACGCCCGGGGTGTCCATCGGCAGGATGAACGCCGTGATGCCCTTGTGGCCGGCGGCGCGGTCGTTCATCGTGAACAGCACGCAGACGTCGGCGACCGGGCCGTTGGTGATCCAGTTCTTGGTGCCGCTGATGATCCAGCTGCCATCCGGCTGCTTGACCGCGGTGGTGCGCTGGGCGGCGGCGTCCGAGCCGGCCTCGGGCTCGCTGAGCGCGAAGCAGCCGAGCTTCTTGCCGGCGGCGAGCGGGGTCAGCCACTCCTGCTTCTGCGCCTCGGTGCCGAACCGGTTGATCGGATCGCACACCAGCGAGTTGTTGACGCTCATGATCACGCCGGTCGACGCGCACGCCCGGCTGATCTCCTCCATCGCGATGACGTAGGAGACGACGTCCATGCCGCCGCCGCCGTAGGCCTCGGGCACGGCGATGCCGAGGAAGCCGAGCTCGGCCATGCGCGCGACCAGCTCCTTGGGGAAGCGGTGGTCGCGATCGATCTCCGCGGCCTTGGGCAGGACCTCGAGGGTCGCGAAGTCGCGGGCGGTCTTCTGGACCATCGCCTGGTCGTCGGTGAGCTGGAATTCCACGGCAGTGTCCTTGGCGAGAGTGGCGTCGGAGAGAGAGGAAGCGGAGAGCTAGCGGCCCTTGAACCCGGCCGCGCGCGGCGGCTTCGACAGGAACGCGGCCATGCCTTCGCGCTGATCGGCGGTGGCGAACAGGAGGCCGAAGCTGCGCTGCTCGAGGGCGATCGACGCCTCGAGGCTGGTCGACTGGCCCTGGTGGATGAGGCGCTTGACCTCGGCGACCGCGAGCGGGCCGTTCGCGGCGATGCGCCCGGCGGTGGCCGCGACCGTGGCCATGAGCTCGGCCTTGGGCACGACCTGATCGACCAGGCCGATGCGCAGCGCGGTGGCGGCATCCACCATGTCGCCGGTCATGCACAGCTCCTTGGCCTTGGCGACGCCGACCCGGCGCGCGAGCCGCTGGGTGCCGCCGAAGCCCGGGATGACCCCGAGCTTGACCTCGGGTTGGCCGAGCTTCGCGGTGTCGGCGGCGTAGATGAAGTCGCAGCACAGCGCCAGCTCGCAGCCGCCGCCGAGCGCGAAGCCGTTGACCGCCGCGATCCACGGCAGCCGCGAGCCCTCGATCGCCTGGCCCAGGTTGCCGCCCATCTCGGCGAACGCCTGGGCCTGGAGCGGCGTGAGCTCGGCCATCTCGGCGATGTCGGCGCCAGCGACGAACGCCTTGTCGCCCGCGCCGGTCACCGCGACGACGCGGACGTCGTCGGAGATCTCGAGCTCGCCGGCGACCTGGGTCAGCTCGGCGATGACCTTCGACGACAGCGCGTTGCGCTGGGCCTCGCGGGCGATCGTCACGATCGCGAGCGGGCATTCGACAGTGACGCGGACGGTCTCGAGGCTGGAGTAGCTCATATGGACTCGCTTCCGTACGTGGTTATCGAAGCACTCGGCAGGCGCTCAGGTCCGCTGACCCTGGCCGTCGTAGGTGTAGAAGCCGCGACCGGCCTTCTTGCCGACCCAGCCCGCGGCCACGTACTGGCGCAGGAGCGGGCACGGCCGGTACTTGTCGTCGCCGAGCTCGGAGTGCAGCACGTTGGCGATCGCCAGGCAGGTGTCGAGGCCGATGAGGTCGGCCAGCTCGAGCGGGCCCATCGGGTGGTTGAGGCCGAGGCGGACGCCGGTGTCGATGTCGGCCGCGGTGCCGAGGCCCTCGTAGAGGCCGTAGCAGGCCTCGTTGAGCAGCGGGATCAGCATGCGGTTGACGATGAAGCCCGGGATGTCGCGGGCGGCGATCGTGGTCTTGCCGAACCGCTTGGCCAGCTCGAGGGTCGTCGCCAGCGTCGCGTCGGAGGTCGGCAGGCCGCGCACGATCTCGACCAGCTTCATCAGCGGGACGGGGTTCATGAAGTGCATGCCGATCACGCGCTCGGGGCGGCCCGAGGCGGCCGCGAGCTTGGTGATCGAGATCGACGACGTGTTCGACGCGAGGATCGCGTCGGGCCGCGCGTGCTGGCCCAGCGACGCGAACATCTGCAGCTTGAGCGCCTCGTTCTCGGGCGCGGCCTCGATGATCATGTCGCGATCGCCCAGCGCGGCGTGATCGTCGCCGGCGTGGATGCGCGCGACCACCGCGTCGCGGGTCGCCGCGTCGAGCTTGCCCTTCTCGACCAGGCGGCCGAGGGTCTTGCCGATCTTGGCGACCGCGCTGTCGGCGAGCGCGCGGGTCATGTCGACCAGGAGGACATCGAGGCCGGCCTGGGCCGCGACCTGGGCGATGCCCTGCCCCATCTGGCCGCCGCCGACGACGCCGAGCTTCTCGATCGTCGCCACGGTCACGGGCGCTCCACGAGCAGCGCGATGCCTTCGCCGCCGCCGATGCAGAGCGACGCGCCGCCGGTCCTGGCGCCGCGGGCCGCCATCGCGTAGACGAGCGTGGTCAGGATGCGCGCGCCCGAGGCGCCGATCGGGTGACCGAGCGAGACCGCGCCGCCGTTCACGTTGACCCTGGCGGGATCGAGGCCGAGCAGCTGGTTGTTGGCGATCGACACCACCGAGAACGCCTCGTTGATCTCCCAGAGGTCGACGTTCTTCGGGTCCCAGCCGACCTTCTTGGCGGCGTTGGTGATCGCGACCGCGGGCGCGGTCGTGAACCACTCGGGCGCCTGGGCGTGGTAGCCCCAGCCGCGCAGGTGGGCGAGCACCTTCACGCCGCGGCGCTTGGCCTCGTCGGCGGACATCAGCACCACGGCGGCGGCACCATCGTTGATCGACGACGCGTTGCCGGCGGTGATCGTGCCGTCCTTGGCGAACGCGGTGCGCAGGCCGGGCAGCTTCTCGATGTTGCCCTTGCCGGGCTCCTCGTCGGTGTCGACCTTGACCTCGCCACCCTTGCCGGGCACGCCGACCGGCGCGATCTCTGCGGCGAACGCGCCGGCCTTCTGCGCGGTGAGCGCGCGGCGGTAGCTCTCGGCCGCGAACGCGTCCTGATCGGCGCGCGAGATGTTGCGCTCCTTGGCGCAGAGCTCGGCGCAGTTGCCCATGTGCTGGTTGGAGTACGGATCCCAGAGGCCGTCGTGGACCATCGTGTCGACCGAGTCGAGCGGGCCCATCTTCACGCCGTTGCGCAGGCCGCGCATCGCGTGCGGCGCGTTCGACATCGACTCCATGCCGCCGGCGATCGCGATCTCGGCGTCGCCGACGGCGATCGCGCGGGCCGCCTGGATCACGGCCTCGAGGCCGGAGCCGCAGACCTTGTTGACGGTGACGGCGGGCACGCCCTGGGGCAGCCCGGCGAACAGCACGGCCTGACGGGCCGGGGCCTGGCCGACGGCGGCGGGCAGCACGCAGCCCATGTACGCGAGGCCGATGTCGCCGGGCGCGAGGCCGGCGCGCTCGATCGCGGCCTTGATGGCGACGGCGCCGAGCTTGGGGGCGGCGATGGGCGCGAGAGCGCCGAGGAAGCTGCCGATCGGGGTGCGCGCGGCACTGACGAGGACGACGTCACGCATGAGATGCCTCCGCTGTCGAAGCGCCAGGGCGGCGCTGGGTGCGCGAGGCACTGGCCGCCGCGCGTGCGAAGGGATACCCTGCGGCTCGTGGGCCCGTCAAGCTGGCGACTAGGTCGCGCCCGAGGCCGATTCCGCAACCATTTCGGAGTGCTGAGCGCAGTCGCTGGAGCGCTCCTGGGCGCGTGCGACCACGGACCGCTGGCCACGATCCGCTATCGCATGATCGGCCTGCCGACCGCGATCGATGGCGCGTGCCCGGCGAGCCCGGTCGCCGGCGCGCCGAGCGTGACCGGCGCGACCGCGGTGCGGCTCACGTTCCGCGACGCGACCGCGCTGCGCTGCGATGTCGTGCTGCCGCTCGACGGCGGGCTGGCGCCGGTGGTCGATGTCCCGGGCAAGGACGCCCCCGTCGATCTGACCGTCGAGTATGTCGACGCGACCGGGGCGGTGCTGGCGCGCGGCCAGGCGACCGCGATCGATCTCGTCGATGACGCCGAGGTCGCGGTGACGATCGCGCCGAGCGATGGCTTCGCGTGCGCGATGGGCCGCGCGGGCCGGCCGCGCGCGTTCCACTCGGCGACGCTCTTGCCCAACGGCGAGGTCTTGCTGGTCGGCGGCCTCGGGCCGGCCGACACCGCGGACCTGGCCGCGCCGTTCGCGCCATCGACCGGGTTGTTCGTCACCGCCTCGACGGAGCTGTACAACCCGACCACCCACACGTTCGCGCCGGTGGTGATCCCCGGGCTCGCGCCGCGGGCGATGCATCAGGCCTACGCGATCGCCGATGGCGGCACGATCCACATCGCGCTGGTCGGCGGCATCACCGCGACCGGCGATCCCAGCGCCGCGCCGGTCCTGACCCCGGGCGGCGCGTTCCGCTGGACGCCGACCGCGACCGCGCGCGGCGCGCCGGGCGAGATCATCGACTACGTGCCGGCGATCGGCACCTTCACGCGCCGCGCGATCGATCCCGATCTGCCGCCGCGCGTGCTCGGCGCGGCGCCCGAGGCGCTGGGCACCGGCGCGGTCCAGGTCGGCGGGACCAACGCCGGGACCGCCGAGGTCAGCTTCGATCTCTACGGTGGGGCGATGGCGGCCTCGGGCGCGCTGCGCCGGCCGCGGGTCGGCGCGACGGTCACGCCCCTCGACGACACGACCGCGCTGGTCTGGGGCGGCGACGTGCTGCACAACGTCACCGGCCAGATCGGCGAGCCCGGCGAGCTGATCGGCGGGCTACCGGCCGCGCCGAGCGCCCAGGCGCTGACGTTCGCGTCAGTCGGCGGCCATCGCATCTTCCACGCGGCGGCGCGCACTGGCGGCGGCGCGATCGTCATCGCCGGCGGGTTCGCGCTCGACATGGGCGTCGCCCAGGCCGTGGCCGCGCCGGCGACGGTCGAGCTCACGATCGCCGCGGGCGCCGCGACCGGGGCCGAGGTCGAGGGGCCCGCCGGCGGCTATCCCGCGGCGCTGACGCTCCCCGACGGCGACGTGCTGGCGACCGGTGGCGATCCCGCGGTCGACACCACCGGCTGCGGCGACACCGCGACCACGACCGGCGGCGTGGCGTGCGCGCTCGGCGGCGCGTGGCGCTATCCATCCGCGGGCGGCCCGGGGATCGCGATCGGTGCGATGCAGCTCGCGCGCTACGGGCATCGCCTCACGCGGCTGGCCGATGGCACCGTGCTGGTGACCGGCGGGCTCACGCCGGGCGGGCCGCTCGATCCGGCGGGGACGCTGCGCGCGCTCCCCGACGCCGAGCTGTTCGAGCCCCGCGGCACCGACGACGATCCGGTCGCGGACCTCGGCCTCGGTCGCACGCCCGGCGACGTCGCGCGCACCGCCGCCGGCGGCGCGCCGGTCGCGGAGTGCCGCGTGCTCGCGCGGATCAAGCCGTGAGGATTCGATGATGCGCATGCGCGACGCGTTCTGTTCGTTCTGCGGCGCCGCCTTCGCCGCGCCGCTCACCTACCCGCGCACGTGCGCGAGCTGCGGCGTGACGATCTGGGCCAACCCGATCCCGGTCGTGGTCGCGCTCGTGCCGATCGCCGTGGAGGATCGCCTCGGGCTGCTGACCGTGCGGCGCGCGATCCCGCCGGGCATCGGCAAGCTCGCGCTGGTCGGCGGCTTCCTCGAGGCGCACGAGACCTGGCAGCACGGCGGCGCGCGCGAGGTCCGCGAGGAGACCGGCGTCGCGATCGACCCCGCGGCGCTCGCGCCGTTCTGGTTCACGTCGACCGCGCCGCGCCCGGATCGCGTGCTGCTATTCGCGCTCGCCGCGCCGGTGACCGAGGCCCTGCCCCCGCTGGTCGAGAATCACGAGGTCAGCGAGCGCGGCGTGATCGTCGGGCCCGATGGCCTCGACGAGATCTTCGCGTTCGAGCTGCACGCCGCCGCCGCGCGGCGCTACTTCGCCGAGCGCGGCATCACCGGCGCGCACGGCTTTCGCGCGCTGTAGGAGTCGCGAGCGATCAGCAGTCGCTGGTGCTCGCGCACTGCCGCGACGGCTCGAGCGAGCCGCCGGCGCCGGTCGCGCCGTCCTGGCCATCGCGCTCGATCGCCGGCGCGTTGGGCGCCGAGGCGCCGCCACTGCCGCCGTTGCCCGCCGCGCCCTGGCTCTGATTGCACGAGCCGTTGATGGTGGTGCCGCTGGTGGTGACGATGCCGATCGAGCGACCGCCGGCGCCGCCGCCGCCGCCACCGCCGTGACCGCCATGGGCGCCGGCGCCACCGTTGCCGGGGGTCGCCGACCCGGGATGGAACGAGCCCCCAGAGCCTGCGCCGCCGCCGGACTGGCCGCGGCCGCCGGTGCCGCCGGGACCGCCGGTGCCGGCGAGCCCGCGGAACAGATCGCAGCTGTCGAAGGTGACGAGCGAGTTCGCGACCGCGAACACCCCGAACGAGCCGCCGCCGCCACCGCCGCCGGTGCCGCCCGCGCGCGCAGCGCAACCTCCAGCGCCGCCACCGCCACCGCCGGCGCCGTAGGCATCGGTCCCGGTATCGCAGCCACCACCGCCGCCGCCGCCACCGCCGCCCGAGCCGTTCTCCCCGGTGCCGCCGGTCCCGCCCGCGCGCGCGTACCAGTAGTTGCTGCTGAGATACGCGCCGCTGTTCGCGCCGCCAGCGCCGCCGTTGACCGACAGGCCGGGGAAACCGCTCGTGGTCGGCCCGCAGTCGGAGGAGCCGGAGCCACCGCTACCCGGTAGCCCGAAGTTGCCCGAGGTGAACGGCGCCGCGCTGCCGTTGTCCCCCGCGGTCGCGCTGTTCGAGACGCAGCCGCCGTCCATCACGCCGCCAGCGCCACCGGCCCCGCCGTTCACCGCGCGCGTCGACGGGCTCTGGGTGCACGTGTTGTTGCCGGCTGGCCCGCCCCCGCCGCGCGACGACGTGTTGCACGCCGTCGTGAACTCGTCGCCATTGCCGCCGGTGCCGCCGGTCATGTAGCTCTGCGCATCGACGATCACCGCGTCCGTACCGTTCGCGCCCGCCGCGCCGTTCGCGCCGTTGCCCGCGACGATCTGCACGCGCGTCAGCGTCACCGTCGCGGCCTTCGCGTGGATCGCATAGCTCGATCGCCCGTCGCGCCCCGACGCGCCGCCCACGCCCTGCGCGTTCGGGCCCTGGATGATCAGGTCGCCGATCGTCACCGGCACCAGCAGGTCGTGCGCGCGGATCGTCAGGTACTCGCCATCGCCGCCGCTGCCGTTGTCCTGCGCGCCGACGATCGTCACGCGGTGCGCCGGATCGGTGTACGGGCCGCGCTTCCACGCGAAGTCGTAGCCGCCCCATACGTTCACGCCGTTGAGCAGCGGCACGACCTCGTTGTACGTGCCGGTCTGCACGTAGACGTTCTGCCGTCCGACCGTGACCGCGCGGATGATGCCGTAGCCGATCGTCTGGCAGGGCGCGTTGTAGACCAGCCCGCAGGTCGAGGTATTCGCGCCACCACCGGCGACGAAGATGCCCTTCGTGATGTCGCCGTCGATGCCGTCGCAGTTGTCGTCGGCGTAGGTGCCATCGGGCTCGTCGGTCGCCGACGGCGGCGCGCACGCGCCCCAGCCCGCGGTGCCGCCGCAGGTCGAGGTCCCCGCGCACGCGGTGCCGAGCGCGGTGGTGATCGAGCACGCGTCGGTCGCGCCCTGCTGGTTGGCGACGTTGCAGTCGCACGCGCCCGATTGCGGCACGCACTCCTTGTAGGCGGCGCCGTTGATCGTCACGTCCTCGCAGGTGAAGTTGCTCGGGCACGCGACCGTCGAGCAATCGCGGCCGCAGTACGAGCGCCCGGTCGCCTCGGTCACGCACTTGTCCATGCCGAGCAGCGCGCACTCGGTGTCCTGCTGGCACGGGCTGCACAGCTGCGTCGACACCGGCACGCAGACGTTCGCGACCTCGTCGGGCGTGATCGCGCCGAGCACCGCGAAGCAGCCCCAGCCGTCGGGACAGGTGCCGCACAGCTGCGAGCACACACCGCCGACCGAGGTCAGGATGCAGATCGTGGTGTCGCACTGCTGCGCGTCGGTGCACGTCTCGCCGAAGCCCTTCTTCGGCGGCGCGTCAGGGCCTGGAGGCGCCGCGTCCGGAAAACCGGCCGCGTCGGGATTCACGACGCAGACGCCGGATGGATCGCAGCTCGATCCGCCCGGGCACTCCGGCTTGCCGGTCCCGCACTCGCAGGTGTCGGTCGTGGGATCGCACGCCTCGGTCGCGCTCGAATGAGCGCAACCGACGAGCACGACAGCGAGAACAAACGCTCCCCCGAGACGTTGCATCGACGGGACGTTAGCCGAGCGGCCAGACCAATCGCAACGGCGATTCAGCGAGGCGTGCGGACGATCTCGTCGCAGTGGCGTATGGGCGTGGCGGTGCGTGTAGTCAGTCGAGAGTCGTTCCTAGCCGCTCCTGTGCGACCCCGGATGGATTCGAGATCGTCAGGTCAGCCGCCATGATCGTCGCCGGCCAGTTCGCACGACCCGTCCAGCCAAGCACCGCGCCCGCGTAGGAGCCCTGGGGAATCCGGGGAGCGCCGCCGAAAACGTCGGCAACGCCGTCGCCGTCGAAGTCGGTCACCGCGACGCCGGAGCCAAGGGTTCCCGCGAACATCTCACCGGAAGTCAGCGCAACCAGGGGCGCGGCCGGCAGCCCGGCGGCGTCGCTGTAGACGTAGACCACACCGGTGTCGTCTCCCGTCGGGGCCCCCGCGACGAGATCAGCTTTCCCGTCGCCGGTCACGTCTCCGCACCGGGACGAGATGCCCAAGAATGCGTTGAGGGCGCCGTTCGGGTCGACGAGCGTCGCCGCCGGATCACCGATCGGTGTCGCCCACACCGAGCGTCCTGCATAGATGCGCTCGACACCCTCGTACATGGTCGGGTGGTTCTCCAGCGGCGCGGCGATGGCAAGCGCGGGCGCAGCCTCGGGCGACACGCAGATCGCGGCGGACGCGCCGAACCCGGCGCTGCCACTCGCGACCGGGGACGGGATCTTGAAGTCCGGCGCCGTCACCACGGCCGGAGAGCCCGCATACGTCACCTGTCCCAAGTATCCGGCCACCGCGCCTTTCGCAGACGCTTCCCCGTATGCGCCGGCGATCAGATCGGCACGGCCATCCTCGTTCAAGTCGCCAAGCGTCACGCCGATTCCGAAGGTGCCCGTGACGTCGCCGCTCGGATCCGGGAACACCAGATCGGAGCCGAGCTGGGAGAATGACCACGACGGCCGTCCGAAGTAGCCGTGGACGTACCCGGCCACCGACGATGAACCGCCAAAGATCGGCGGTGCTGCCGACACGACGAAATCCCCGAAGCCGTCACCGTTGATGTCGCCGCGCCCCGCGACCGCGCCGCCAAGGCTGGCATCCGGATCGCCGGTGGCCATGCCGATCACCGTGGTCGCGACCGTCACCGTCGCGGGCCAGACGCCGCGCCCGAGATACAGGTACGCGGTGCCGACGTGGGAGTTGTTCTCGGTATGCGGCGCGCCGATGACGAGGTCAGCGTAGCCGTCGGCGTTCACGTCGCCGACCATCGCGACCGAGGCAGCGAAGGTCGCGTCGGACATGCGCGGATCGGTCAGCTTGGTCAGCGTGACGGCGCCGCTTGCGCGCCCGAACGCGATGTACGCCGCGCCGACCTTCGTCGTCGAGGTGCTGTCGGGCACCATGCCGATCACCAGGTCGCCGTATCCATCGCCGTTCACGTCGTCCGCGAGGCGCCCGACATCGAGGTACCAGACCTCGCTCCAGTCCGAGCACCCGATCGTGTTGCACGCGCGCACGCGCCAGAAGTAGCGCGCGCCCACCGGCTGGCTGAGGCTGACCGCGAGGTTCGCGGTCGGCGTGTACGCGGTCTCGGTGATCGACATCTCGTCGATCTCCGGCGACGGGAACAGACAGGTCTTGAACGACGAGGTCTGGCACGAGTCATCGACGGCGAGCTCGTATCGGGTCGCGCCGGGCGACGCGCGCCACGTGAACCTCGGCCGCAGCGAGACGTCGGCGCGGGCGCTGCCCGTCGGCGCGCCCATCCGCGGCGATCGCAAGCTCGGCACCGCCGGCGGCAAGTTCGGGTCGGCGTCCACGCCCGCGTCGTCGCCGCCTCCCCCGGTGGAGAGATCGCTGATGCCGAGGATCGCGTTGCAACCAGCGAGGTTCGCGCCAAGCACGAGACCGCACGCCACCACCAGGACCGAGCGCATGCGGCAGCGTATCGCACTCCGCCGGCTGCGGTCGACCGCGCTCAGCGCGCCGGCTGCTGGTCCGCCGGCCACGCAGGATTGCGCGCGACGTCGACCGCGCCGATCACCGCCGCCGGATCGATCTCGACCAGCTCGAGCACCGCGTTGTCGCGCACGACGAGCGCGTCGCGGATCGCGGCGAGCCGCGGCGCGTAGACGCCGACCAGCGCGAAGTTGCCGTCGAGCTCGACGCGCGCGGCGCGCTCGAGGGCGGGGAACCAGGCGCCCGTCGCCTCCGCGTTGGTCGCGATGCGCAGGCGGCCGCCGATCGTGCGGAGCGCGGCGAAGCCGTCGATCGCCGACAGCGCGAGGGTCGGGCCGATGACGAGATCGCCGTCGATCCGGGTCAGCCCCGCGAGCGGGCGGAGATCGAGCGGCCCGCCGCCGCGGATCACGAGATCGCCGGCGATCGCGGTGCACGGCGCCAGCGCGTCGACGTCGGCCTGCGACGAGACGTGGGCATCGCCAGCGGGACACGCGGGCCGCGGCGCCTGGACACCGCGACAGCCCAGGACCAGCGCGAGCGCCAGCGCGCCGCGGGTCACTGGGTCACGGGCGCGTCCGGCTGCTCGCCGCGGCACGCGCGCACGTAGCGCCGCACCGTCTCGCCGAGCCCGAGGTAGAGCGCGTCGGCGATCAGCGCGTGGCCGATCGAGGCCTCGAGGATCTCGGGGATGTCGCGCGCCAGCCGCGGCGTGTTGTGCAGATCGAGGTCGTGGCCGGCGTTGACCTCGAGGCCGGCGGCGACGGCCGCGCGCGCCGCGGCCTGCAGCCGCAGGAACTCCTGCTCCTGGCGCGGCGTGCCCCAGGCCGACGCGTACGGCTCGGTGTACAGCTCGACCCGGCGCGCCCCGGTCGCGGCGGCGGCGGGCATCAGCGCGGCGTCGGGATCCATGAAGATCGCGGTGCGGATGCCGGCGTCGTTCAGGCGCGCGAGGATCGGCGCGATCGTCGCGTGGTGGCGCGGCAGGTCCCAGCCGTGATCGCTCGTGACCTCGCCCGGTCGCACCGGCACCAGCGTGAACTGCGTGACCCCGAGCTCGAGCGCGAGCGCGTAGAGCTCCGGTCGGTCGTCGCCCTCGAGGTTCATCTCGGCGCCGCGCTCGCGGCAGATCGCGCGCAGATCGCGCACGTCGCCGGCCCGGGTGTGGCGCTCGTCGGCCCGCCAGTGGAGCGTGAGGCCGTAGGCGCCGGCGTCGAGGCAGGCGTGGGCGGCGACCCGGGGCGCCGGGTTGCGCGCGCCGCGCGAGTTGCGCAAGAGGGCGACCTTGTTGAGGTTGACCGAGAGGTTGATCGCCATACGCGGCGCTTCATACCACACCGATCTCCCTGGGCCCCCTCCCTGACCGGTACACCCGCGGCGCTGGCGAAATCGATCAGACGCCCCTTGCGCCGCCATCAAAGTGATATCACTTTGATGCCATCGAGCTATTGAGCAACGTCTGCTCGGCTCGCCCTGGAGGACACTGTCATGCGGGAAACCAAGACCAGCTCGATGTCGGGTGGCGTCATGCTCGCCGCGGCCTTTGGCCTGTTCGGCGCGGCGGGCCTGCTCATCAAGTTCGCGGCCGACGCCGGCAAGGCGCACGACGTCGGCACGGCCGCGGCGATCGGCATCGGCGCGGGCGCCGCGGTGGTCGTGGGGATCCTGCTGCTGGCCGGGCTCTACGTGGTCAACCCGAACGAGGCGCGCGTGCTGCAGCTGTTCGGCAAGTACAAGGGCACGGTCCGCGAGGAGGGCCTGCGCTGGGCGAACCCGTTCTACACCAAGCGCGCGATGTCCCTGCGCGCGCGCAACTTCGAGACCGCCAAGATCAAGGTCAACGACCTCGACGGCAACCCCATCGAGATCGGCGCGATCGTGACCTGGCGGGTCGTCGACACCGCGCAGGCGGCGTTCGACGTGCAGGACTACCTGTCGTTCGTCACCGTGCAGTGCGAGTCGGCGCTGCGCAACCTCGCCACCCACCACCCCTACGATGGCCACGACGACGCGACCCCGTCGCTGCGCGGCCACACCGACGCGATCGCCGGGCAGCTCGAGAAGGAGATCCAGGATCGCATCAGCAAGGCGGGCGTCGAGGTGACCGAGGCCCGCATCGCGCACCTCGCGTATGCGCCGGAGATCGCGCAGGCGATGCTCCAGCGCCAGCAGGCCGGCGCGATCATCGCGGCCCGCACCCGGATCGTCGAGGGCGCGGTCGGCATGGTCGAGATGGCGCTCAAGCGGCTCGCCGACGCGAACGTGGTCGACCTCGATCCCGAGCGCAAGGCGGCCATGGTGTCCAACCTCCTGGTCGTGCTGTGCGGCGAGCGCGGTGCCCAGCCCGTGGTCAACGCCGGCACGCTGTACTAGCGAGGCCGTCGTGTCGGAGCGAAAGCCGTTCCTGCTGCGCGTCGACCCGGCGGTGCTGGGCGCGGTCCAGAAGTGGGCCGAGGACGACCTGCGCAGCCTGAACGCGCAGATCGAGTTCCTGCTGCGCGACGCGCTGGTCCGCGCGGGCCGCGCACCGAAGAAGAAGTAGCACCGCCGGGGATCGCGAGATCCCCGGCCGCGGTCATTCCGGCCAGGGCCAGAGCATGCGCGCCATCGCCGCCGGATCGGCGATCGCGCCGGCGCGCATGGTCGCGGTCGCGGCCTCGATCTCGGCGGCGGCGCCGGTGAGCGCGGCCCGGCGCCAGCGCGCGACGGTGGCCATCAGCGCCAGGTCGCAGGCCTCGAACGCGCCGATCGCCTCGCCGATCGTGCGGACCGCCGCCTCGGTCTCACCGCGCAGGCGCTGCACGCTGGCGTCGAGCACCAGCGCGTAGCCCTCGGCCCACGGCACCCGCTCCTTGCGCAGCGCGCGGGCCTCGCGCGCGATCGCGGGGGCGTGGCTGGCATCGGTGGCGCGGCCGACGAGGATCCGGCCGCGCAGGAACCCGAGCTCGGTCCGCATCGACTGCAGGCGCAGGAGCTTGCCGCTCTTCACCAGCGGCATCGCCGCCTCGAGCCGGGCCGCCGCGGCGTCGAGCTCGCCCTCGTAGAGATCGATCTGCAGGCCCGAGACCAGCTCGAAGTAGCGCTGCACCGTGATGCCATCCTCGGTGCTCGCCGGGGTCGCGGCCGCGAGGTGGCTGCGCGCCGCGGTCGGGCGGTCGACGATCAGCCACGCCATGTTGCCGCGCCACCCGCGCAGCGCGCGCATCGCGAAGACGTCACCGCGATCGCTGGCGTCGCGCAGCAGCCCGGGCACCTGCCGCGCGATCAGCTTGGTCTCGCCCAGGTGGAACAGCACGCCGAGCCACATCGAGACCCCGACGTCGAGCTCCCAGCGCGCCAGCCCGCCCAGCTCGCGCAGCGCCGCGATGCCCGCCTCGAGCAGCTCGCGCGCCTCGCGGAACCGCCCGCTCATGTGCCGGGCGATGCCCGCGACGATGTCGGCGGTCGCCGCGATCGTCGGATCGGGGACGCGCGCCAGCCAGGTGCGCAGCAGCACGAGCAGCCGATCCTGGCGCGGGATCGTCGGCGCGCCGGCCTGGCTCGAGTAGCCGATCTCGTAGGTCAGCGCGACGCACACGCGGCGCGGCTCGCCCGCGGCGAGCGCGGCGCGCAGGAACTGGCACTGGATCAGCCGGCTGACCAGCGGGTTGCCGAACGTGAAGCTGGTCGCCACCGAGCGCAGCGTGTCGAGGCGCTCGAGCTCGCGGGCGTCGAGGTCGGCCTCGTCGCGCGGCGTGAAGCGCAGGCGGCCGAGCGCGATCCGCACGCGCACCAGCACGAGCGCGCGCATCGCGCGGCGGTCGTCGGACGGCAGGTCGTAGCCGACCCGCGCGAGCAGATCGCGCGCGACCGCCATGCCCTCGCGCAGCGCGCCGCCGCGCAGCAGCTGCTCGAGCCGCCGGCGATCGAGCTCGACGCGCTCGGCCGGCGCCGCGCCCTCGGCGGCCGCGGCGTAGGCCGCGGCCGCGCGCAGGAGGCCGCCGGTGTTGACGAGGACCCCGGCGTGGCGCCGGTGGATCGCGCGGCGCTCCTCGGGGGTCGCGGTGCCGTGGGCGATCGCGAGCTCGTAGAGCTCGGCGGCGCGGTGGAACGCGAGCTGCTCGGCGGCGGCCGCGGCGGCGGGCAGCGCATAGGCCGCGGCGCGCGCGGGCTCGCCGGCGCCCAGCCAGTGCGCGATCAGGCCCTCGGGATCCTCGACGCCGGCGCGCTCGATCGCGCTGGCGAGCGCGGCGTGGATCGCGCGCTGCGCCGCGGGGTCGAGCTCGGCCAGCACGCCGCGGCGGATCCGATCGTGATAGGGCTCGATGCTCGGATCGCTGCCGTCGGAGCGCCGGTGGACGCGGACCAGGTGCTCCTTGCGCAGCCGCGACAGGTGGCCGGCCTGCGCCGCCTGCCCTGCCGCGCGCAGCGCGATCCCGACCGGCACCGGTCGGCTCGCGATCGCCGCGACCCGCACGATCTCGGCGGCGCCCGCGGGCAAGGCCGCGAGCCGGTTGTGGATCAGATCCTCGACCGAGCGCGCGGCGCCGCCGACGCGCGGCGAGCGCACGAGCTCGGTCAGGAACATCGGGTGACCGTGGGCGTCGCGGATCGCGAGCTCGGTGGTCTGATCGCCGGCGCCGAGCCCCACGACCAGATCGCGGGCCTCGGCGTCGACCAGCGGGCCGAGCGCGATCAGCCGCGCCGCGCCGCTCGCGAACGCGGCGTGCGGCGTGATGATCTTCGCGACCACGTCGTCGGCGTCGTTGCGGTGGATCAGCACCAGCAACAGCGGCAGCGGCGCAGCGAGTGGGAAAGGGTCTTTCCCACTCGCTGATTGATCGGCTTTCTCGACGAGGGACGTCTCGTTGCGCCTATCCGGATCGGGATTGATTCTCAATCCCTCGGGGTTGTGGATGAGCTCGACCAGCGCCGCCGCGCTGTCGTCGTCGCCCCACTGCATGTCGTCGATCGCCAGCATCACGGGGCGCTGCGCGCTCAGCGTGCGCAGGAGGCCGCGCAGCGCCTTGAACGCGCGCGCGCGCAGCACCAGCGGGTCCGCCGGCGTCGCGCTGCCGACGGTGCGCTCGGCGATCGCCGGCACCCGACGCAGCACCGGGAACAGCCGGGCCAGCGCGACGATCTCGGCCGGGCCGGCCGCGCTCGCCGCGATGCCCGGCGACTCGAGGAGCGCGATCGTGATCGCGTCGACGATCGGATCGAGCGCCTTGAACGGCACCGACTCGCGGTCGTAGCAGCGGCCGACCAGCACCAGCGCCTCGGGCCCGACCCGGCGCCGGAACTCGCGCACCAGCGCGCTCTTGCCGATGCCCGACTCGCCGCGCACGACCACGACCGACACCGCGCCCTTGCGGGCGTCGTCCCAGGCCTGGCGCAGCACCTCGAGCTCCGCGGCCCGGCCCACGAACGGCGTCGCGACCGCGTCGCGCGCGATGCCCGCGGTGGTCGCCGACGGCACGCCGCCGAGGTCGCGGAGGATCGCGGTCGCGTCCGGGCGCTGCCGCGGCTCGGTCGCGAGCAACGCCAGGCACAGCTGCTCGAGCTCGAGCGGCGCGGTCGGCTCGAGCGCGCCCGGCGGCACCGGCCGCTCGGTCTGCTTGCGCACCATCACCTGCTGGGCGGAGCCCTCGAACGGCCGTCGCCCGGTGAGCGCCTCGTAGAGCATGACGCCGATCGAGTACCAGTCGCTCGCGGCGGTCAGCGGCTGGTCCGCGGCCTGCTCCGGCGACATATAGGTCGGCGTCCCGACCGCGGCGGCCTCGTGGGTGCGATCGGTGTTCGCGACCGTGGCGACCAGCCCGAAGTCGAGCAGCACCACGCGCCCGGTCGCCGTGACCAGCACGTTCGACGGCTTGAGATCGCGGTGCAGCTTGCCGGCGTTGTGGAGGGCGAGCACGCCGTCGACCAGCTGGGGCAGCGCCTCGGTCAGCCGCGGCAGCAGGAGCGGCCCGCGCACCGGCCGCGCGCCGTTGCCGCTGCCGCGCGGCCCGGTGGGCTCGGCGTCATCGACGGCCGCGGCCGGGCGGACCCAGTCGAGGAACGACACGCCGGCGACCAGCTCCATCGTGAAGAACCACTCGTCACCGGTGGTGTGCAGCTCGTGCAGCTGGCAGAGGTTCGGGTGGCTCAGGTCGGCGAGCGACCGGAACTCGCGCTTGAAGCGGTAGAGGTCGCGGCCGCTGCCGCCGCGCAGGGTCTTGAGCGCGACGTCCTGATCGAGCAGCCGATCGCGCGCGCGGTAGACCACGCCCATCCCGCCGGACCCGATCGACTCCACGATCGTGAACCGATCGCCCCCGAGCGTCATCTCGGTCGAGCATACCGAATCAGGCCCCGGCTGCGGGCCCGGCAGGCACCATCGCGCGTCCCTCCCCGAAAGCAAGACGGGGCGCCGGCTCTCGCCAGGCGCCCCGCTCGCTACCGACCGGAATCGGTCAGCAGAGTCGCATCACTTCCCGCTGTCGATGCGCATGCCGTAGAACGACCGGTGCGCGAAGAACACCGACACCGCGAACGCGACGCCCGCGATGACGTACTTGATGGTCTCGTTGCCGCCGTGCTCGAGCTCGCGCGCGAGGCCGACCGCGAGGACGCCGAACAGGGTCGTGAACTTGATGACCGGGTTGAGCGCGACCGACGAGGTGTCCTTGAACGGGTCGCCGACGGTGTCACCGACGACGCACGCGGCGTGAAGGTCGGTGCCCTTCGCCTTCAGCTCGACCTCGACGATCTTCTTGGCGTTGTCCCAGGCGCCGCCGGCGTTGGCCATGAAGATGGCCTGGTACAGACCGAACAGCGCGATCGAGATCAGGTAGCCGATGAAGAAGAAGGCGTCGACGCAGGCTAACGACTGGGTCGTGAAGAACACGACCTTGTAGATGTTGAACATGCCCTTCTGCGCGTACTCGGTGCAGATCTGGACGACCTTCTTCGAGTCCTCGATGTTCGCCTTGGTCTCGGTGCCGTCGAGCTTGATGTTGTCCTTGATGAACTCCACCGCGCGGTAGGCGCCGGTCGAGACCGCCTGGGTCGACGCGCCGGTGAACCAGTAGATGATCGCGCCGCCGCAGATGAGGCCGAGCAGGAACGGCGGGTGGATCATCGACAGCTTGCCGATCAGGTCGGGCTTGAGGCCGTTGGTGATCAGCATGATGAGCGCGAAGATCATCGTGGTCGCGCCGACGACGGCGGTGCCGATGAGCACCGGCTTGGCGGTCGCCTTGAAGGTGTTTCCCGCGCCGTCGTTCTCCTCGAGGAAGTGCTTGGCCTTCTCGAAGTTGGGCTTGAAGCCGAAGTCCTTCTGGAGCTCCTCCTCGATGCCCTCGGTGGTCTCGATGACCGACAGCTCGTAGACCGACTGCGCGTTGTCCGTGACCGGACCGTACGAGTCGACGGCGATCGTCACCGGGCCCATGCCCAGGAAGCCGAAGGCCACCAGGCCGAACGCGAAGACCGCGGCCGCGGCGTGGGCGCCGAAGGCGTCCATCGCGAACGAGGCCGGCGCGCTGTTGTTCAGGCCCATGATCAGGTCGGGCAGGCCCTGGGTCGACACGCCGTAGGCGATGCCCATGAGGCCGGCGATGATGAGGCCCATCCAGTAGCCCGAGAAGTTGCCGGCGGTGAGACCCGCGAGGATGTTGAGCGACGGGCCGCCCTGCTTGGACGCGGTGACGACCTCCTTGACGTGCGCCGAGTTGGTCGAGGTGAACACCTTGACCGCCTCCGGGATGATCGCGCCGGCGAGCGTGCCGCACGAGATGATCGTCGCGAGCTTCCACCACAGGCCATCGCCCAGGTTCGAGCCATCGACGATGTTCGCGAGCGGGCCCGAGCCGATGAGGAAGTACGACACCGCGTAGGTCAGGCCGACCGACACGAGCGAGGTGAGCCAGACGAGGATCGTCAGCGGCGCCTCGAAGTCCATCTTGTCGGCGTCCTTGTACTTCGCCTTGGTGATCGACTCGTTGATGAAGTAGCTGCCGACCGACGCGAGCACCATGACGATGCGCATCGCGAAGATCCAGACGAGCAGGATGGTCTGGACCTTGGCCGAGATCGAGGTGACCGAGGGCAGCGCGACGAGGATGAACGTGATGAGCGCGACGCCGGTGACGCCGTAGGTCTCGAAGCCGTCCGCCGTCGGGCCGACCGAGTCGCCGGCGTTGTCACCGGTGCAGTCCGCGATGACGCCCGGGTTACGCGCGTCGTCTTCCTTGATGTTGAAGACGATCTTCATCAGGTCCGAGCCGATGTCGGCGATCTTGGTGAAGATGCCGCCGGCGATGCGCAGCGCCGCGGCGCCGAGCGACTCGCCGACCGCGAAGCCGATGAACGACGGGCCGGCGTAGTCACCGGGGAGGAACAGCATGATCGAGAGCATGAGGAACAGCTCGATCGAGATGAGCAGCGTGCCGATGCTCATGCCGGCCTGCATCGGGATCGCGTAGGTCGGGTACGGCTTGCCGCGGAGGGCGGCGAAGGCGGTGCGCGAGTTGGCGAACGTGTTGACGCGGATGCCGAAGAACGCGACCAGCGCCGAGCCGAGGATGCCGATGACGCTGAACGCCGCGATGATCGCGACCTTGCCGACCGGCACGTGGGTGCCGTCAGGCTGCTTCTCGAGGACACCGAAGTAGACGACGATGACCGTCGCGATGAACACCCACAGGATGAAGATGAACTTCGCCTGGGTCTTCAGGTACGTCTTGCAGGTCGCGTAGATCAGCTCGCTGATCTCGAGCATCGACTTGTGCACCGGCATCTTGCGGAGGCGCGTGTACACCGCCATGCCGAAGATCATGCCGAGGGCGCAGACCACGAGGCCGAGCGCCAGGATCGTCCACCCGGTGAAGCCGTGGAACGTCACGGCGGAGAAGTTGGGCAGGACCAGCTGGGATTCGCTGCTGGGTCGCCCAGCCGCCTCGATGGCGCCGGGCACAGCGTCGGCGAGACTCGCCGCGAGCGCAGACAATACGGGTGTCATGACGGTTCCTCGTGTGGGGGACGTGCCGGGGACCCGGCTGGGGCCGCTTTATATGCAGGGCCCCCCCGGGTGTAAAGGGGTGCAGCGGGCCCAAGTGCCACGAAAGGCTCCACTCCCGGGGGATCGCCGTGCGTTTCTGGCGCACGGATACGGCGCGCTCGACATACGCGGCTTGCGCCGGGCCTCTACCTCTATATAAGGGTGCGATGCGCCGTCCCGAGATCCTCGCCCCCGCTGGCGATCAGGCCGCCCTCGACGCGGCGCTGGGCGCCGGCGCCGACGCGATCTACTTCGGGCTCGACGAGGGTTTCAACGCGCGTGCCCGGGCCGCGAACTTCCCGCTGACCGGGCTCGCGGACACGGTCGCCAAGATCCACCGCGCCGGCGCCCGGGCCTACGTCGCGTTCAACACGCTGGTGTTCGAGCAGGAGCTGCCGGTGGTCGGCGAGCTGCTGCACGCGATCGCCGCCGCCGGCGTCGACGCGATCATCGTGCAGGACCCGGCGGTCGCGCTGATGGCGCGCGCGGTCTGCCCCGCGCTCGAGGTCCACGGCTCGACCCAGATGACCGCGTCCTCGCCGGCGGCCGCCGAGCTGGTGCGCGAGCTGGGCCTCACCCGCGTGGTCGTGCCCCGCGAGCTGTCGGTCGACGAGATCCGCCAGTACAAGGCCGGCACCTCGCTCGAGCTCGAGGTGTTCATCCACGGCGCGCTGTGCGTGTCGTGGAGCGGCCAGTGCCTGACCAGCGAGGCGTGGGGCGGCCGCTCGGCCAACCGCGGCCAGTGCGCGCAGTCGTGCCGCCTGCCCTACGACCTGATCGTCGACGGCGAGGTGCGCGACCTCGGCGACGTGAAGTACCTGCTGTCGCCGCAGGATCTCGCCGGCATCGACAGCGTGCCCGCGCTCGCCGCGATCGGCGTCGCGAGCCTCAAGATCGAGGGCCGCCAGAAGGCGCCCGACTACGTCGCGACCGCGGTCGCGGGCTACCGGCGCTGGGTCGATGGGCTCGTGAGCGGCGCGCCCGATCACGCGCAGCGCGATCGCGACCTGGCGGCGATGGAGGTCGCGTACAGCCGCGGCTTCTCGCCCGGCTTCCTCGGCGGCGCCGATCACCAGCACCTGGTCGCCGGTCGGTTCCCCAAGCACCGCGGCGCGTACCTCGGCCGGGTGATCCGGATCCGCGGCGACGAGGTGCTGGTGCTGCCGCACCCCGACGATCGCGCGCCGGGGCTGGCGCCGATCGCCGGCGCCGGCATCGGCTTCGACGGCGGCCGGCCCGAGGCCGACGAGCCGGGTGGGCCGCTGTTCCGCGTCGATCCGTTCGAGCAGGACGGCGTGCGCGGCTGGCGCCTGGGCTTCGGCCGACCCGGTCCGGATCTCGGACAGGTCGCGATCGGCGATCGCGTGTGGATGAGCGGCTCGCCCGAGGTCAAGCGCGCGGCGGACCGCGATGGCGGCGCGGCGACCGACGGGCGCAATCCGATCGCGGTGCGCGTGCGCGGCGCGGTCGGCGAGCCGCTGGTGGTGGAGGCGTGGCCGGTCGCGCGGGAGGCGAAGCTCGTGACCGCGACCAGCGCGATGGCGCTGACCGCGGCGCGCGGCGCCGGCCTCGATCGCGCGCTGGTCGCCGACAAGCTCGGCGCGCTCGGCGGCACGCCGTTCGCGATCGCGACGCTCGACGACAGCGCGCTCGCGCCGGGCCTGCACCTGCCGGTCTCGGAGCTGAAGGCGATGCGGCGCGCGCTGGTCGCCGCGCTCGAGCGCGACCTCGCGACGGTCGATCGCGTGATCGCCGCGGCGCCGAGCGCGGCGGACCTGCGCGCGCGCTTCCCGGTCGTGGCCGCGCCGGTGGCCGCCGCCGCGATCGTGCCCTTGTGCCGCACCGACGCCCAGCTCGACGCCGCGCTCGAGCTCGGCTGCGACGAGATCGAGCTCGACTGGATGGAGCTGGTCGGCCTGGCCAAGGCCGCCGCGCGGGTCCGCGCCGCCGGCGCGCGCGCGGTGGTCGCGACCGTGCGCATCCAGAAGCCCGGCGAGGATCGCATCGACGCGCACCTCGCGCGCATCGCCGCCGACGGTCCCGGGGGCATCCTGGTCCGCAGCTGGGGCGCGCTCGCGACCTATCGCGCGCTGCCGGAGGCGCAGCGCCCGGTGCTCCACGGCGACTTCTCGCTCAACGTCACCAACTCGGTGACCGCGGCGTGGGCGCTCTCGCAGGGCCTGGCCACGCTGACCGCCGCCCACGATCTCGACGCCGTGCAGCTCGAGGCGCTGATCGCCGCGGCGCCGCGCGGCCGCATCGCGGTCACCGCGCACCACCACATCCCGACCTTCCACACCGAGCACTGCGTCTACGCGCACCTGCTCTCGAGCGGCAAGGACTACAAGACCTGCGGCCGGCCGTGCGAGGCGCACGAGGTCGCGCTCCGCGATCGCACCGGCCTGCCCCACCCGGTCATCGTCGACGTCGGCTGCCGCAACACGGTGTTCGGCGCGCAGGCCCAGAGCGCGCCCGGCCTGGCCGCGCGCCTCGTCGAGCGCGGCGTCACCCGGCTGCGGATCGAGCTGGTGCGCGAGTCCGGGGCCGAGGCGGCGCGGGTGATCGGCGCGTGGCGCGCGCTCGTCGCCGGGTCGATCGGCCCGGCCGAGGTGCTCGCGCGGCTGCGGCTGCACGAGCGGTTCGGCGTGACCGCAGGCACGATGAAGACGCTCGCGGTCCTCCGCTAGCGACGGTTGCGATCGCCCCGCCCGCCCGCCACGGCGGCGCCGGGCTATGATGCCGTGTGGCCTCTGCCAAGCCCCCGGGGGACTCGCGTGCGCGGCGCGCGACGGCGGAGCTCATCCTGACCGAGCGGCGCGCCGCCAACCTGCGCCGCGCGCGCGTGATCGTCCCGGTCATGATGCTCATCCACGCCGGCTGGGGGCTGGTGTTCACGGGCATCGACGTCAAGCCCGGCGGCGAAGAGGCCTGGCGCGACAACCTCGTGCACCTGCACATGGCGTCGGTCGCGTTCACGTTCGCGCTGAGCGCCGCGCTCCACCTCGGCCGCCAGGTCCGCGCGCTCGACCGGATCCGCGATCGCGCGGGCGAGCTCCTCTGCGGCTACGGGCTCACCGTCGGGACGCTCGCCGCGATCAACACGCTCCACTACAACTTCGGCCTCACCGCGTGGATCATGGCGATGGTCATCACCGCGGTCGCGACCCAGCTGCGGCTGGTCACCCAGCTGGTGCTGCAGCTCGGCGCGACCGTCGCCATCGGCGTCGCGTGCCTGGCCTCGTCACCCGAGCTCGGCACCCAGATCCGCAACCTGTCCAACGTCACGCTGGTCGCCACGATCTCGATCGTCCTCGCGCGGATCCTCGACCGCGCCTTCACCCGCGAGCTGACCGCGCGCCGCGCGATCGAGACCCTGAACCGCGAGCTCGAGCGCCGGGTCGCGGAGCAGGTCGGCGAGATCGTCGCGAACTCCGAGCGCATCGATGCGCTGAACCGCCAGCTCGCGAGCCAGGTCCAGGCCCGCTCGCTCGAGCTGTCGTCGGCGCTCGAGCGACTGGCCGCGGCGCAGCACGGCGAGGACACGCTGCGCGCCGGCACGGTGATCGCGAAGCGCTTCGAGATCCGCCGGCTGCTCGGCGTCGGCGGCATGGGCGTGGTCTACGCCGCGTTCGATCGGGTCGCGCGCGCCGACGTCGCGGTCAAGCTGGTCCACGGCAACGTCGCCGGGGTCGCGAGCGCGTACCGCTTCCTGCAGGAGGCCAGCGCCGCCGCCGGCCTCAGCCACCCCGCGATCGTGCGCGTGCTCCACGTCGACGTCACCGACGAGGGCCGCCTCTACCAGGTGCAGGAGCTGGTGCTCGGCCGCACGCTCGACACCTGGACGCTGCGCGACGAGCCGATCCCGCCCGGCGTGGTCGCGCGACTGGGCGCGGCGCTCGCCGACGCGCTGGCGTGCGCGCACGAAGCTGGCGTCGTGCACCGCGACGTGAAGCCGCAGAACGTGATGATCACCGAGCGCGAGCCCGGCTGCCGCCTGCTCGACTTCGGCCTGGCCAAGCTGCGCCGCTCGCTGGTCGACTCCGATCTCAGCGAGGCCGGCGCGGTGATCGGCACGCCGCAGTTCCTCTCGCCCGAGCAGATCGCCGCGTCCGACACCGTCGACGGCGCCAGCGACATCTACGCGCTCGGCGTGATGCTCTACCAGTGCGCCGCGGCGCGGCTGCCCTACGACGCGGCCGCGCCGATCCAGTGGCTCCACGCCCACGTCCACGACGCGCCGCTGCCCCTGCCCGCGTCGGTCGGCGAGATCGCCGCGCCGATCATGGCGTGCCTCGCCAAGGCGCCGCGCGATCGCCCGACCGGGCGCGAGCTCCACGCGACCTTCACCGCGATCGCGACCGCGCTCGAGGCGCCGCCGCTGACCGCGTGGGCCGCGCGCGATGATCAGAACGAGACGCGGCGGATCGCGAAGTGACACGCGATCACGTTGACGACGACGTCGACGACGACGTTGACGACGACGTGGAGGTTGACCGCGACGGCGACGGCGACGTGTCACCTTGACGGCGACGTCGACGCTCGCGTAGCTCGCCACCAACGACGGTCCATCGAGCGTCGCGGTCAACGTCCAGGTTTTCCGTCGCCGTCGCCGTCGCAGACAACGACCACGCCCACGCCCACGATTCACGTCAACGTCGACGATTCACGTCGACGGTTGACGCGGGCATCGCTACCGGATCACTCCGGCGCGATGGTCTCGGCCGGGACGACCTCGTCGGTGTTCGGCCGCGCGGTGATCACGACGTTGCGCAGGTGCGCCGGGGCCGCCGCGCGCTCCTCCGGGGTCATCAGCGCGACCTCGAGCTGGCCCAGGCGCTCGACCTCGGCGAGCGCGTTGAAGCCGCCGATGAAGTGGCCGCGCAGGTAGATGTACGGGACCGTGTGCTGCTTGGTCTCGTTGATGAGCCGCAGCTGCAGCGGATCGTACTCGGGCTCGTCCATGTCGACGAAGTCGTGATCGATCTTGTTCTTCTCGAGCACGGTGATCGCGCGCCCGGTCCAGGCGCAGCTCTTCCGGCCGTAGATCTGGGCCTTGATCGACGGATCGCCAAGGGCCTTGGCGCCCTTCGCGAGCGGCGCCACGACCGGCGCGGCGACCGCGGCGGCCTGGGCCTGGGCGACGGCGACCTTGGAGTCGCCCTCGACCTTGGACTCGTAGGTCTTGCCGCGCATCGCCGCGAGGCGCTTGCGCATCGCGATGTAGCGCTCGTCGCGCAGCACCTTCTCCTGGACGAAGTCGCGGACCTCGCCGCCGAGCTCGTCGGCGCGGTTGAGGATCGCGAACACGCGCCCCAGGGCGCGCTTGGTGATGGGAGTCGGGGTGGCGTCGGACATGGCGGGAACCTAGACCTTTCTGGTCGCCTGGCAACCGAAATCGCGGCGCCACCTGAGGCGAACGAAGTGAGCCGGATCAGGATCCGGACGAGATCGGGCTGCGCGTCCTCGCGCGGGCCGATCGATCGAACGGGAACCTGGAAGCGAAGCTTCACAGGTTCGGACGCCCCGTCGAGAAACGATCGCGCTACGCGCCGTAGACCCGGCGCCTGAGCTCGCCCGAGCGGTCCATCGCGGTGAGCTCCTCGCGGCCACCGACGCACTCGCCGGCGATGAAGCACAGCGGCAGCTTGCGGCCACCGGCGTCGCGCCGGACCGCGGTCAGCGTGGCCTCGTCACCCTCGAGGCTCATGACGCGGTACGGAATCTCCGCGGCGTCGAGCACCTGGGTGAAGCGCGGCAGGTCGCGGCGGTGCTTGTCGAGGTGGTAGACGATCACCGGCGCGGCCTCGCGGGTCGTGGAGGTCGTCACCGGCGCGGGCTTCGCCGCGGGCGGCGTGTAGCCCGCCTCGAACGCCCGCCGATCGGCGAGCTCCTCGGCGGACGCCAGCGGCTTGCCCAGCGCGTCGTTGAGCTTGCGCACGCGCGCGCCCAGGCCACCGCCCAGCCCATCGAGCAGGCGGAAGCCCTTCGCGCGCACACCATCGAGCTTTTCGGTCGGCAGCTTCATCGATCGACTCCGGTTCTCGAACGCCTGCGAGAAACGAACGAGAGCCGCGCATGCGCGCGGCCCTCTTCGCATCACCGTGCGGGCCTCGCGGCCCTACCGCGTCAGTTCACGATGCGCAGCGACTTGCGGCCAGCCGGGACCGGCGGGCGCGCGGCGTCGGCGACCTCGGCCTCGTTGACCTCGGGCGCGACGGTCACGAGCGAGTTCTTCTTGTTGGTGCGGGCCGCGGCGCGACGCGCCACCTGCAGCAGCTTCTCGTGAGCCGCGGCGTGCTCCTTCTCTTCCTTGCGACCGACCATCTCGATCAGGCGCTCGGCGTAGAAGCGGACACCCTTGCGGCGCTCGCCCACCTCGTAGATCAGGTCGGCGGCGGTCGAGCCGGCGCGGTGCGGGCTCTTGTGGAAGGCCGAGTTGTACTTCGGGTGCTTCGCGAGCCAGGCCTTGACCTCTTCCATGGTCTGGCCGGTCTCGCTGAGCGCGGTCTCGACCTCGCGCAGCGCCTGCTGCTTGGCCTTGAACAGCTGCATCTGGACGCGGCTGTAGACGTTGACCGCGCCGTCGCCGTTGGTCTCGATCGGCAGGAAGATCGCCTGCGGATAGAGCTCGGTGATCAGCGACTGGACGCCGTCCGACACCGACGACGACGGCATGCACCCGAACGGCTTGACCGAGATGGTCATGTTGACCTTCGAGTACGCGACGTTCTGGATCAGCTTGCCGACCTCCATGTGGCCTTCGCCGCCGCGGAGGTTGTTGTCGTAGAAGGCGTGGCTGACGTCGGCGATCTGGTCCATGTCGGCCAGGTGGTAGCCCTCGAGGCCGAGCGCCTTGGAGACCACCGCGAACAGGCCGCGCAGGACCTTCTCGCCGGCGGCCAGCGAGAACAGGCGCTTGCGGACGTCGACGCCCTCGAGCGAGAACTTCGAGCCGCCCTCGTTCTTGGTCTTGTCGGTGCCGCGCAGCTTGGCGCGCTGCTCCGTGTCGTAGCGGCCCTGCCAGATCATGTAGAGCAGCCACGCGGTGACGATCTGGATGTCGGCCTCGGCGCCCTCGGCCTCGAGGAAGCGCTGCAGACCGTAGTTGCCGTCGCCCTCGGTGGTCATCGCCCAGAACTCGCCGATGATGCCGACGCGCGGCTTGGCGCGGAGGCGGTCGACCTTGACCTTCGACAGCTCCTTGCGGGCGCGGTAAAGGGCCATCGGGATCGACGACGAGGTCTCGAACGCGGTCGAGATGTGGCGCTTGGCCACCTCGATGGCGCGATCGGTCGCGCCGGGCTCGACCTCGTACGGGCGCAGGCGGTAGCCGAGCGCGTTGAGGGCGTCGCCGATGAGGATCGCGCGGACGACCGACCAGAAGAAGGTCGGGTTCATCTCGAGGCCGACGCCCTCGCCCGTCGCCTGCTTGAGGCCACCGGTCTGCTGGAACAGGAGGACGCGGAAGCCGTCGAAGCCCGAGTCGCGGAGCGCCTTCCGGTACTCGGTGACGTAGGTGCCGAAGCGGCACGGGCCACACGCGCCCGCGGTCACGAAGACGTGGTTCTTGACGATGTCCTCGGTCGACATGCCGCCGGCGCGGAGGCCCTCGAGGTGCTTCACCAGGTTGCCGACCGTGAAGTAGGTCGGGTTGCACTGGCCGCGGTTGCCGTACTCGCGCCCGAACTGGAGCGCGTCGTTGTCCGGCACGTCCATCGCGATGACGTTGTAGCCGATGCCGCGGAGCGCGGCCTGGATGAACAGGTCGTGGGCCATCGTCAGGCCGCAGACCAGGACGGTCGTGTGGGCGCGCTGCGCCTTGGTGAAGTTCGAGGGAACGGCGTCGTTCCACTGCTTGATGCCCTCGACCGGCAGGCCGAGGCGACGGCGCTCGTCAGCCTCGAACTTGGCCAGCTCGGCCTCGATCGCCTCGAGCGAGAGGGCGTCGAGCCCACCATTGTTTCCAGTGTTCGTCGTGCTCATGGGTTCTCCTGGTCTCTCGAATGGATGGGTCGACGGGCTAGCGCATGACGGCGAGCGCGGGCGAGCGCTTCGCCGTCGGCGGCGTGGGGTGATTGTCGGCGGTCGGCGCCGGCTCGGCCGGCAGGGTCGCGCGCAGGGCCTCGATCTGGGCGTCGAGCGAGTGATCGACCTTGCCCTTCTCGCCCAGGCGCGCCTTCAGGTGCTCCATCAGCTCGAGCTTCTTGCGCGTGACCGCGCGCTCGAGCGTCAGCTTCTTCTCGGCCTGATCCTCGAGCTTCTCGCGGAGGAGCTGGAGGGTGTGGGCGTAGGTCTTGACGCGGATCTTGATCGACCCCGACGGCTTGTTGGCGTCGATGTCGTGGAGCGCCGAGTAGGCCTTGCCGGCGGCGCCGATGACGCTGTCGATCAGGCCGTAGGTCGGCGCGTCGTGGCCGCACTTGAACGACGACAGGTCGAGCACCGCGACGTGCGGGTGGCGCGCCGCGAACTTCGCGGCCCACACCTTCTGCACCGAGTTGGCCGAGTAGTTCTCGGGCCACACGTCGGTGACGTCGAGCGGCGACGGGACCAGGCCCTTGCGCAGGTCATCGGCGAAGATCGGGTCGAGGAACGCGCGGTCCTTGGGGATCGAGCGCATCGACAGGATCGGGTAGCCGAGCGCCTGGAACTCCTCGAGCACGCCGTGGTTCTGGCCCGGGTCCGAGTGGTACGGGCGACCGATCATCAAGAGCGCGACGCGGTTCTCGCGGGTCACCTCGTCGAGGATCTCGCGGCCCTTGGCCTGCATCTCCTGGTCGTAGGCGTCGAGCGCCTTGAACGCCTGCTCGATCGCGAAGTCGCTCTCGTCCTCGGTGATGCCGAGCAGCGGGCCGAACTCGGCGAACATCTGCTGCTTGCACAGCAGGCGCTCGGCCATCGTCACCGCGGTGTCGAGGTACGAGATCTTCCGCTCGGCGAAGAAGTCGGTCTCCTTGGTGAAGGCGGCGCGCAGCACCTTGGGGGTGCCGGACACGACCGGGCACGACGTGTTGTCCATCGTGTTCTCCACGAAGGTCGGCACGTGCGTGATCGACGGGAAGAAGATGAAGTCGAGCGGCTTCTTCTCGTGGTGCTTGAACAGCAGGTTGTGGATGTGGGCCTGCGCGACCTTCGACGGGAAGCACGGATCGACCGAGCCGTACTTGCCGCCGGCCTGCCACATCTCGTCGCCGGTCTCGTCGGAGAACACGACGTTGCGCGAGTCGAAGCCGATCGTCTCGAAGTACGCGCGCCAGAACGGCGCCGTGCTCCAGATGTTCAGCACGCGCGGGATGCCGACGCGGGCGTCCTTGCGCTTGGCCAGGGACTCCGCCGAGCTGCGCTGGAACGCGCGCTGGATCTTCTTGTGGCGGACCGCGCCGAGCAGCGTGCGCTTGACGACGACGTCCTCGACCAGCGTGCCGTGGGCCGGCAGCGCCTCGGGCTCGTAGCTCGACTTGAAGCAGAGCTTCGCCTCGTAGTCGACGAGGTTCGGGAACTTCTTCATGCGGCCCGAGCGCTCCTTGTTGAGCTTCTTGAGCGCGTCGAGGTTCTCGACGGTGCCCTTCTCGCAGCTGAAGCCGGAGATGTAGCGGGCCTTGTTGCCGTCGAGCGTGGCGGTGTCGATGAACGTGCGCGAGCAGTTGTTCGGGCAGAAGTTGCAGCGCGTGGTCTCGTCGTTCTTGGAGACGAACGAGATGTCGATCGCCTGATCGAGGCCCACGAACGTGGTCTTGCCGCGGCGCTTGGTGACGCGCAGCGCCTCGAACGCGGCGCCGATCGCGCCGGCCTCACCGCAGTGCGGGTGCAGGTACACCTCGCAGTTGGGGACGCGCTTCTCGATGTAGTCGACCTGGGCCTTGAGCGCGGCCAGGTTCTTCTGGGTGCCGCCCTGGAGGACGAACACCTTGCCGAGCTCGCTCATGCGCGGGATCTGGACGACGTACTGCCAGACGTTCTTGGGCAGCACCAGCGCCAGGCCGGCGAGCAGCTCCTCGCGCGAGTAGCCTTCCTTCTGGAAGTTGACGCGATCGGAGTCGAGGAAGACGGCGCAGCCGTAGCTGAACTTGGGCGCCAGGCGGGCCTGGAACGCGACCTCGGCGTACTGCTTCACCGGCAGGCCGAACTGATCGGCCATCGCCTGCAGCAGCATGCCGTTGCCGGCCGAGCAGCTGTTCGACAGGCGGAAGTTCTTCACGTCGCCGTGCTGCATGAACAGCACCTTGATGTCCTGGCCGCCGATGTCGCAGATGACATCGACGTTCGGGAACCAGCGCTTGGCGCTCATCATGTGCGCGACGGTCTCGACGATGTTGGCGTCAGCGCCGAGCGACTTCTCGAGGACGTCGCCGGCGTAGCCGGTGACGCCGAAGCCGGTCACCTCGAGCTTCGCGCCCTGAGCCGTGGCCCAGTCGCGCATCTCGACGAACATCTCCTTCATGTCCTGGATCGGGTTGCCCTTCGAGAGGGTGTAGACCTTCTTCAGGATGTTCTCGTTCTCGTCGATGAAGACGCACTTCGACGAGGTCGAGCCACCGTCGAGGCCGATGACGCCGCGGTAGGTCTTGCCGGCCTCGAGCAGGGTGTCGTCGTACGGCGGGGTCTTGTACTTCTCGGCGAAGGTGTCGAACTGCGCCTCCTCCTCGACCAGGCCCGGGCCGGCCGACTCGCCGAGCTTGGACTTGCGGCCGAACAGGATGAACTGCTCGAGCTGATCGAGGCCCTTGTAGCGGCCGATGTGGGTCGGCTCGAACAGGCCGAACAGCACCGCGCCGTAGCACGCGTAGTACTCGGCGTTGTCGGGCACGAAGATCAGCGACTCGAGCGGCACGCTCTTGTCGTACTCGTAGCCGCGCTCGGCCCACGTCTCCGGGATGCGGAGGCGCCAGCACTCGAGCAGGAACGGCAGGTACGTGTTGGGGCCGCCGAGCAGCAGCACCTTCGAGCGCAGCGTGTTGCCGCGCGTGAGCACCGCGAGGTTCTGGCTGACGATCGCGTCGGCCAGCGAGTTCAGGATCTCGTTGCGGGGGATGCCCGACTTCACGAGGTTGACGATGTCGGTCTCGGCGAACACGCCGCACTTCGCGGCGACGTGGTGGAGCTTCGACGCATCGAACTTGAGGCCGGGAATCTCTTCCCGCGGCATGCCGACCTTGAGCATGCACTTGTCGATGGTGGCGCCGGTGCCCGACGCGCACTTGTCATTCATCGACGTCTGCGACTGCTTGTCGCCGGTCTCCGCGTTCTCCTTGAAGATGATGATCTTCGCGTCCTGGCCGCCGAGCTCGATGACCGAGCCGACGTCAGGGTGGAGCTTCTCGACCGCCATGGTGACGGCGTTCACTTCCTGGACGAACTTCGCGCCGATCTGCGAGGCGATCGGCCCGCCGCCCGACCCGGTGATGAAGCAGCGGACGTCTTCCGGCTTCATCTCGGGGATCGCGGCGTGGATCTCCTGGAGCATCGACATCGTCATCTCGGGCTGACGAGTCTCGTGACGCGCGTACTTCTTCCAGAGGATCTCCTTGGTGACCGGATCGATCACCGTCATCTTCACGGTCGTCGAGCCGACGTCGATTCCGATCACCCACTTCGCTTCGGTCATGCGGATCCCCTTGTGCGGACGCTTGGTGCGTAAGGCTGGCGCGGTTGCCCCGCCAACTGACACCGGAGTCTAGCCATAGACTGACACGTCAGTCCAGTTGGGAAATCGCAGGAAGATCGCACCGCTATAGGTCCGACCAAGATCGGCGCGGGAGCCCGCGCTGATTCTGCGGGATCCTGGGCGCCGATCCTGAGGCGCGTTTCGGCGCGCGTCGGGCGTGGATTCCCGACGACGTCCGACCGCGCGCGCGGCCGCGATCACGCGCTCAGATGTTGAGGACGCCGCGCAGCGCGAGGGCGATCAGCTGATTGACGGCTTCGTCGACCGGGGTCGTGGCGGAGCCGTCGACCAGGCCATCGATCAGGCCGCGCACGGTGCCGAGCAGCGCCGCGGCCGCGAGGTGGGTGTCGAGCGGGCGCACGAGCTTGATCGCCATGCCCTGGCTGAGCGCGCGCTCGATGATCGCCTTGACCTCGGTGAAGAACGCCGCGAGGCGCTGCGCGGCCTCGGCCTCGGCGATCTGCCCGGAGGACAGGAGGATGCGGGTCAGGGCGCGATCGGTGACGACATAGTCGAGGACCCGGACCAGGCCGTCCTTGAGCTGGACCTGGGGCGGCGGCGCGGCCGGGTCGTCGACGTCGATGCGGTGGATGCGGCTGCGCAGCTCGCTCATCGCGAGGTCGAGGATCGAGTCGAAGACCGCGGCCTTGCTCTCGAAGTACAGGTAGAAGGTGCCGCGCGCGATCGCGGCCTTCTCGATGATCGCGTTGATCGAGGCCTCGTGATAGCCGACCTCGGCGAAGACGTCCTTGGCGGCGTCGAGGATCTGGCGCCGACGCTCGGCGCGCGCGGGGGCCACCACGATCAGCCGCCCTTTCGCGACTGGTACGCGACGATCGCGCGCTCGACCTGGCTGTGGAACCGGCGGTAGCCCACGCGGTGCGTGACGAGGTGGCCGTCGGCGCAGTGGCGCGCGATCTCGTCCTCGAGGGCGAGCGCGAACGCCGCGTTGTCGGCGTAGAGGTTGATCTCGTCGTAGACGCCGTGGGAGAGGCGCGTGAAGTTGGCCGAGCCAACATCGGAGAACCGGTGATCGATGACGACCACCTTCGAGTGGACCATGCGCGGCAGGAGCACGATCGTGAGGTTCTGCGCGGCGCCGGTGAGGCGCATCAGCGCGTCGCAGACCGCGCGGTTGGTGTGGCCGAGGACGTCAGCGTTGGCGGCGGTCACCAGCGTCACCTCGACCCCGCGCCGGACCGCGCGGGCGAGCGCGGCGGTGTAGCGGCGGTCGCCGAGGTAGGCCATCTCGACGGTGATCGCGGTCTCGGCGGCGTCGAGCAGCGCCAGCCGGTGCGCCGCCATCGGGCAGCTCTTGGGCCGGTGCGCGTCGCGGCTGTGGACCAGGAAGTCGATGCCGCGCGACGGATCGAACTCGTCGAGGCCGCGCATGCGATCGTCGAGGCGCGCGACGTGCTCGGCGCCCTCGACCTCCACCATCGTGTCGACCCAGTCCTTGTGGTGGTTGTCGCCGATGCCCATCGAGCCGAGGGTCAGGATGCGATCGTCGACGATGAACAGCTTCGAGTGATCGAAGCGCTTGCGCTCGCGATAGACCGAGATGTTCTCGTGGCCGACGATCGCCTCGGCCAGCGGGTTGGGCTTCTGGCGGAACGAGCCCGGCGAGCGGTAGACCGCGCCCAGGAACCAGGCCTGGAAGCCGCGCACCGGATCGACGCGCTTGTGGAAGAAGCTCTGCTTGTTGCCGCCGGTGTACTCGTAGACCGCGGCGATGCGATCCTTCTGGATCGTGACCTTGACGCCGCGCTCGGCGGCCGCGAACACGGCCTCGCCGATCGCGTTGCCGATCTCGTCGTCGCGCCAGAGGAACGCGCGGATGTCGATCGAGGTCTGGGCGGCGCGGATGCGCTCGAGGATCGCCGGGAACGCGCGGTCGCCGGTCCCGAGCACGCGCAGCGGCGCGGCCGCCGGATGCGAGAGCCGCGCGAGCCCGCCGGCGCCCGTGGCCCAGCCCGGCAGCCCATCGCGCGCGACCATGCCGCGGAGGGTTCGCGGCCAGGGACGGAAACGACGACGGGGCACGGCTCCCTGTAGCGTACTCCGTGGCAACCACGCAAGCCGGGGTACGGATCGGCGGGCGCAACTCGGGCACGCGCGCGGACCGGGCGGTGCGCAACTCGCGCCGAGCCGACCTCGGATCCGCGCGTGACGCGCACTTGCGCACGGATGCAGGTGGGCATGCCACGTGCTCATGCACACACGTATGATGCGCCGTGGCCGCGAACGACGACGTCCCGCTCGCCGAGGCGAAGACGGTGCCCTCGAGCCCGGCCGATCGCGTGGGTGACGCCGACGCGGCGACCGCGCCGTCGCGCCACGCGGCCAGCGCGATCGTCGGGCCCGCGATGGGCAACGTGTGGGCGCGGTACGTGCTCGAGTCACCGATCGGCGAGGGCGGCATGGGCGCGGTGTGGCGCGCCTACGATCCCGAGCTCGATCGCCGGGTCGCGCTGAAGGTCCTCCACGACGACGCGCTCGGCCGCGCGAGCCAGGAGCGGCTGCGCCGCGAGGCCCGGGCGATCGCGCGGATCGCGCACCCGAGCGTGGTGCCGGTCTACGACGTCGGCGAGCACGCCGGCCGCAGCTACTACACGATGGAGCTGGTGCGCGGCGCGTCGCTGCGCGAGTGGCTGCGCGTGCCGCGCGACTGGCGCGAGGTCGCGCCGGTGTTCGCCGATGCCGCGCGCGGGCTGGCGGCGATCCACGCCGCCGGGCTCGCCCATCGCGACATCAAGCCCGGCAACATCCTCCTCGGCGACGATGGCCGCGCGCGGGTCACCGATCTCGGCATCGCCCTGCCCGACCTGACCTCGCACGACGGCACCTCCAGCGACGACGGCGCGCTGCTCGGCTCGACCACGCTGCGCCACGCCGGCACGCCGGCGTACATGGCGCCCGAGCAGCTCGACGGCGCGCCCGGCGACGCGGCGTCCGATCAGTTCGCGTTCGGGCTGACCCTGTGGGAGGCGCTGCACGGGCGGCCGCCATTCGCGGGCGAGACGATCGCGGCGCGGCGCGCGGCGCTGCGCGGGGCCCCGACCGCGCGGCGCCAGGGCCCCGCGTGGCTCGACGCCGTCGCGCGTCGCACGCTCGCGGTCGATCCGACCGCGCGGTTCCCGTCGATGGGCGCGGTCGCGACCGCGCTGACCCGCGCGCCGTCGCGGCGCTGGCCGGTGCTGATCGCGCTGGGCGCGCTCCTCGCAGGCGGCGTGACAACCGCGGTGCTGATGACCCGACCGGCACCGCCGCCGCTGCGGTTGCCGTGCATGGACGCCGGCAACGATCTCGCGACCGCCTGGACGCCCGCGGCCGCCGACGCGCTGGCCGCGCGCCTCGACCTCGGCGACGGCACCCACGCGCGCAGCGTGGCAACCCAGGTCGACTCGGTCGTCGACGCCTGGCGCGCGGCGGCCCGCACCGCGTGCGTCCGCACCGCGGCGGCGGCGTGGTCGACGGCGATCGGCGAGCGCGCCGGGACCTGCCTCGCGCGCCGCGCCAGCGCTCTCCGCGCGGCGATCCGGGCGAGCACCGACGACGATCTGCGCGCGCGGCTCTACCGAGTCGGCGATCCCGCGCGCTGCCTCGATCCGGTGTTCGTGTCGGCCCAGGCCGCCGAGCCCACGGACCCGGCGATGACCGCCGCGCTGGAGGGCGCGGTGCTGATCGGCGACGTCGCGCGAGAGATCCAGGATCACGGCAAGGCCGACCTCGCCGCCGCGATGGTCGAGCACCTCGCGCCGACGCCCGACGATCCGAGCTGGGCCGCGGTGCGCGACACGATCGCGTGGATCCGCTACGTCGCGCGCCGCGACCGCGATCCGGCCGGCGCGTTCGCGCTCCTCGAGGACGCGTACTACCAGGCGCGGGCGGCCGGCGCCGACGACGTGGCGCTCTCCGCCGCCGCCAACCTCGTGAACGAGGCCGTGTCGCAGCTCGGCGATCGCGAGCGCGCCGAGCGCTGGCTGAAGATCGCGCTCGCCGACGCCGCCCGCCAGCCCGATCTCGACGCCACGGCCGGGGTCTACGTCGCCGCGACCGCCTACGCCAACGCGACCGGCGAGTTCGAGCAGGCGATCGCGTGGGGGAAGCGCGCCGTCGCGATGATGCAGCGGACGTTCGGGGTCGACGACCTGCCCTACGCCGCGGCGCTCGGGCAGCTGGCGACCGCGTACGATCTGGGCGGCCACGCCGCCGACGCGATCGCGGTCTACGAGCAGCAACTGGCGATCCTCGCGCGCTGGTTTGGCGACGCCAGCCCGCGGCTCGCCGACACCCGCATGAACCTCGCGCTCGCCCACTCGGGGCTCGGCCACCATACCCAGGCGGTCGCGCTCGCCGAGCAGGTCGTGCGCGCGGCCCGCGGCGGCGCCGCACGCGAGCCGCTGCCGTACGGCCGCGACCTGCTGAACCTCGGCGTCATCCTGGGCGAGGCCCACGACTTCGCGGCGTCGATCGCGCCGCTCGAGGAGGCCCGCGCCGTGCTCACGCCGGTGCTCGGGCCGAACCACCCCGACCTCGCGCTGATCGCCACCGCGCTGGTCCGGTCGCGCGCGTCGTTGCTCGAGGACGGGGACGCCGCGGGCCTGGCGGCCGTCCTCGCCGAGGCCCGCGCCGCGGTCGCGCTGGCGCGCACCGCGAACGGCGCCGATCATCCCGAGACCGCGACCGCCGAGAACAACCTCGCGGACGTCCTCGCGCGCGCGGGCCAGTGTCGCGAGGCGGCGCCGCTCGCCGATCACGTGATCGCCGTGCTGACCCGCGCCGGCAACCGGGCGGCGACGGCCATGCCGCTGCAGCTGCGCGGCAACTGCGCCCGGGCCGCGCGCGACTGGGCGAGCGCCGCCACCTGGTATCGCCACGCGCTCGAGGCCGCCACCGCCAACATCCGCGATCGCAGCGAGAGTCGCCGGCGCCTGGTCGGCGTGCTGATGAAGGCCGGCGATCGCGCGACCGCGCTGACCGAGATGGCGGCCCGCCGGCGCGAGCTCGCCGAGCTGGCCGGGGCCACGGCGCCAGGCGCGCTCGACGATATCCTCGCCCAGATCGATCGCTGGCTCGCCGACCCGACCGGCGATCCGCCGTGACGCTCGGCTAGCCGCGCTTCGGGCGCGGGATGCCGTACTGCACCAGCCGCTTGACCAGCGTGCGCCGCGGCATGCCGAGCAGATCGGCCGCGCGGGTCTGGTTGCCGGCGCAGCGATCGAGCGCGTCCATGATCCGCGCGCGCTCGTCGTCGCCGACCGGCGGCTCGGTCGCGGTCGCCGGCCGCGCCGGCACGCGCGCGCTCCGGCCGACCACCTCGGCGGCGGTCAGCGTGTCGCCACCGAGCAACACCGCGCGCTCGATCGCGTTGCGCAGCTCGCGCACGTTGCCGGGCCAGTCGTGCGCGACGATCGCGGCCATCGTCTCGGCCGGCAGCTGCGGCGCCGCGCGGCCCAGGCTCTGCGCCGCGACCGCGGCGAACGCGCGCGTGAGCGGCTCGATGTCGGCACGGCGCTCGCGCAACGGCGGCACCTCGAGCACGACGCCGGCGAGGCGATAGTAGAGATCGCCGCGGAACTGGCCGGCGGCGACCTCGGCCTCGAGATCGCGGTTGGTCGCCGCGACGAAGCGCACGTCGACCGTGCGCGCCTCGGTCGCGCCGACCCGCAGCACCCGGCGATCCTCGAGGACGCGCAGCAGCTTGGCCTGCGCGGTCGCCGACAGCTCGCCGACCTCGTCGAGGAACACCGTGCCGCCCGAGCCGGCCTCGATGAGCCCGGCCTTCGCGCCGGCGGCGCCGGTGAACGATCCGCGCTCGTGGCCGAACAGCTCGCTCTCGATCAACTGCTCGCTGATCGCAGCGCAGTTGACCTCGACCAGCGGCCCGCGCGCGCGCGGCGACGCGGCGTGGATCGCGCGCGCGAGCACCTCCTTGCCGGCGCCGCTCTCGCCGGTGACCAGCACCGAGATCGTGCCGACCGCGACCCGGCCCGCCAGGTCGAACAGGTTCTTCATCGCCGGGTCGGCGCAGATCGGCGCGATCGCCGGCCCGGTGCTGGGCGCGGCCGGGCGCGCCGACGTCGGCATCGCCGCGGTCCGCCGCTCCTGGACCACCACCGGCACGTCGCCGACGACGAACACCTCGTTGGTGCCGATCTCGACCGGGCGCCCGGCCGGCAGCCGCGCGCCGCGCAGCGAGGTGCCGTTCGACGACTCGAGATCGCGCACCGTCACGCGCTCGCCGAGCTGCAGCGCGACGTGGCTCCGCGACACCGACGGGTGATCGATCCGGATCTGCGCGTCCTGGCCGCGCCCGATCACGACCTCGCCGCTCGCCGGCAGCTCGTGGCTCGCGACCGCGTCCTCGCGCATCACCACCAGGATCCGGCGTGCCGGACCTCGCCCCCCCGTCCGGCTGAGTATCGTGCTGTCGTCCTGCCCCACGGCGCGATGCTTGCCCGGTTGTCGGCGCGCGGTAAAGCGCACGCCGCCCCAACCCGGCCCCGCCCGCGATCGCCCGGCGCTCGTTGCGCAACGCAACGACGTTGCGAGGGCCGACGCAGCGTCAGGGATCGCGTCCATGCGATCTCGCGGAGTTGGGCCGGATTCACGCTGGCAAGAGCGTTGCTCATGCTGCCGGTCATGTGTGAGGTACGACTGGTCGGCATCAGCAAGCGATACGACGGCGACAAGGCCGGCCGCGCCGCGCTCGCGGCGCTCGATCTGGCGATCGCGCCCGGTCAGATGGTGGTCCTGGTGGGACCCTCGGGCTGCGGCAAGTCCACGACCCTGCGGATCGTCGCCGGGCTCGAGGATCCATCCACCGGGCAGGTCCTGGTCGACGGCCGCGACGTCACCCAGACGCCCCCGGCGCTGCGCGACATCGCGATGGTGTTCCAGAGCTACGCGCTCTACCCGCACATGACGGTGTTCGAGAACCTCGCGTTCGCGCTGCGCATCCGCAAGCTGCCCGAGGCCGAGATCATCCAGCGGGTCGAGGACGTCGCGCGGTCGCTCGGCATCCACGAGTACCTGGCGCGACGGCCCAAGGCGCTGTCCGGCGGGCAGCGCCAGCGCGTGGCGATCGGCCGCGCGGTCGTGCGCCAGCCCAAGGTGTTCCTGTTCGACGAGCCGCTGTCGAACCTCGACGCCAAGCTGCGCGGCGACATGCGGCGCGAGATCGCGCGCATCCACCGCGCGTCGCGCACGACCTCGCTCTACGTCACCCACGATCAGGTCGAGGCGATGACGCTCGCCGATCAGATCGTCGTGCTGAAGGACGGCCTGCTCCAGCAGGTCGGCACGCCGCTCGACATCTACGACGCGCCCGCCAACCGGTTCGTCGCCGGGTTCTTCGGCACGCCGGCGATGAACTTCCTGCGCGCCGAGGTCGCCGACGAGGGCGGCCAGCGCACGCTGCGCGGCGCCGGGTTCGCGCTGCCGTCGTCGACCACGTCGGCGATGAACAAGGACGTCATCATCGGCATCCGGCCCGAGGGCGTCGCGCTGTCGGGCGCGGGCGTGCCGGTCGCCGGCGAGGTCAACCTGCGCGAGGTGCTGGGCGCCGAGGTCGTGCTCCACGTCGCGTCCGCGGCCGGCGAGCTGACCGTGCGCGCCGATGCCAAGGCCGACGCCCGCCCCGGCGATCAGGTGATGGTCTATCTCGATCCGCGCGCGGTCCATCTCTTCGACGCGCGCAGCGAGGCCCGGCTGTGATCCGCGCGCCCGCCATCGGCACCTCCGCCGCAGGCGGGCGCTGGCTCGCGCGGCTGATCGCGGTCCTCGCGATCGTGCTCGGCCTGATCGGCTGCGGCTCCTCCCCGGACGGCATCGTGCTGTGGCACGCGTACAGCGGCGCCGAGCGCGAGGCCCTCGAGACCCTCGCCGCCGAGTGGAACAGCGCCCACCCCGACGCGCCGCTGACCCTGGTCGCGGTGCCCTACGACGCGTTCGCCGACAAGATCACGAGCGCGGTGCCCAACGGCAACGGCCCCGATCTGTTCGTCTACTCGCACGATCGCATCGGTGACTGGGCGGCGGCCGGCGTCATCGAGCCGATCGCGTTCTGGGTCGACGACCCCACCGCCGATCGCTTCCAGCCCGCGGCGCTGTCCGCGATGGTCTACGACGGCGAGCTCTGGGGCCTGCCGCTCGCGGTGAAGTGCCTCGCCCTGTTCTACCGGACCGATCGCGTGACCGCGCCGCCGCGCACCACCGACGAGCTGTTCGCGATGGTCCCCGCGTCGCGCGCGCGGGGCGCGTATCCCCTCGCCTACGTCAGCGCCGATCTCTACGGCCACGCGCCGTGGCTGTCGGGCTTCGGCGGCAGCGTCCTCGACGAGCACGGCGCGGTGAAGGTCGCGACCGCCGAGGCCGCCGCGGCGCTCGCGTTCTCCAAGAAGCTCATCACCAGCGGCGTCATCCCGGCCGAGTCGACCGGCCCGCTGGTCGGCACGCTGTTCAACGAGGGCAAGATCGACATGGCGATCCAGGGCCCGTGGTTCGTCGGCGACATCGCGCCGGGCGTGCCGTGGGCGGTGACGACCCTGCCGATCGTCAGCGAGACCGGCCGGCCGGCGTCGCCGTTCCTGTCCGCCGAGGGCGTGCTCATGTCGGCGCGCGCGCACGACAAGCAGGGCGCGTTCGCGGTGATGCAGTTCTTGGCCAGCGACCACGCCGCGGTGCTGCGCGCGACCCGCGCCCACCAGATCGTCGCCAACGTCCACGCCTACGACGACGCGACGCTGGCCGCCGATCCGGTGCAGCGCGGCTTCCGCGCCCAGCTCGCCCACGCGATCCCGATCCCGGCGACGCCGGCGATGCGCACGGTGTGGACGCCGTACGCCAGCGCGCTCGCGAAGGTCCAGACCAGTGACACCGCGCCCGCGGATGCGCTCTACGATCTCGAGAGCGAGCTGCGCCGCTACGCGCAGACGCCGGACGGTGCCCGGTGACCCGCGCGACCCCGCCCCACACCGGCGCGCAGCTGCGCGACTGGACCGTCGCCTCGCTGTTCGCGCTGGTCGTCGCGCTCGCGGTGTTCGTGGGCCACCGCAACCACGCGCTGCGCGCCCGCCAGCTCGAGCTCGCGGATCGCGCGGCCGCCGAGATCGCGCTCGGCCGCCCGCCGATCGCCGAGGCCGAGGCCGCGGGCATCGTCGGCGCGCCGCACCCGTCGGCGACCCACCCGTTCCTCCACCCGCGCACGGTGACCGGGCCGACCGGCACGCGGCCGCTCGGCGGGCCCAGCGCGCCGGCGGTCGACAAGCTGCTCTACGACGCCGCCGAGCGCTACGACGCGCGCGGCCCGTTCGTCGAGCTGGCCAGCGACGGCTCGGGCCACGCGATCGCCGCGCGCCCCGGGACCGGCGGCGTCGCGGTCGCGGTCATCGCGCCCGAGTCGCCCGAGGGCATGCCGTGGCTCATCATCCTGGGCGCGCTCGGGCTGGGCGCGGTCATCGCCGCCGCGGGCGCGCTCATCGGCGGCGCGGCCCGGCCGCTCGGCCTCGCGATCGGCGGCGCGCTGCTCGCGATCCCCGCCAACGGCTGGGGCGGCATGGGCGCGACGATCTCGATCGTGTGCGCGTCGCTCGCGGTCACGATCGCCAGCGGCCGCGGCACGCTGGCCCGCGCGTTCGCCGGCTTCCGCACCCATCGCGTCGCGATCGCGTTCCTCGCGCCGGCGTCGCTCGCGATGTTCGTGCTGGTCGCGACCCCGTTCTGCGTCGGGCTGGTGCTCGGGTTCTTCGATCACCAGCACGGCCAGTGGTCGTTCGTCGGGCTCTCGAACTTCGGCGAGATCCTGTCGGGCGGCGGCCGCGCCTTCGACGACCCGCTCAACTTCTGGTTCATCCTCGGCGTGACCGTGGTGTGGACCGCGGCCAACGTCTTCCTCCACGTCACGATCGGCGTCGCGCTGGCGATGCTGCTCCGCCAGGCGTGGCTGCCCGGCAAGGGCGTGTGGCGGATGCTGCTCATCCTGCCGTGGGCCATCCCGAACTACATCACCGCGCTGATCTGGAAGGGCATGTTCCAGGGCGAGTACGGCGCGATCAACGCGCTCTTGCACGCCGCCGGCCTCGATGGCGTGTCGTGGTTCTCGTCGTGGGCCACCGCGTTCTCGGCCAACGTCGTCACCAACACGTGGCTCGGCTTCCCGTTCATGATGGTGGTCGCGATCGGCGCGCTCGAGTCGGTGCCGCGCGACTTCTACGAGGCCGCGGTCGTCGACGGTGCCACGCCCTGGCAGCGCTTCATCCACATCACCCTGCCCCACTTGAAGCCGGCGCTCGGCCCGGCGGTGGTGCTCGGATCGATCTGGACCTTCAACATGTTCAACGTCATCTACCTGGTCTCGGCGGGCAAGCCGGGCGGGTCGACCGACATCCTCGTGACCGACGCCTACCGCTGGGCGTTCGAGCGCGGCGAGCGCTACGGCATGGCGGCGGCCTACGGCGCGATCATCTTCCTGGTCCTCTTGCTGTGGACCGTCTTCGGCTCGCGCATCGGCCGACGCGAGGACAAGTCGTGAAGCGCCCGCGCCTCTACCTGCAGCTCCTGACCTACGCCGCGCTGGTGGTGGCGGCCGCGGTCGTCCTCTACCCGGTGCTGCTCGTCGTCAAGAAGGCGTTCGAGCCCGGCCGGCAGTTCGCGCTGTCCGCCTCGCCGATCCCGACGACGCTCACGACCGAGCACTTCGCCGACCTGTTCGGCGCGCGCGGCGGTCACGGCGAGCTGTTGTTCCTCCACCACGCGTGGAACTCGCTGGTCGCCGCGATCCTGACGACGATCGTCGGCGTGTCCCTGTCCTGCACCGCGGCCTACGCGCTGTCGCGCATGCGGTTCCCGGGGCATAAGGCCGGGCTCATCACGTTCCTGGTCGTGCAGATGTTCCCGGCGACCTTGCTCATCATGCCGCTGTACGTGCTGCTCGATCGGCTGGGGCTGCTCAACTCGATGGTCGGCCTGGTGCTGGTCTACGCGACCACCGCGATCCCGTTCTGCGTGTGGACGCTCAAGGGCTACTTCGACTCGCTGCCGCGCGAGCTCGAGGAGGCCGCGCGCATGGACGGCGCCGGCGCGTGGCAGACCTTCTGGCGCGTCATGCTGCCGCTCGCGCGCCCGGGCATCGCGGTCACCGCGCTGTTCTCGTTCATGACCGCGTGGAACGAGTTCATCATGGCGTCGACGTTCCTCACCGACGACTCGCGCTACACGCTGCCCGTGCTCATCCAGTCGTCCGTCGGCCAGTACAGCTCCGACTGGGGCTTCTTCGCCGCCGGCGCGATCGTCACCAGCCTGCCGGTGATGGCGCTCTTCTACGTGCTGCAGAAGTTCCTCGTCGGCGGGCTCACCGCCGGCAGCGTCAAGGGCTGAGCGCGGCGGCGGCGGCGGCTGCCGCGCCGGCCGCATCGAATGACGCGCCCTCGGGATGGACCAGGGTGGGCCCAGGTCCATGGGCGCACGTGGACCTGGTCCGCCGCCCCGCTCCAACCACGGGAGATGTGTGAAGCCCGGCGGCGGCATCGGGCGTGCAGTGCTCACCACGCATGAAGAAGAACGCGCGCGCTCGCAAGCTCCGCCTCGCAATCGTCACCGTCCGGCCGCTGCACGCGGACGCGCTCGGAGTGGTCGACGGCGGCCGGGCTGCCGACACGTTGAATTGCTCGGAGTCGGTGTGCTCCGGCGTGCCGCAGTGCCTCGGCGTCCCGACCAAGTAGTCGCTGCTCGCGTCGCTCAGGCCTGCCGGCAGAGCACGAAGTAGTGATCCAGCGGCTTCTCGACCTTGAACGCGGCGCCGACCGAGACGTGCGCCGACACGCGGCGCATGAAGTCGCGGGTCTGGTGATAGACGAAGCGCGACAGGCGCCAGTCGTTGGGCACGACCCGCGGCCAGCCGTCGGCGACCGGGCCCTCGGGCACCTGGAAGTAGTCGACGACGACGGCGCCGCGCGCCTCCCAGGCCGGGCGACCGGCGGTCGGGATCGCGACGAAGTAGCCCGGGCCGATCGCGCGCCGGGTGATGCCCTCGTTGTAGCCGTAGAGCCGGGTCGCGACCTCGCTCTTGCAGAACCGCTTCTGGAACTTCCGGAACGGCGGCGGCACCGGCAGGGTGTTCATGCCGTCGTGGATGACCTCGCGGCGCGGGCCGGCATCGCCGACGAAGAACGCGAGATCGATCGGCCGAGACGCGGCGGCCTTCTCGTAGAGCGCGCGCTGCTGCGCGCGGCCGAGGCCGAGCACCTCGCGCGCGCGGGTCGCGGCGTCGAGCGCGTCGAGGTGACGCGCGATGGCGTGGATGTCCGTATCGGGGCGATCGATCAGGTCGGCGACGCTCACCGGACGAGGCTACGCGCGCGGCGGCGCCGCTCACAACGGCGATGATGGCCGGTTCGGCTGCGCGGCGACGTGTTGTACGATCTGAGCGTGACTCGGCGAGGGGAACCGCTCATGCGCTCGCAGCTGGTCGCGCCGACCCTCGCGGTGGTGGCCGAGCATGCGGGCGCGCGCGCCGCGTCCGCGCTGGCCACCGAGTTCGCGCTGCCCGTCGACGCGGCCACCGCCGCCGAGGTCGTGCTGCCCCTCGCGGCGCTGCGCGGGCTCCTCGATCGCGCCGCGGAGCTCGCCGGCATCGACGAGCTCGGCGTCGCACTGGCCGAGCGCTTCCCGCGCGGCGGCTACGGCGTGCTCGAGTACACCTGCCGCAGCGCGCCCACGATCCGCGCCGCGCTCGAGCGCATCGTGCGCTACGTCGGGCTGCTCAACGAGCTGGTCGTGATGTCCCTCGACGAGCGCGACGGCGTGGTCGTGATCGAGCAGCGCATCCCGGGCGAGCCGGCGTGCGTCGGGCGCCACGGCAACGCGTTCTTCCTGAGCTACTTCCTGGCCCGCGCCCGCGAGGTCTCGCACGCGCCGATGGTGCCGGTGCGCGCGTGGTTCGCGCACCCGGCGCCCGACGACGTCGCGGCGCTGTGCCAGGCGCTGGGCACGACCCACGTGCGCTTCGGCGCCGGCGCCAACGGCATGGCCCTGCCCGCGGCTCAGGTCGACGCGCCGATCTCGTCGGCGGATCCGCCGCTCCTGTCGATCCTCGAGGCCCAGGCCGATCGCGCGCTCGCGGGCGTCGCGCCGGCCGCGCGCACCGCGGCGATCGTGCGCCAGCAGGTCCGCGCCCAGCTCGGCGACGGCCCGCCCTCGCTCGAGGGCGTGGCGACGTCGCTGCGCCTCACGCGCCGCACGCTGCAGCGCCGCCTCGCCGACGAAGGCGTCGCATTCCAGGCGATCGTCGACGACGTGCGCCGCGAGCTCGCGCTCGACTACGTGAAGGACGCCCGCCGCCCGCTCGGCGAGATCGCGTACCTGCTCGGCTACGCCGAGCTGTCGCCGTTCCTGCGCGCGTTCAAGCGCTGGACCGGGCGCACCCCGAGCCAGGTGCGCGAGGGATAGACGACGACGTCAACGCCGACGGTTCACGCCACGGCGTCGATCAGGGCCTGCAGCGCGACCGCGAGGGGCTCGGCGAGCTTCCGATCCTCGAGGATCGCTCGCGCATCCAGGCCGCGCGAGATCGGGAGCTCGATCGTCGCCGCCTCGATCACGCGCGTCGACATCGTGCGCAGCGTCTCCGCCAGCTGCGCGTGCGCGAACTTCGAGCGCGGCGAGGCGTTGATCAGCGCGACCGGCTTGTCGATCACCACCGGCGAGGATACCAGCCAGTCGAGCGCGTTCTTGAGCGCGCCGGGCACGCCGTGGGCGTACTCGGGGCTCGAGACGATCAAGCCTGCCGCGCCGCCGACGGTGTCGCGCCAGACCGCGACCGCCTCGGGCGGCGTGGCGTTCTCGCCGTCGTCGTCGGGGTTGAACGCGGGCAGCGCGGCGAGGAACGCCGCCGATACGGTGTCGACCTCCACGCCCTCGGGCGCGAGCCCGGCGATCGCCGCCAGCACCTCACCGTTCGACGACCGCGCCCGAAGACTTCCGGATATCGCGAGGAGTCGCATGCCGACAGCCTAGGGCCCGCGCATCGCGATGTCGATCCGCGGCGCGCACGGACGATCGATCTGGCGCGCGCGGTCATCGCCGATCGCGGCGCGCGGTGCGAGGCTTTCCGCCATGGCCACCATCCTCGTACCTCTGCCGGACCGCGACTTCGACGTCACCGAGGTCGCCGTGCCGTGGCAGCTCTTGACCGAGGCTGGCCATCGCGTGGTGTTCGCCACCGAGGCTGGCGCGACGCCGGCGTGCGATCCGCGGCTCATCACCGGCGTCGTGTTCGGTAAGCTGGGCGCCCGACCCGAGGCCATCGGGTTCTATCGCACCATGGAGCAGGACCCGGGGTTCCTCCAGCCGGTGCGCTGGGCCGACGTCGATCCGGCGGCGTACGACGCCCTGCTCCTCGCCGGCGGTCACGCGCCCGGCATGAAGCAGTACCTCGGCAGCGCCGCGGTCCAGGCGATCGCGCTCGCGTTCACGCGCGCGCACAAGCCGGTCGCCGCGATCTGTCACGGTGTGCTGGTGCTCGCGCGCACGATCGATCCCGCGACCGGCCGCGCGGTCATCCACGGCAAGAAGCTCACCTGCTTGCCCAAGTACATGGAGCGCGCGGCGTATCTCTCCACCTTCTGGAAGCTCGGCCGCTACTACCGGACCTACCCGGCCTACGTCGAGGACGAGGTCGTCGCGGCGATGGCCTCGCGCGACGATTTCGTGCGCGGTGCGCGCACGCTGTCGGCCCGCGGCACGCGCGAGGATGACGGGCCGGCGATGATCGTCGAAGATGGAGACCTGGTCACCGCGCGCTGGCCCGGCGACGCCTACCTGTTCGCGAAGTCCCTGCTCGCGCGCCTCCCCGCCGCGTCCCCCGCAACCACCCGGAGCCTGTCATGACCGCCTCTCACGACGCCGAGCGCCAGACCCGCAAGGAGCGGCTGGCCGCCGCGTTCCGCCTGTTCGCCGCCTATGGCTTCGACGAGGGCGTCGCGGGCCACATCACGGTCCGCGATCCCGAGCACCTCGATCGCTTCTGGGTGAATCCCCTCGGCCTGTACTTCGGCCACATCAAGGCGAGCGATCTGATCCTCGTCGATCACAGCGGCAAGGTCGTGAGCGGCACGCGCCCGGTCAACCGCGCCGCGTTCGCGATCCACTCGCAGGTCCACCAGGCGCGGCCCGACGTGATCGCCGCCGCCCACGCGCACTCGACCGGCGGCAAGACCTTCTCGAGCCTGGGCGCCCTGCTCGCGCCGCTCACGCAGGACGCCTGCGCGTTCTTCGAGGACCACGCGCTCGGGCCGGCGTTCTCGGGCGTCGTCGATCAGACCACCGAGGGCGCGCGCATCGCGGAGTCGCTCGGCGGCAAGAAGGCGGTGATCCTGCCCAACCACGGCCTGCTCACCGTCGGCAAGAGCGTCGACGAGGCGGCGTGGTGGTTCATCACGCTCGAGCGCTCGTGCGAGGCCGAGCTCAAGGCCCGCGCCGCCGGCACGCCGATCCCGATCCCCGACGAGGTCGCGCGCCACACCCGCGGCCAGATCGGCTCGTCGCCGGTCGGCTGGCTGTCGTTCCAGCCGCTGTTCGAGAAGATCGTCCGCGCCGAGCCGGAGCTGAAGGAATGAGCGCCCCCGCGCGCGGCGTGCGCCAGGTCGGCAAGGCCCGGCTCTACGTCGAGGACACCGGCGGCGACGGGCCGCTGATCGTGTTCGCCCACGGCCTCCTGATGTCGACCGAGATGTACCGCGCGCAGATCGCGGCGCTGCGCGATCGGTATCGCTGCGTCGCGTTCGACTTCCGCGGCCAGGGCGAGAGCCCGCTCGCCGCCAGCGGCTACGACATGGACACGCTCGCCGGCGACGCCGCGGCGCTGGTCGAGTCGCTGGGCGCGGGCCCCGCGCACTGGGTCGGGCTGTCGATGGGCGGGTTCGTCGGGATCCGGCTGGCCGCGCGTCGGCCGGAGCTGGTGCGCTCGCTGGTGCTGCTCGACACCGCCGCCGATCCCGAGCCGCGCCGGAGCGCGCGCAAGTACGCCGCGATGCTGGTGCTGTCGCGCGCCGTCGGCGTGAAGCCCTTCATCCCGACCGCGATGGCGGCGCTCTTCGGCACGACCTGGCGCCGCGATCCGGCGCGCGCCGACGAGCGCGCGGCGATGCGCGCGACCCTGCGCAGCCGCGATCCCGAGGGCGTGCGCCGCGCGACCCGCGGCGTGATCGATCGCCCGCCGTGCGTGGAGTTGCTCGCCCGCATCAAGGTGCCGACGCTGGTGGCGTCCGGCGAGGAGGACACCGCGATCACGCCGGCGCGGTCGCGGCCGCTCGCCGCCGGCATCCCGGGCGCGCGCTTCGAGCTGATCCCGCGCGCGGGGCACAGCTCGACGATCGAGAACCCGGCGGCGGTGACCGCGCTCATCACCGCGCACCTCGCGGCGATCCCGTAGCCGATCACGTCACGGGCCCATGAGGCTCACGAAGTGAGCCGGCTCAGTGTCCGGAGGAGATCGGGTCCGTCGTCTTCGACGGGGCCGATCGATCGTCCGGATCGAGGCTGAGCGTCTGCAGATCGATCCAGCCGTCCCAGGGCACCGCGCCCTTGACCCGGCGCGCGATCAGCCCGGCGGGCTCGGGCGCCGCCAGCACGACGAACGGCTGCTCGTCGGCGAACGCCAGCGCCAGCTCGCTGGCCAGCGCGACCCGCCCGGCCGGATCCCAGACCGCGCGCAGGTTCGCGAGCAGGTGATCGATGCGCGGCGAGCTGACGTTGCCGAGGTTCTGCCCGCCGCCGGTCTCGAGCCAGCGGGACGGATCGCTGTCGACCGCGCCGTCCCACTCGATGAGCGCCGCGCCGAACTGGTGATCGGCGATGCGCTTCGCGAAGGTCTGATCGCCCACGATCTTGAAGTCGACGATGAACCCGGCCTCGCGCAGATCGTCGACGAGCATCTGGCGCTCCTCGTCGAGCTTCTTGCCCGGCGGCAGCGGCTGCGCGCGCTCGCCGAACAGCATCACGATCTTGAGCTTGTCCTTGCCGCGCTCGCGCTGGCGATCGCCGTCGGCGTCGGTCCACCCGGCCTCGTCGAGGAGCTTGCCGGCGGCGATCGGATCGCGCACCGGCATGCTGGGCGCGGCGCCGTCGATCGGCCCGCCCGGCCACACCGGCCCGGCGACCGGGCGCGCGAGGTTGTGCAGGTAGTCCTCGCAGAGGCCGGTGCGATCGACCAGCATCGAGACCGCGCGCCGGACCCGGGCATCGTCGAACGGCGGCGCGTCACCGGCGAGCACCAGCGCGCGGAACCGCGGCGGCGCCAGGCGGATCACGCCGAACGCCGAGGCCACGCCCGGCGCCGAGGCCTGCTGCGGCCAGTGCGCGGGGATGAGCTCGGGGATCAGATCGAAGTCGCCGTGCTTGGCGTCGAGCAGCGCGCGGGCGGCGTCGGGCTGGTAGACGAACTCGACGTCGGTGATCGCCGGCAGCTTGCCCCAGTAGCGCGGGAAGCGCGTGAGGTGGACCGTGCCGTTCTTCCAGCTCGTGACCTGCCACGGGCCGGTGCCGACCATGCGCCCACCGGCGGCGAGGCTCTGCTCGTAGACCCCGTACGGCAGGATCGGGACCTCGGCCAGCGCGCGCAGGATGTAGCCGTTGGGCCGCGACAGCTGGACCCGGACCATGCGCGGGCTGATCTTGTCGACCTGCTTGATGTCGACGAGCAGCGGCCAGAGGTGGTTGGCCTCGCGCTTGGGATCGCGCGCGGTGTCGAGGGAGAACTGCACGTCGGAGGCGGTCATCGCCTGGCCGTCGTGGAAGCTGACCTGGGGCTCGAGCTCGAAGTAGATCGAGAGGCCGTCGCCGTCGATGCGCCAGGTGCGAGCGAGGCCCGGCACGTAGTGGCCCGGGCCGGCGCCGGCGCCGCCGTCGGGCGGTGCGAAGCGCAGGAGAGTCTCGAACACCGGCCCCATCGTGATCCGCCGGGTCCAGGTCGACGGCGCGATCATCGGCTCGAGCGCCCGCGGCTCGGTGTCCATGTGGATGCGAAGGGTGTGGGGCCGGTTGGCCCGGATCGCCAGGGCCTGCTCGTCGAGCTCGCGCGAGGCGCTCTTGCCCGGCGTCGCGACCGGCGAGGTCTCCTCGGCGTGACGCCAGGGCCGGGCCCGCGGCGGGGTCTCGCAGCCGCCGAGGGCGATCGCGGTGATCACCGCGGCGATAGCGGCGGTCAGCGCGCCGCGCGGCACCCGAGCTTGTTGCGCCATGTGGCCCATGTTACGAATCGCGACATGACGATGCCGCGTCGGGAACCTAGCGCAAACCAGAGCCGCGGGGCCACCGCCGCGCGTGTCTCGCTGATCAGCGCGCTCGCGCTCTCGCTCGGCGGAGTCGGCTGCGACAACGGCCAGCTCAAGGGCGCCGAGGCCGAGGTCAAGCCGCACAACATCAAGCTCGACCTGCCGCCGGTGCCGCCGTTCGATCTGCCGCCGGTCGGATCGGACGGCTCGCACTCGGTGAAGGAGCTGCGGGTCAACGGCAAGCAGTTCTTCGACACGGACATCTCGGTCCACGGCTACGTGACCTGGGTCTACGACTGCGCGACCGCGCTGCGGACCCCGGACATGACCGACGTCGAGGTCAAGAAGCTCATCGACACCGACCCGACCAAGTGCCGGCGCCCGGTGTTCTACCTCGGCGACGCCAAGGACACGCCCGGCGAGCGCAGCGCCTGGGTCGTCGAGGTCCCGCGCCCGATGCGCGACTACGAGAAGAAGGACATCCCGAAGGAGAACGCGGACTGGCAGAAGCGCTACGCGCCGCCGACGATCGTCGACTTCGACGGCAAGGTCGTGCCGCCGGTCGCCCTCGGCGACGAGGTCGTCGTGACCGGCTCGTGGAAGCAGTCGTCGCCGCACGGCGAGCGCAACTCCGACGGCCTCCTGGTCTACAAGTCGCTCAAGAACATCACCCAGAACTGGGAAGAGCCCGCGCCGAAGCCCGGCGCCGGGCCGGGTCCGGACGACGCGATGGGCCTGCCGCCCGCGACCAAGCAGGCCCCGCCGCACTAGTCTCCTGACGCGAACGCGTTCGCGCAGGGCCTGTCATCCAGCCGGATGACAGGCTCTTTTCGATCGCGGCGGGTGCTCGGCGCGGTCAGGCGTTGGCGATGCGATCGAGCAACTCGGCGAGGAGGTGCCGCTCACCGGCGCTGAGCACCGCGGTGCCATCGAGCGAGGCGCGCAGCGCCGCGGCCGCCGCGCTCGGGCCCTGCGCAGCGATCGATGCCTCGCCGGTGATCGCCGCGATCACCGCCTCGCGCGCCGTCGCGGACAGCCCGGGGTCGCGCTCGGCCTCGGGCGTGCCGAGCAGGCTGAGCACGGTGCCGACGCCCGTCGAGTGCACGAGCGCGATCGCGCGCGCCTCGCTCGTGCGCAGCCTCCCGGCGAGCGCGATCGCGCGCACCCGGCGGCGCAGCACCTCGAACCCCGCGGCGATCGCGGGTGAGCGCGGGCGCGGGTGCGGATCGCCGCTCATGATCGCGAACAGCCCGGGATGCGCGAGGCCGAACGCGACGTGCATGTCCCAGCCGTCGCGGAGGTCCTGCACCGGATCGGGATGCGGCGCGCGCGCCGACTTGTCGGCGACGTAGCCGGCGAGGCCGTGCTCGGCGACCGCGTCGAGCAGGCCGCGCTTGTCGCCGAACAGGCGGTAGATCGTGGGCGCCTGCACGCCGGCCGCAGCGGCGACCGCGCGGGTCGTCGCGGCATCGCGCCCGCCCGACGCGATCAGCTCGGCCGCGGCCGCGAGGATCCGTGCGCGTACATCATCGACGCCGGTAGAGATCTCGTCGCTGATGCCCAAGAGCCTAGCATACATACGTTTTCCATCGATAACGACATCTTGCTATCCGCGATATTCACTGATACCAGAGGATCGTTAGCGCTGATATCAGACCAGGGGAACCTCATGATCATCGACACTGGAGCCACCGGCCAGCTCGGCCGCGCGATCGTCGAGAAGCTCATCGAGCGCGTGCCCGCGAGCGGCGTGGGCGTGAGCGTCCGCGATGTGGCGAAGGCCGCGCCACTGGCGGCGGCCGGCGTCCGCGTCCGCAGCGGCGACTTCGATCAGCCGGAGGCGCTGCGCCACGCGTTCGAGGGCGCGACCCAGGTGCTGATCGTCTCGTCCAATGCGCGGGCGTACGGCGGCGACACCCTCGCGCAGCACCGCACGGCGATCGCGGCGGCGCGCGCGGCCGGCGCGCGGCGGATCGTCTACACCAGCCACATGGCGGCGAGCGCGGCGTCGGCGTTCCCGCCGATGCTCGACCACGCGGCGACCGAGGCGATGCTGGCCGAGAGCTGGCTGGCGTGGACCGCGCTGCGCAACGGCTTCTACGCGGCGAGCGGACTCGCGCTGATGGGCGACGCGCTGACGACGGGCGTGCTCGAGGCGCCCGCGGATGGCGCGGTGTCGTGGACGGCGCACGCCGACCTCGCGGAGGCCGCCGCGATCGTCCTCGCCGACGAGGGGCGCTACGACGGGCCGACGCCGCCGCTCACCGGATCGCAGGCGCTCGACCTCGCGGCGATCGCGTCGATCGCGTCGGAGCTGGGCCGACCGGTGCGGCGGGTGGTGATCTCCGACGACGATCTGCGCGCGCGGATGGCCGCGCACGGGGCGCCGGCGCCGCGCGCCGCGATCGCGCTCGGGCTCTACCACGCGAGCCGGCGCGGCGAGTTCGCCGCCGTCGACCCGACGCTCGCGCGCCTGCTCGGCCGCGCGCCGGTGACCATGCGCGATCTGCTGGCCGCGTGATTCAGGGGGCGAGCGCGGCGAGCGCCGCGCAGCGCGCGGCGTCGAGCGTGACGCCGATGCCATCGACCCGCGCGAGGCAGTGATCGCCGAGCTCGATCACGTGGTGCGCCGGCGGCGCGCCCGCGACCGGCGGCGCCGCGAACTCGGCCTCGATGCGGGCCCGCGCCGCGAAGCTCGGCGCGAGCTCGACGAACGCCGCCGCGCGCAGGTCGGCGATCACCGCGGCCGCGGAGGTCACCCGCGCTGGATCGAGGTCGCCGGTCCACTCGCCGATCACCGCGCCGCGCGCCGCGGACCGGCGCTGACCGCGCGCGGTCACGACCAGCGCGGTGAGGCCGCTGGCATCCTCGAGGACGAGCCCGCGATCTCGCAGCGCGAGGGCGGTCACGCGCAGCGCGGCCTGGGCGGCGGGGCCGATGCGAATCGCGACGCGCTCGTCGTTGCGCGCGACGAGGTCGCCACCGAGCGCGAACAGCTGATCGACGTGGCCATCGGCGTAGCGCGCGATCACCGCGGGCGCCGCGGGCGATCCCGCGGGGCGCGGGACCACCTGCCCTGGCGCGGCGAGCGCCTCCGCGATCGGTCGCAGCGCATCGTCCTCCACCGGCACGGCGGCGGCGGCGGCGGTCACGGTGAAGCCACCACCGGTGACGGTCACGATCGTCGAGGTGGCGGGCCACGCCAGCGACTGCCAGCCGAGCGCGATCGGCGAGGGATCGATCGCCTGCAGCGGATCCGCGAGCGCGGCAGCGGCGGCGGTGACGCGCGCGATCGCCGCGGTGTCGACGCAGACCGCGCCGGCAGTGCCGGTCACCGCGATCTGATCGACGTGGTCGGGGCACGGCCCGGCGATCGCGAGCTCGTCGACGGCCGGGCCGCCGAGCACGCGGATCGCGAGGCCATCGGAGCCAGTCACCGCGGTCCGCGGGAACGACGCGGCGCGCAGCCCGGCGAGCGCGCGGGCCAGCACCGCGACCTGCGCGGGCCGCAGCCGGCCGCCGCCCTCGGCGTAGCGCCCGATCATCGGCGCCCCGGAGGCGACGAGATCGATCCCGCCGCCGTGCAGCTCGAGCCCGGTGATGTCCGAGTCCCGGACCCGCACCAGCGCGCGCTGGCGCAGGTCGTCGACGCCGCGGCCGACCGCGCTCGCGAGCCACGCGGGCACCAGCACCGGCGGGCCGTCGTCGCGTCGGGCCCAGACCTGATCGGCGCCGGTGACCGGTCGGCCGATCGCGATGCGCACCGTCGTTTCGCCGAGGGTGAGCACCGCGGTGTGCGCGGGATGATCGAGGCCGGTCACGCTCGCCGGCGCCTCGGGCACCTCGCGCTCGACCCGGGCCGCGACCACCGCCGCGAGCAGATCGCCGACGATGTCGCCGTCGGCCGGCCCGGGCGCGGGCGCGGTCACCTGCCAGCTGCCGTCGGGCGCGCGCGACAGCGTGATCGGCTCGCCTCCAGCCAGCGCGATCGCCTGCACGCGCTCGACCGTCATCATCGGCGCCAGCCGGCGATCGGCGACCGCGCCGCGCGGCGGCGCGTCGAGCACCACCGCGATCGCGAGCGCGACCGCGAGCGCGGTCAGGATCGCGAGCCCGCGCCAGGACGCGGTCATGATCGATCCGCCCCATCGAGGACGCTGGGCCGGATCTCCTCCGGCCCAAGCGCGAAGCGCCTCTGAGCCGGCTCGCATGCTCGCCTCATGGTCGCCGCCGCCGGCGCACGAGCACCACCGCGAGGCCGAACAGCGCGTAGCCCAGCGGCACCACGCCGGCGCACAGCGCGACGACGATCGTCCGCGCGCTCGAGGTCATGACCAGCCGCACCGGCGGCGCGCCGCGCTCGGCGACCGCCGCGGCGCGATCGCGGCCGGCGAGCCGCGCGATCGCGCTGGCCGCGAACAGATCGCCGGCGCCGAGGCCGCGGCCCGCGACCGCCGACGACAGCGACTCCGCCGAGCCGATGAGCAGCGCGGTGCCGCGGCCGAG
>JAIOQA010000403.1 GCA_021413675.1 Deltaproteobacteria bacterium | reverse complement strand
CGGCGATGAGGTCGGCGTGGGTGCCCGGGCGCATGCCGCTGGTCAGCCACAGCACGACCGCGCGCTTGAGCTGATCGTCGCGCCAGCGGGCGCGCAGCGCCTTGTCGATGCGCAAGGCGATCGGCCCCGGCGTCCCGATGCGGGTGTCGATCGCGCGGGCGTCGTCGTCGGCGCCCTTGTACGGCTCGCGGCCCTCGTTGAGCCACTTCGCGGCGGCGTAGAGCCCATCGAGATCGACGTGCGCCATGATGCAGCCGATCGGCCCGGTCTGGCGGACCATCTCGGCGGTGATCATCTCGGGGCACGCGCCGTGCTCGGCCTTGGTCGCGAGCACGAACCGCGGATCGTTCTTGAACGCGGCGTGGCGCTCGTGATCGTGGTGATCGACCCACAGCGCGAGGCGGTCGCCGAGGCCATCGAGTAGCGGCTTGGTCACCGTGTCGAACGAGACGCTGGTCCCGACGGTGGCGGCGAAGGCGATGTCGAGCACGACCACGCGGCCGGGGAGCGACGCGGCCTTGGGCAGCTGCCGCGGGGAACCGAACGCGAGGTGTACATCCACGGGCGCACTATACGCCTCGATCGATCGGCCCCGTCGAAGACGACGGTCCCGATCTCCTCCGGACCTGAGCCGCCGAACCTGCGGTTCGGCTCGGCGCTACGGCAGCTTGCGCTCGAGACAGTGCAGCGTCACCGACCAGCCGTCGGCGAGGTAGATCTCGCGCACCGTGCCCTGATCACCGCACGAGCCCGAGCCGGGCGGCAACAGGCACAGCGTCCGCCGACCGACCGGCGCCGACAGCGCGGCGCGCTGCCCGCCGGGCGCGTCCCCCACCTGCTCGCCATCGACCCAGACCGCGACCGGATCGAGGCAGCTGCGGTTGTCGACATAGAAGGTCGCCTGGGCCGGCGGCACCGGCACCGGCGCCGGGTCGCCGGCCTCGGGCCCGTCGTCGCGATCGACCTGCTCGATCAGCGGCCGGTTCGCCGCCGCCGTGAGCACGTCCTCGCGACAGCCCGAGGCCCGCAGCTCGCGGCCGAGCTGCGCGGACAGCTCGGTGCGCATGTCGCGCACGTCGCCGACCGCGAGCCGCCACTGGGTGCGCACCAGCCCGACCCGCGCGCGGTAGTCCGGGGTCAGCGCGACGGTCTCGCCGCGGTTGTCGAGATCGACGACGACCCGGTACGCCTCCTCGAGATCGACGCCGGCGCGCTGGTAGGCGACCAGGCTGTCGGCGGCCGCCTGCCACGGCCGCGCCACCGCCATCACCGGGCAGCCCTTCGCGCGCGCCGCCGCCCGCGCCTTCTGGGTCGCGGTCACGCCCGCGCCCGCCGAGAGATCGCGGTACGGGCCCTGGGCCAGCGCGCCGAGCGCGGTCAGCACCTGGCTGCCGAAGGTCGCGCGCAAGGTCGTCATCTTCGCGCCCGCGACGAAGAACCGATCGATCGCGCGCTGGAAGGCGGCCGAGTCGCCGAACGGCTGCTCGATCGCGAGCGCGCCCTCGACGCTGGGCGCCTGGTGGGCGCGGATCCGGGCGTCGGCGCGGCGCGGCGCCTCGTCGGCGGGCGCCAGCGCGATCGCGCGGCCGATCGCGGTGCGCGCCGCGGCGACATCGCTCGGATCGCCGGTCGCCGCGACGACGCCGAGCGCGACGCCGCGCAGGTACCAGAGCTGCGGATCCTCGGGCCAGGTCGCGACCGCGATGTCGGTCTGCGCGGCCGCGCCGACCCAGTCGCCGAGCGCGCACAGCACCAGCGCGTAGCTCGCGCGCGCGTCGCGGCTCCACGGCCGCGCCTTGACCGCGCGCCGCAGGTACCACGACGCCTCGCTGAGCGTGCCCTTGCGGTAGGCGATCGCGGCCAGCGCCATGTACGTCTGGCCGAGGTACTCCTTGAACGACTCGGCGCGCACGTAGGCCTTGTGGGCCTCGTCGAGGTTGCCGGCCTCGAGCCAGACCGCGCCGGTCAGGAAGAACGGCCGCGGATCCTGCGGATCGATCCGGCTCGCGCGCGCGTACCACGCGACCGCCTGCGGCACGTCCTTGCGCAGGCGATACACATCGCCCACGCGCTTGGCGGCGGTGCCGTCGGTGGGCCGCGCGTTCGACACGATCTCGTAGGCCGCGGTCGCCTCGGCCAGCCGGCCCAGCGACACGTACGCCGCGCCCAGATCGGCGCGGGTGTCGAGGTCGTTCGGCGCGCGCAGGACGATCTGCTCGAGCTCGGCGGCGAGCGCCTTCACGTCGCCCTGGGCCGCGTGGATGAGGGCGAGGATCCGGCGCGCGCGCAGGTCGTCGGGCGTGCGCGCGATGACGCGATCGAGCTCGCGGGTCGCGCCGGCGGCGTCGCCGGCCTGCCAGCGGGCGTCGCCGAGCCGCAGCCGCAGCTCGAGATCCCAGGGCCGCACCCGCACCAGCCGCTCGTACAGATCGCGCGCCTGATCGGGCTTGCGACCGGCGAGCGCGGCGTCGGCGACCGCGCGCAGGGCCGGCGCGTAGTCGGGCGCGAGATCCGCCGCGTAAGAGAACTTGCCGATCGCCCGGGCCTGGATCTTGGGATCCGGATCGGTGCGATCGAGCTCGCCGACCAGCCGGTGCGCCCACGCCAGCTTCGGATCGACCAGCAGCGCCCGCGCGAAGTCGCGCTCGGCCTGCTTGCGATCGGCGGGCCCGGTCGCGCCGACCAGGTTGCCCAGGCCCTTGCCCAGCATCTGGATCGCGTAGAGCTCGCGCGCCGGATCTCGCGCCAGGATCTCGGCGCCGCCGACCGGCACGAGCCACCCCGCGCGCGTCGCGAGCTCGATCACCGCCTCGGCGATGAGCTTGTGCAGGTCCGGCTGCGGGCCGCGCTTGATGACCTCGAGGCCGAGCGGCCTGGCGACGCCGCCGTCGACGAGCCAGAGGATGACGCCGAGCTTGAGATCGTTGCCCGGCCGCTGCAGCCAGCCGGTGAACACCCAGCGCGCGTCGACCGCCTTCGCGTAGGCCGCGACCACGGTCGGATCGGCGCTGACCGCGGGCCCATCGGGCACCACCAGCGGCCCGTAGGCCGGCTCGAGCGGGAACACCTGCGCGACCTTCTCGCCCAGCTCGAACGGCACCGCCGCCACCGCCCAGTCCATCGCCTTGGCGCTCGACTCGTTCGTGAACAGCATCACGCCGAACCGGTCCGGCGGCCGCGCCGGGACATCCGGGAGATCGACCGAGACCGCGGCCCGCGCCGGCGACGCCGCGGCGACGGGATCGCCGGTGACGGCGCCCTCGCCATCGACCGGCTGGGCGCGCGCGATCGACGCTTGCTCGAGCAGCAAGGCGGCGACGATCGCCCACGCGCGCCGGTTCATGTCCATAATCATAGCGTGTCGCGACCGAGCCAGGCACCGCGCCGCCGCCGCCGCCGGCGGATCCGCGCGTTCTCGATCCTCCGGATGATCGCGCTCCTGTTCGTGTGGGGCGTGTCGTTCGCGGCCGCCACCATCTACGTCGTGATCGTCACGGTCAACGCCGAGCTACCCGCCGACCTGCGCAAGCTCGCCGACTACCAGCCGTCGCGGAAGAGCCTGGTCTACTCGTCCGACGGCGAGGAGGTCGGCGAGTTCTCGATCGAGAACCGCAAGATCGTCCCGCTCGATCGCATGCCGCCGCACGTGCCCGCGGCGTTCATCTCCGTCGAGGACAGCCGGTTCTGGGAGCACCCCGGCTTCGACATCGTCGGCATCCTCCGGGCCGCGTGGGCCAACGTCGGCTCGTCGGACATCAAGCAGGGCGGCTCCACGATCCCGCAGCAGATCGTCAAGCAGACGCTCCTCGCCGGCGAAGAGGACGTCGATCCGACCGGCCTCACCGAGGATCAGTTCAAGTCCGAGAAGAAGCACAAGAAGTACATCCGCAAGATCAAGGAGCTGATCCTGTCGGCGCGGCTCAGCCGCGAGCTGTCCAAGGCCGAGATCCTCCAGATCTACCTGAACCACGTCTACCTGGGCCACGGCGCCTACGGCGTCGGCGCGGCGGCGGAGATCTACTTCGGCAAGGACGTCGAGAACCTCACCGTCGGCGAGGGCGCGATGCTGGCCGGCCTGGTGTCGTCGCCGACCAAGTACGCGCCGACCAACAACCTCAAGCTCGCGCGCGAGCGCCAGGAGCACGTCCTCGATCGCATGCAGGAGGACGGCTACATCGGCGAGGGCGAGCACGCCGCCGCGCTGGCCGAGCCGGTCGCGCTGGTCGACAGCGCCGATCTCAACCACCTCGCCGCGCCCTACTTCGTCGAGCACGTCCGCCAGCTCGCCACCCAGACCTACGGCGACAGCGAGCTGTTCCGCGGCGGGCTGCGGTTCTACACCACCCTCGACACCCGCATGCAGGCCGCGGCCGAGGTCGCGCTGCGCCACGGCCTCGAGACCCTCGACCGCCGGCTCGGCGTGCGCGGCCCGATCGGCGCCATCCCACCCGCCGAGCGCGCGGCCTACGCCGCGGGTCCGGCGCATCGCTATCGCAAGGTCGCGCCCGACGCCGCCGTCGGCGAGCTCGCCACCGACGAGCACGTCCTCGCCGACATCACCTACGCGGCGATGGTCACCGAGCTGCCGCGGGGCGGCGGCATCACCGTCGATCTCGGGCCGCAGAGCCTGCCGATGATCGCCGCCGACGCGACCGATCTGCGCGCGTGGAAGAACCCCAAGACCGGCAAGCCGCTGGCGCAGGGCGATCTGCTGCCGGTGCGGATCGCCGAGGACGGCAAGGCCGCGATCCTCGCGCAGACCCCGTCGATCCAGGGCGCGCTGGTCGCGCTCGAGCCGCAGACCGGCCGCGTGGTCGCGATGGTCGGCGGCTACGACTGGGTGACCTCGCAGTACGATCGCGCGACCCAGGCCCACCGGCAGGTCGGCTCGTCGATCAAGCCCTTCATCTATGCCTCGGCGCTGGCCGCCGGCCGCACCGAGGTCGACCGGCTCTACGACGGCCCGGTCTACGTACCGACCGCGACCGGCATCTGGTCGCCCGCGAACTACGACAACAAGTACATGGGCTCGGTCACGCTGCGCACCGCGATCGCCTACTCGCTCAACACGATCAGCGTGCAGCTGCTCGTCGGCGTCGGCGTCGACCGGCTGATCGAGGTGCTGCACGGCTTCGGCATCACCTCCAAGGTCGAGCGCCACATCTCGATCGCGCTGGGCACGCCCGATCTCACCCTGCTCGAGATGGCCGGCGCCTACGCCGGGCTCGCCGCTGGCGGCCGCCGCATCGATCCGCACTTCTTCGACCTCGTCACCGACGCGGGCGGCGCGATCATCGACGACTACCGGGCGCGCCCGCCGGGCCCGCAGGTCCTGCCGCCGGATGTCGCCTACGTGATCGTGGACATGATGAAGGGCCCGCTGCAGCGCGGCACCGCGCGCCGCGCGATGGACTTCCCGCGCCCGGCCGCGGGCAAGACCGGCACCTCCGCCAACTACAAGGACGTCTGGTTCATCGGCTTCACCACCGACCTCCTGTGCGGCGTGTGGATCGGCCGCGACGACTCGACGCCGATCGGCGACAAGATCACCGGCGGCGGCGCGGCGGTGCCGATCTGGCTCGAGTTCATGAAGGCCGCGCATCCGCCGACGCCGATCCGCGACTTCCCGGTGCCGCCGGGCATCACGTTCGCGCGCGGCGAGGAGTGGAGCGGCGATCCCGCCGGGCCGGGCCCGGGCGCGACGTGGATCCCGTTCGCGCGCGGCACGCTGCCCACGCGCTACGGCGGCGGGCGCAGCGGCCAGTCGTTCCAGGAGCTGGTGCCCGCGCCCGCGGTGCCCTGATCCTGCTAGGCTGCGCCTCGATGCTGCGTCGTACCGTGCTCGGCGTGCTCGCCCTCGCCGCTTGCGACACCTCGGTCCACACGGTCGAGCTGCCCGACGCCCCGCTGATCTCGCCCTCGTGCGTCGAGGCGACCCAGCACTCGGACCTCGAATGGATCGAGGCCAACGTCTTCAAGAAGAGCTGCGTGTTCAGCGCCTGCCACAAGGGCCGCGCCCTCGACGCCGGCCGCCTCACGCTCGAGGCCGGCAAGTCGCACGCGGCGCTCGTCGACGTCACCTCGGATCGCTACGACACGTGGAAGCTGGTCGTGCCCGGCGATCCCGTGAAGAGCTACCTGATGGTCGTCATCGATCCGAAGGTCGACGACAAGGGCAACCCGGTCGACCCCGACGGCTTCGATGGCCCGATCACCGCCGACGTCGGGCCGATGCCGCAGAACAGCACGCTGCTCTGCAAGGAGAAGCGCGACGCGATCCAGCGGTGGATCGAGGCGGGCGCGCCGGCCGTCGGCGGCGCCGACGCGGGGATCGATGCGGCCCCGGCGCCGGATGCAGGGGTCGATGCGGCGCTGCCGCCCGACGCCCTACCTGACGCGCTCTGATGGCCGATTTCCGACCACACGTGCAGGTCGCTCCCGACGACGATGGCGGTTCTGGTCGAGGTCCCACGCGGGGCCTCACGCCGATCTCGCGCACTAAGTCTTCGGGAGGCTTTGGAATTCGGGCCGCGGTCGCTTGACCCGCGGCCGTGTCCCTCGATAATAGGCTGAGTCGACCCGCGCGGAGGCGGAACCTTCATGGACTGGCTAAGCAACGTATTCGACAAAGGCGGGCCGTTCTTCATCGTCAACACGTTCTTCCTCGCCGTGTGCATCGGCTTGATGGTGGAGCGTGCGATCTACTTCCTCGGGCGCGGGCATCTGAATGCCAAGGCGTTCCTGGAGCAGATCAAGCGATTGCTCGCGGCGAACAACGTCGATCGCGCGAAGAAGCTGTGTGACGCGACGAGCGCCCCCGTGGCGCGCGTCGCCAAGGCCGGCCTCAACCGCATCCACCGCGGCGAGGCGGCGGTCGCGCAGGCGATGGAAGAGACCATGACGGATGCGCTGCCCGAGGTGAAGACCCGGATCGGCGCGCTGTGGTCGATGGCCAACATCGTGACCCTCACCGGTCTGCTCGGCACCATCACCGGTCTGATCCGCACGTTCTCGTCGATCGGCACCCTGACCGCCGACGAGCGCCAGCGCGAGCTGTCCCGCGGCATCTCGGAGGCCATGTACAACACGGCCTTCGGCCTCGGCATCGCGCTCCTCTGCATGATCGCCCACCTCCTGCTCTCGTCGGCGATGAAGAAGACGGTCTCGGACCTCGAGGCCTTCTCGCTGCGCTTCGAGAACCTGCTCGCCGAGGGCGGCGCGCAGCTCGCGCAGAGCGCCCAGCGCGCGCCCGGCGCTCCCCCCGACCTCGACGCTCCCGCGGCCTGATCGGCCAGTTCGGACCCGAGGCCCCAAGCGATGCTCTCCGCGCATCAGGTACGCAACAAGCAGCGCGCTGCCGTCCGGCGGCGCGAGGACGACGTCGAGGAAGACGAGATCACGAGCGGCGAGCTCAATCTCGTGCCCTACCTCGACATCGTCACCAACCTGATGCTGTTCCTGCTCGCGTCGGTCACGGCGATCGTGATCCTCGGGCAGATCAACACGACGCTGCCGGACAAGGGCCAGTCGGCCTCGACCGCCGACCCGCAGACCAAGCCCGAGGACGTGCCGCTGAAGATGGTCGTGTCCATCACCAAGGACAAGATCATCCTCTGGTCGATCAGCGGGCTCGAGGGCACGCTGAAGGACCCGAAGATCACCGTCGCGCGCACCGGTCGCCAGGGCGAGAAGTGCGACGGCGGGTACATGTGCGAGTCGAACGTCTGCGAGACCCAGACCCGCACGTGCACCGCGCCTGACCCGAAGGCGACGATCGTCCCGGTCTTCGACTACCGCACGCTCAACGACGCGCTCTTCAAGATCGCGCGCGACCGCTACCTCGGCAAGCACCGCTCGCTGGCGACCTACCAGGCGATCCTGATGGCCGACGGCAGCATCCCCTACGGCACGATCATCTCGGTCATGAACGCGATGCGCTGCAAGCTGCCCGCGGTCGGCACCGGGACCAACGGCTGCTACCTGCCCTCGGCCGAGCTCAAGCCGACCGACAAGCCGATCGTCGACGCGGACATGGTCTACGACACCGCCCGCGCCGAGTACAACCCGGACAAGTTCGCCTTGTTCCACGACATCCTCTTCTCCACGGGGTTCGAGTAGATGTCGTTCTCGACGCGCGAAGCTCGCGGCATCATCCGGAAGGCGGTCAAGCGCGTCCCCGAGGGTGAGGACGTCCGCCACCTGAACATCACCGCGATGATGGACATGATGACCATCCTCCTGGTCACGTTCATCTTCCAGGCGTCGGTGACCTCTAGCGCGCTCACCGCGGCCCAGGTCCAGATCCCGGACTCGATCACCAGCGAGCCGATGCCCGAGGTCGCCGCGACCGTGCTGGTCACCCAGACCGGCATCGTCGTCACCGATGGCAAGGACGCGTTCAGCATCGTCGCGGTCCGCAACGGCGACGTCGACGCGAACGACAAGGAGGGCGGCGCCCTCGGCGTCAAGATCCCCAAGCTGTCGCAGTTCCTCTCGAACTATCGCCAGAGCCAGGAAGCCGCGCTCAAGCGCGCGGGCAAGCCCATCCCGGCGATCCCCGAGCTGATGATCATCGCCGACCGCACCACGCCGTACCGGCTGCTGGTCCAGGTGATCTACAGCGCGAAGCAGAAGGAAGCCGGCTACAAGCGCTTCCGCCTGATCGTCACGAAGCACGCGCCGCTCGGCGAGCCCGCCAAGTAGCCGCTGCGCGGTTGCCCCAACTGCGCGGGTGCATCGCGCGCAGGGTTGGCTATACTCGAACCCATGAAGCGGTTCGTCGGTGAACGTCGTGCGCTCGCGTCGATCGTGCTGGTGTTCTACGCCGGGGTCTACGGCCTGATGGCGCTCTCGGGCGCCCTGCCCCCGGAGTGGACCAACGCCTTCACCGCGATGGGCGGTGTCTATGGCCTCGCGTTCTTCAGCCTCGTCGCCGGCTATTTCTGGGCGCGCTGGTTCGCGCTCGGCGTCGCGCTCTCGGGCGTGATCACCGGCGTCGTGTCGCTGTGGCAGGTCGGCCCCGAACCGGTGCTGCTGTTCGTCGGCGGCACCCACCTCGCGGCGACGATCCTCCTCTGGGGCCAGGCGATGGCGGCGCCGTTCGACGGCCAGACCGCGTGGCGCCAGCGCTTCCACATCGACGAGCACGCGGCGCAGCGCCTGGGCAAGGCCATCATTCGCGCCGGCGTGTCGCTGCCGTACATCCTGCTCTACGCCCTCGCGCCCAAGCCCGACGCCGCGCAGCTCGCGGTGCTGGCCCTGACCGGGATCGGCATGTTCGGCCTGCTGCGCCTGCGCACTTGGGGCGTGCTCGCCCTCGCCGGCTCGACCGGCCTGCTCGCATCGGCGGCGTTCGGCGCGCACCACGCGACCGGCGCGCAGTACATCGACAGCGCGAACGCCGCCGCGGTCGGCGCGATCGCGCTCGGCGCCGCGTCGCTGCCGTGGCTGGTCGCGTTCGCCCGCCGGCTCCGCGCCTGATCGGGCGCCTGATCGGTCAGCGGCGCTGATCCGCGGCGCGGATCGCGCCGACGACGGGAACGGCCCCTCCGAATTGACGGCGCCGCATGGCCGGCGATACGCTCGCGGGGTCATGATGAGAACCACGCGGGGGACTCTGCTGATCGCGAGCGTTGCGCTCGCCCTGTCCGCTCAGGCGGTCGGCACCGGGTGCTCGGGGCCGTACGCCGGCGCACCGGAGAAGCTCAAGCGGCCGAGCAAGAAGAAGAAGCCGCCCGAGCCGCCCCCGGTGGCGCAGCAGATCGTCTACGTCGAGGAGTGCAAGACCAAGTTCCAGGAGGACGGCTCGCGCGTCCGCCGGAACCCGGGCGCCTCGGCCACGCTGGTGTCGAGCGGTGACTCGGCGCTGCAGAGCTCCGACAGCGCGGCGGATCCCGCCGGCAAGGCCGGGCTCATCGTCGACGCGATCAACAAGTACAAGAACGCGCTCGGCCAGGACCCGTACAACGCGGTCGCGACCTACCAGCTCGCGGTCGCCTACGCGAAGGTCCAGCAGAAGGGCTGCGCGCTGGCGCTGCTCAAGCGGCTCACCGAGCTGCAGAAGCACCCGGACTTCACGCGCGACGCGACCCGCATGGTGAAGCAGGTCGACGACGAGGGCGCGTTCCGTGGTGGCGCGCCCAAGCTCACGCCGCCCCCGCCCCCGCTCCGCCCCAAGGCGGTCAAGGTCGACAAGCCGCCCGATCCGACGGCCAACGTCCCGACCGATTGCGAGCCGACCGATCCGAGCAAGGAGCTGCCGGCCAAGGCGTTCGCGCAGCGCTCGATCCCCGAGTCCAACAAGCTCGCGACCGGCGCGCTGACCAAGCTGCAGACGGCCGAGGGCAACGCCGACAAGGCCACGCGCCAGGCGCTCATCACCGAGGCCGTCGACGAGTTCATCACGGCGCTGCTGGCGGATCCGTACAACGTCAAGGCGACCTACAACCTCGCCGCGGCCTACGCCCGGATCAAGCGCCCGCAGTGCGCGGTCAACATGCTGGTGCGCCTGCTCCAGATGAAGGACCACGCCAGCCGCAAGGCCGACGTCGAGGCCGCGATCGATCGCCTGCTCGGTCGCAAGCGGACCGCGCTCGATCCCGACTTCCAGGACATGCGCGCCGATCAGCGCTTCCGCGATCTGATCGTGAAGATGTGCGACGGGTCGACCGATCCCGAGTGCGTCTTCGGCTCCGCGCCCAAGCGCTGAGCCTGTTGCGGCCGCGCCGCGCAACCCAGGTCGCGCCCCGGGCGTGATCGGTCCGGCGTGCGTCATCGCCGGAGACGCGGCGGTCGCACCTTGCCGCCCGAGGTCATCGCCAGCGAGGCCATTTCGGCTTGCTCGGCGCCCGCGGCTGCCGTATGAAAGTCCGCCACCCCGGAGTCATCCCCTTGACGAGACACTCATTTCTGTCTTTTGGGCTGTCGGCTGGCCTGTCGGTTGGGCTCGCCGCTTCCTTCGTCGGCACGCTGACCTGGGCGGACGCCGCGCACGCGCAACCCGCGGCCAAGGCGACCAAGGCCTGCGGCGTGACCGCGATCCCGCTCCAGGTCGGCAACGAGTGGACCTACGCCGCGGTCGCGATGCCCGGCCGCGCGGTCGATCCCAGCGACGCGAAGAAGTACCCGAAGCAGCCGGCGAAGGTGGTCATCACCGTCGCGGGCATCGAGACCCAGAACGGCGTCACCACGGTGACGCTGTCCGAGGACGCTGACGGCCACAAGATCTCGACGACGATCGCGTGCAGCGCGACCAAGTTCGACATCTCGCCGGACAGCTTCTTCTTCGCCGGCGAGCCCGGCGGCAGCTTCAACGTCGCGTTCACGTCGTTCGAGCACAAGGGCGGCACCACGCTCAAGCTCGCCGGCGGCCGGCTGCAGGGCCCCGACTGGCGCGACGACATCGTCGCGAAGTGGAAGCAGACCCCGAGCACCGGCACCGACCGCGCGCCGTGGATCGGCTCGCTCGAGATGGAGCGCCACTACGTGCTCGCCGGCACCGACAACATCGCGTCGACCGGCGGCGTGTTCAACGGCGCCCAGAAGCTGACCCTCGAGATCACCGGCCGCGTGATCCTCGATCCGCCCGACGCGAACCCGGCCGAGCTGCCGGCGGGCCTGAAGAACACCTTCTGGTTCGCGGACACGATCGGCATCGTCCAGGTCTCGAACAGCTACAACCACGTCTACCAGCTCGCCAACACCAAGCTGGCGAAGTGATCGTCCGCGGACCACACCGCCGGCGATATCGATGACGAGCCGCCGCCCCGAGCTGCGGCTCACCAAGCCGCTGACGTCGGCGATCCGCGCGGGCCACCCGTGGGTCTACGATCGCGCCGCGACCCGCGTGAGCGGCTGCGTCTCCGGCGACGTCGTCGCGATCGTCAACGAGCGCGGCCCGGTCGCGTGCGGGTTCATCGATCCCGACAGCCCGATCCGCGCGCGCGTCCTCGATCTCGATCCCGCCGCCGCGCTCGACGATGGCTGGGTCCACGCCCGCGCCCGCGCGGCCGCCGAGCTGCGCGCCACCGATCCGCTGCTCGCCGACTGCGACGCGGTCCGCGTGCTGCACGGCGAGAACGATCGCACGCCCGGGCTGGTGATCGATCTCTACGCCGGCGTCGCGGTCGTGGTGTTCGACGGCGCCGCGGCCGCGGCGTTCTGGCGCCCGCGCCTGCCGGCCGTGCTCTCGGGCATCGCCGATGGCGGGCTGGTGATGACGTCGGCGTGGCTGCGCGCGGTGCGCGGCGGTGGCGGCGCCGGTGAGGCCCTGGTCGGCACGCCGCCCGAGCTGGTGCAGATCGACGAGCGCGGCGCGCGCTTCGAGGTCGACGTGCGTCGCGGCCAGAAGACCGGCTTCTTCCTCGATCAGCGCGACAACCGCTCGCTGGTCGCGCGCCACGCGGCCGGCGCGCGCGTGCTCAACCTGTTCGGCTACACCGGTGGCTTCTCGGTCCACGCCGCGCTCGGCGGCGCGCGCGAGGTCACGACCGTCGACATCGCCGCGCCCGCGATCGCCGCCGCGCGCCGCAACTTCACCGCGTCGGGCATCGACGCGAGCGCCCACGCGTTCGCCGCGGTCGACGCCTTCGACTTCCTCGCGCAGGCGCGCGCCGACGGCCGCCGCTGGGATCTCGTGATCGTGGATCCGCCGTCGTTCGCGCCGAGCGAGCGCACCCGCGGTCGCGCGCTCGGCGCATACGCGTCGATCAACGCGCTCGCCGCCGACGTCTGCGAGCCCGGCGGCCTCCTCGCCAGCGCGTCGTGCTCGAGCCACGTCACCGAGCCTGACTTCCTCGGCGCCCTCGCCGACGCCGCGCGCCAGGTCGGCAGGCCGATGCGCGTGCGCTGCCTGCTCGGCGCGGCCAGCGACCATCCGATCCTGCCGGCGTTCCCCGAGGGTCGCTACCTCAAGTTCGCGCTGGCCGATCTCGCGTAGCGATCAGGCGCTCAGCATCTGCCTGAGGCCGAACTGATCGTCCGTCAACGTCGAGAACCAAGGTCGTAGAAGCGATCTGGTGCGCGTGGATGCGTGCGCCGCGATACCAGTCACGCGCGCGTTCGTGATTCGTCGCGCCCCTGCGAAATCTCTCGCTTGACCCCACCTGGGCAAGTTGGCTACCTAGCACCTTCCTTTTGCTGACGGTCAGGGAGTGTTCATGAGTCTCGTACGCCTCGCTTCGCTTCGCTTCCTGTTCCTGGCCGCAGCCGCGCTCGCCCTACCCACCCTCGGGTGCGGTGGCGGGGGTGGCGGCGGTGGCGGTGACGATGTGGCCTGCAACAACGGCCTCGACGACGACGATGACGGGTTGATCGACCTCGCCGATCCGGGCTGCGAGAGCGCCACGGACACCGACGAGAGCAACGTCGTCAAGCCGCAGTGCTCGGACAACATCGACAACGACGGCGACGGCAAGACCGACTTCCCGGCCGATCCGGGCTGCCTCAACAGCAACCAGAACGACGAGACGGACGACTGTCCGGACGGCCCGAACTGCCCGGAGTGCTCCAACGCCAAGGATGACGACGGCGACGGCAAGATCGACGCCGACGACCCCGGCTGCAGCACCGCGCGCGACACCACGGAGGAGGAGTTCAACTCCACCGCGTGCGGCCCGCGCGTCACGGTCAAGCCGATGCCCTCGAGCGGCAAGGTCTCGGGCACGCTCGACCTCGCCGCGAGCCACCTCATCTCTGCCGGCGACTGCGGCGGCCTCGGTTCCGAGATCGCCTACCAGGTCACCGTGACCGAGCCGACCGTGATCGTCGCGTCGACCGCGGTCGCCGGCACCGTCGTCGACACCGTGGTCTACGTCCGCGGCGCCGACTGCTCGAACAACTCCGAGCTCATCTGCAACAACGACGCGTCGCCCACCAGCAAGGGCTCGACCGTGCAGGCCTCGCTCGATCCGGGCGTGTACTTCGTCATCGTCGACGGCAACACCAACAGCTCGGCGGGCAACTTCAACCTCGAGGTCACCTACTACAAGGGCCACGGCCAGACCTGCGACCCGCAGGTGACCAACGACTGCGCGCCCGGCTTCTTCTGCCGCATGCTCCCCGGCCAGACTGGCCCCACGTGCCAGCCTCCGCGCTGCGGCGACGGCGCCGATGACGACAGCGGCACGCTCGATGGCAAGACCGACTACCCGCTCGACCCGGGCTGCGACTCGCTGCTCGACGACACCGAGGACGACGACTGCCCGAGCGGCCCGAACTGCCCGGCGTGCTCGAACACCGCCGACGACGACACCGACGGCGCCACCGACTACCCGATGGATCCGTCGTGCGGCGCGGCCTCTGGCACCTCCGAGTCGTGCACGTCGACCGAGCCGGTCGGCGCGATCAGCGGTGGCACCACCGCCGGCACCACCGCGGGCGCGACCAGCGATCGCGACCCGAGCTGCGGCAGCACCGGCAGCCCCGACCGCCTCTACCAGCTGACCGTCCCGCAGCTCGAGTCGCTGTCGATCAGCGCGAACGCGAGCACCTTCGAGTACGTGCTCGAGCTGCTCAACTCGTCGTGCGGCGGCTCGGCGCTGGCCTGCACCGACGCGGGCACGATCTCGCGCAGCAACGTCACTGCCGGCACCTACTTCGTGTCGGTCGACGGCTACTTCGACACCAGCTCGGGTCCGTTCACGCTGCAGGTCTCGGGCGTCATCGCCGCCGGCGGGCGCTGCGACGGCGGCCTGTACGCCTCGGGCGCGCTGACCTGCGCGACCGGATCGGCCTGCAACGGCACCATCTGCAAGGGCTCCAAGCAGTGCAACGACGGCGACAACAACGACACCGACACGTTCACCGACTAC
>JAIOQA010000018.1 GCA_021413675.1 Deltaproteobacteria bacterium | reverse complement strand
GCGCGACGAGTCGCCGGCGCTGCGGGCGCGGCTGTTGCGCGAGGCGCAGGCGATGGCGCGGGTGTCGCATCCGAACATCGTGCGGGTGCACGAGATCGGCGGCGTCGGCGATGGCCTGTTCATCGCGATGGAGCTGATCGATGGCGTGACGCTGTCGCGCTGGCTGGCGACGAGGCGGCCGTGGCGCGAGGTCGTCGAGATGTTCGTCGCGGTGGGCGCGGGCCTGGTGGCGGTGCACGAGGCCGGGCTGGTGCACCGCGGACCGGCGCGATGATGGGCACGCCCGGGTTCATGGCGCCCGAGCAGCAGTTCGGCAGCGACGTCGACGCGCGCGCGGATCAGTACAGCTACTGCGTCGCGCTGCGCGCCGGGCTGGGCGCGGACTGGGAGGCGGTGCCGCGGGCGCTGCGCGCGGCGATCACCCGCGGCCTGTCCTACGATCCGTCGGAGCGCTGGCCCGCGCTGCCGCCGCTGCTCGACGCGCTGACGGCGGCGAGCCGCCGGCGGCGCATGAGCGTGATCGCGGTGGTCGGCGCGGCGATGCTGGTCGGCGCGGGCACGACCGCGATGATCGCGCTCGCGTCGCACGATCCGGCGCCGACGACCGCGGCCGCGGCGCCAGCGGCGAGCGATGCGACGCCAGCGGCGAGCGCTCCGGTCGATACGGGCGCGCCGGCGATCGCGCTCGCGCCGCCGCTGATCGATGCGCGGCTGATCGCCACGCCGGACGCCGCGCCGATCGACGCGGCGACCGGGCGCGACGCCGCGAGCGCGGGCCGCGACGCCGGGCTCGATCCGCTGATGCAGCGCGCGCTCGAGGCGCGCAACGCGGCGCTCGATGCGCGGTCCGCGGATGACGGCCACGCCGTGGCCGCGGCGCCCGACGCCGGCGCGACCGCCGCGACCCGCGCCGCGCACCTGGCCGCGCTGCGCGACGCGCTTCACGACTTCGGCTACCAGGGCTTCCCGCGCGACGTCGACAGCGTGATCGGCTCGGTCGAGGAGACGATGACCAAGCAGCGCGACGAGCTGGTCGCCGCCGGCTCCGACATCAACACGCTGGCCTACGCCGACGTGATGATCGGGGCGGCGCGCCGGCGCGCCGGCGACTGCGACATGGCGCGGATCAAGTTCATGCGGGCCGAGGAGTGGTTCAGCGCCCACGATTCCTCGGGCCCCAACGACGTCTCGATGCGCGCCCGCGCGCACATGGGCACCGCGCTGTGCAAGCTCGCCGCCGGCAACGCCAGGGCCGCGATCCGCGATCTCACCGAGGTCGAGGGCACGACCATCTCCGTCGAGCGCGCCGAGGCCCAGGGTGCGCTGGCGATCGCCAGCTTCGAGCTCGGCAAGCCGGCCGACGCCGCGCGCTGGTACGCCGCGGCCGCGCGCACCGGCAACGATCGGATCCGCACGACGATGGCGACCTGGGCCGCCGCGGTCGGCTTCGCGCCGCCGTGACGCCGCGCGCGTCCGGCGCGTGTACACTCGGATCGCGCGCGCGATGAAGACCCTGACCCTGCCCGCCGATGATCTCGACGCGGCCGCCGCGGCGCCGGTCGATCACCTGTACCTCGCGCTCGGCGCGGGCGCGGTCGGCGGCGCGCGCTGGGCGCTCGCCGGCGTCGACACGATCGAGATCGGCCGCGGCGCCGCGCACACGGCGCGCCGCACCGGCCGCGCGCTGCGCCTCGATTGCCCCGATCCGTGGATGTCGTCGACGCACCTGCGCTTCGAGCGCGATCGCGCGCACTGGGTCGCGGTCGACGCGGGATCGCGCAACGGCATCCTCGTCGATGGCGCGCGCCGCGATCGCGCGCTGGTGCTCGACACCTCGGTGATCGAGGCCGGGCGCTCGTTCTTCCTCCTGCGCTGCGCCGAGCCCGCTGGCGCGATCGACCTCGATCTGGTGCCCGCGGCCGACGACGCGCGCCTGCTCACCCTCGACCCCGCGCTCGAGGAGGCCTTCGCCGAGCTCGCGCAGATCGCGGCATCGGCCGTGCCGGTGCTGATCGGCGGCCCCACCGGCGCCGGCAAGGAGCGGATCGCCCGCGCGGTGCACCTCGCGTCGCGGCGGCGCGGCGCGCTGGTGCCGGTCAACTGCGGCGCGTTGCCCGCGGGCCTGGTCGAGAGCGAGCTGTTCGGCCACAAGAAGGGCGCGTTCTCGGGCGCGCTCGCCGACGCGCCGGGGCTGGTCGCGGCGTCGTCGGGCGGCACGCTGTTCCTCGACGAGATCGGCGATCTGCCGCTGCCGGCGCAGGCCGCGCTCCTGCGCGTGCTCGAGGAGCACGAGGTCCGCGCGGTCGGCGCGACCGCCGCGGTCGCGGTCGATCTGCGCGTGGTCGCCGCGACCCATCGCGATCTCGAGGCGATGGTCGCCGAGGGCAAGTTCCGCGACGATCTGCTCGCGCGCCTCGCCGGGTTCGCGCTGCCGCTGCCGCCGCTCGCCGAGCGCAAGGTCGACCTCGGCCTCATGGTCGGCGCGATGGTGCCGGCGGGCACGGTGCTGGCCGCCGCCGCGGCCCGCGCGCTGTTCGCCTACGCCTGGCCGCGCAACGTGCGCGAGCTGGCCCGGACCCTCGAGCGCGCGCTGGCGCTGGCCAGCGGCGGCGAGCTCGGCGTCGCGCACCTGCCCGACGAGATCGCCAAGGCGCCGTGGACCGCGCCGACCGACGACGACGGCGACCAGCGCCGGGTCGAGCTGATCGCGCTGCTCGAGAAGCACCGCGGCAACATCAGCAAGGTCGCCGCCGAGATGGGCCGGGTGCGCCAGCAGATCCAGCGCTGGCTCAAGCGCTACGGGCTCGACCCCGAGCGCTACCGGTAGTCCCGCGCGATCGCGCGTCGCGATTCCCCACAGCGTGGCCAGATCCGACAGCCCGCGGGCGCCCGGTGTGCGCGCGGGTTCACGATCCGTCAACCGCGGTTGGCTGTCGTCGCGGCCCGCGGCTTGCTCCTGGCCGCCGCATGCGCCCGCTCGTCCTCGTCGGTCTCGCCGCCGGCCTCGCCCTTGCTCCCACCGCCCGCGCCGGCGAGCTCGATCTCGACGTCGGCCTGGCCGCGACCAGCACCGACTGGGCCGGCGATCGCGGCGGCGGCGGCACCCTCGACGTCTCGTGGTGGGTGCGGCCGTACCTCGGCTTCTCGTTCATCGGCAAGGAGCAGTACGCCACCGTCGACGAGCGCCTGCTCGAGTACCTGAGCGTGAACGTCGAGGCCCGCCGCGCCGCCGGGCCGACCCGGCTGATCGCCACGGTCGGCCTGGTCCACCAGCACGAGGAGCCGCTGCCCGGCGTCGAGAACCAGCCGATCCAGTCGATCCTCGGCGTGGGCGACGGCATCCGCCATCGCGCCGGCCTGCGCGGCGGCGCGCGCGTGGCCCTGCCGATCCGCCGCCACCGCCACGGCGACTTCTATGCCGCGCTCGAGGCCGACGCGACCTGGTTCGGCGACGATCGCGGGCCGCGCTGGATGATCGGCGCCGGGCTCGCGCTCGGCTTCACCTACGACTTCGCGAGGGCGCCATGATCCGCGCCGCCGCGATCGCCTCGGTCGCGTCGATCGCCGCGCTGGTCGCCGGCTGCTTCGACGCGACGACGATCGACGAGTACCCGTGCCCGCCCGACGGCACGGCGCTCACCTACGCGAGCTTCGGCGAGGACTTCCTCGCCGCGAACTGCGAGACCTGCCACGCCGCCGATGCGCCGTCGCGCCACGGCGCACCCGAGGCCTTCACGTTCGACACCCTCGATCAGGTCCGAGGCCATGCGGATCGCATCTTCGTGCGCGCCGCCGCCGGCAACACGACGATGCCGCCCGGCCCCGACGATCCGCCCGCCGACGAGCGCGCGCGCCTCGCCGAGTGGCTGGCCTGCGGCGCGCCGTAGCCGTTCTCGCGTCAGGGCGCGCCGAGGCCGCACCGCACGACCCCGAACGCGATCGGGATCAGGCCGCGCACGCCCTCGTACTCGCCCTGGTACTGCACGATCCCCGCGGCGCCCCGGCAGGTGCCATCGGGGCTGTCGACGATCGTGTGGGTGCTGACCTCGGTCACGCCGAGATCCTCCTGCCCCATGTCCTCGCCCGAAAACGGCGCGCTCACCACGGTCAACCGAGGCGCCCCTGGCGGCAGCTCGGCGATCAGCGCGTGCGCGGCGACCACCAGGTTCGCGGCGTCGTCCTCCTGCGGCGCGCCGGCGGCGAGCGGGCCGAGGCTCGCCAGCCACTTCTCGGCGCTCGCGGTCGTGGCCGCGCGATCGAACCCGGTCTCGCCGCCGAGCTCGAACGACGCCGCCGGCTCGCAGGCCGGCTCGGCGACGCCGCTCGCGACCGTGCACAGGTTGAGCTCGCAGTACGAACCGCGGCCGCCGAGGGCGTCGGGATCGCAGATGAGCGCGCGGTAGGCCAGGCGGTGGTCCGCGGTCCAGCCCAGCACGGTGGCGCGCGTCGTCCAGGTCGACGCCTCGGACTGCGGCGCAGCCATCGCGTCGAGCACCGCCAGATCCTCGTCGAGGGTCACGACCGGCGCAGGCGCAGCGGCGGCCGTGGGCGCGGTGTTGCCGATCGTCGGCGAGGCGTGATGACCGCAGCCGAGCGCGAGCGCGGCGAGGCAGGGAGCAAGCAGGGGGCGCATCTAGACTCCAACGCTGGTCGTGCGCCCAGCATTGCACGCGCGCGCGATCAGAACGGCAGGTGCCCGCCCGCGATCTCCTGGTACAGCGGCGCGGCCAGCGGCACGTACGCCGAGTGGCGCGGTGGCATGACGAACAGCGGCTCGCCGACCTGCGCCGGATCGTAGCCCTGCTTGCGCAGGTCGCCCTTCATCTGCTTGAACGTGCCGGTGGTGTCGAGCGCCGGGCGCACCCGCAGGAACAGCGGCCAGGCGTAGTTCGGCAGCTGGCCCTGCACGTGGCGCGCGAACGCCGCCAGATCGAGCGGCTCGTCGGGCGAGCGCAGCACCAGCGCCGCCATGCCACAGCGGCCATCCGAGCCCGGTACCTGCACGCCGTAGACGGTCGACTCGGCGATCTGCGGGAAGGTGTTGATCACCTCGGCGACCTCGTTGGTCGAGACGTTCTCGCCCTTCCAGCGGAACGTGTCGCCGATCCGATCGACGAACTGCGCGTGCCGGAAGCCCTGGTCGCGCATCAGGTCGCCGGAGTTGAACCAGCAGTCGCCGACCTTGAAGACGTCGCGCAGGAGCTTCTTCTCGCTCGCGGTCTTGTCGGTGTAGCCGTCGAAGGCATAGCGCTCGCTGACCTCGGCGATCAGCAGGCCGACCTCGACGCGCCCGACGCGGATCAGCCGACCGTCCGAGTTCCGGACGACCTGATCGCGATCGATGTCGTACTTGACCATCGCGTAGGGCGCCGGACACAGCCCGACGGTGGCGTCGCGGTTGAGCAGGTTGACGAACGCGACGTTGCCCTCGGACGCGGCGTAGAACTCGTAGACCTCCTCGATCCCGAACCGCTCCTTGAACTGGTGCCAGATGTCGGGGCGCAGGCCGTTGCCGGCGATGCGCCGCACCTTGTGGTCGCGGTCCTTGAGCGAGGGCGTCTGGTTGAGCAGGTAGCGACAGAACTCGCCGATGTAGACGAACGCGGTCGCGTCGTAGCGGCGCACGTCGTCCCAGAACTGGCTCGCGCTGAACTTGCGGCGCAGGGCGATCGCCGCGCCCGCGGTCGCGGCCGCGCCCCACGCCACTGACAGGCCGTTGTTGTGATAGAGCGGCAGCGCGAGGTAGAGCACATCATCGGGGCGCATCGCGAGCCCGGCCATGCCGAACGCGCCGGCGGCCTTGATCCAGCGGTTGTGCGACATGACCGAGGCCTTGGGCAGGCCGGTCGTGCCCGACGTGTAGATGTAGAAGCACGGATCGGCGAGCGTGAGCGTCGCCATGATCGCGGGCGTGGTGGTCGCGGCCCCGGCGACCGCGAGCGCGGCGTCGGTGGTGTCCTTCGGGGCGGCGGCGCGCTCGTGCTCGGCCAGCCACAGCACGCGGCTCGCCGGCGGCGCGCCGGCCTGGGCGCGGACCTCGGCGAACGCGTCCCACAGCTCCTCGCCGACGATGAACGTGGTGGCCTTCGCGACCGTGAACGAGTGCGCGAGGATCGCGCCGCGCTGGCGCGTGTTGACGACCGCGGCGATCGCGCCGAGCTTCACGACGCCGCCGATCGCGGCGAGCATCTCGGGGCGATTCTCGAGCAGGACCGCGACGACATCGCCCTGGCCGATGCCGCGGCTCGCGAGCAGGTTCGCCCACTGGTTCGACTGGGTGTTGAGCTCGCGGTGGGTCCAGCGCCGATCCTCGAACAGGATCGCGCAGCCGTCGGGCCGCTCGCGCGCGTTCTGCTCGAGGAACGTACCGATCGACATCTTGGTCGTGCGGTCCGCGCCGATCAGCTTCAGGCCGCGCACGATGAACGGCAGCTTGCGGCCGAGCAGGCGCGCGGTGGGGGTCCATACCGACGGGTGTGCGGCCACCCCGGCCAGCTCGCGGGCAGCCTGCATCAACGCCTTCAGGTCCATGTCCGGCATGGTACGGCGCGGTAACGGCGGTTGTCATCGCGACCGACGTGACACAAAGCCTCGCTTGCGCTGACCGCGCGCCCGGCGAACGCGCCTCGATCGCACCGCGCCTGCACCTCGACCGCACCGGTGCATCGCCCGGGGCGATGAACGTTCATGGCGAGCATCTTCGGGCACTTGCGCTGACCGAACCGCTGGCACGTCGACTGCTCTATGGCGCCCCATGCGCGTCGTTCGCCTCGCCGTCGTGTCCACGCTCGCCCTCGTCGCCCAGCGCGCGGCGGCCGATCCCATCCGCCTCCGGCCCGGGTTCGCGCCGCAGCCGCTGGTCACCGAGGAGATCAAGGTCCGGGTCGACAGCGACGCGCACGTCGGTGATCGCTGGCCGACCTGCGCCTCGGGCGGCGGTGGCTACACGACGAAGGCGCCGACCCTGACCTTCGATCTCGAGGCGGCGATGGATCTGCGGGTCCGGCTCGACGCGCGCAACCCGCTCGATCCGGCGCTCGCCGGCGCGGTCATCGTCTTCCCCGACGGCACCTACCTGTGCGAGTCGGAGTTCCACGACTTCGCCGATCCATCGTGGCCCAAGGGCCACTACGAGCTGTACCTCACCGGCATCTCGTTCGAGGTCTCGGCGACGATCCGCTTCGAGCAGCCCGCGCGCTCGGTCGCGGCGCGCACCGCCGCGATGAAGGCGATGCCGCACGTCGAGCTCGGCGCGGCCGGCGTGCTGAACCCGCGCTACCAGGCGGTGCCCGCGACCGTCGTCGTCGATGCGGTCGACGCGGGCAAGACCTGCGCGAAGCGGCGCGAGCGGGTCATGCCGCTGGCGTGGATCGACGTCTCGCGCGCCGCGCCCTGGTTCATCGCCAGCGGCGATCAGGATCTGTTCGTCCTCACCGAGGACGGCGCCTGCATCGATCCCGATCGCGGCGGCGACCTGCCCGTCGGCCATCACCAGCTGTGGGCGCGCGTGAAGCCCGGCACCACGCCGCCGTCGACGCTCGAGCTCGAGCTCGATGATCGCGGCGGCGCGCTGGTGGTCGCGCCCGCCGAGACCCGCGAGGTCGGCCCGGTCGAGCAGCCTCTGGTGATCGGCGGCACCGTGCGCCCGGCGGAGCGCTGGTCCTCGCGCCGGGACGCGTGCCGCGGCGCCGCGCGCGCGCCCGACTTCTACCTGCACAGCGATCGCCCGCTGCAGCACGTGACGCTGTCGTTGCTCTGGTCGCACGCCGCCGAGCAGTTGCACCTCTACGGTCCGCTCGAGCGCGCCACCGACACGCGCCTGCGCTGCGGCGACGACGACGACGCGCACGAGGTCGATCTGTTCGAGGGCACCTACGCGGTGTGGATCGGCGGCGCCCAGGTCGGCAGCCCGTACCACCTGCTGGTCAACCGCGCGGGCGTGGTGATCGATCCGATGACCGCGCTCGCGCCGGTGCCCGACACGCTCACGATCCCGGACCGCGCGATCACGCACCACTACCCGTACTTCAAGGGCGATGGCCTGCCGGCCTGGACCGCGCTGTTCACGACCGCGCCCGAGCGCCTGTTCGTCTATCCGCGCGCGCCGATCACCGCCGATCGCGTGACCGTGCCCGAGGGCGAGCCGCTGCTGGTGTCGAGCGCGAACGATCGCCAGGTCTACGCGACGCGCTTCGATGGCTCGTCGGTGACGCTCGACGCGCGCCTCATCACCGACGTCAAGCCAGCGACGGTCGCGCTGCCGACGACGATCACCGTGCCCGAGGCCGACACCGTCAGCCGCGCGCAGGACCTCGCCGGGCCCGAGGACCAGAAGGCGCTCGCCGCCTTCCACGCCCTCGACAACCAGTTCTCGAGCTGCATGGGCGACTACCTGGCGGCCCACGATCCGACCTGGGGCCACAACGCCGAGGTCTACCGGATCAGCGGCAACAACGTGGTCAACGTCAGCGACCAGGTCGCGAAGGCCGGCGAGCGCCACTGCGGCGGGAGCCGCCTCGAGGCTGCGCAGACCTCGTTGCTCAAGAACCTCGCGAAGTCGCGCACCGCCCGCTGGAAGGCCCACCTCGCCGCGGTCCGCAAGCGCTTCGGCGTGTAGCCGCCGCGCTGCGCTCGTCACCGCTCATCACCGCTCATCACCGCGTCCGCGCGGTTCATGTCTTTCCACGTCATCAGGAGCCCGTCATGCCCGAGTACCCGTCGCCGTATCCGTCGAACCCCGCGCCCTCGGCCCCGCCGCCGAGCACCCAGGCCCCGTCGCCGTATCCCGCCCAGGCCGCGCCGTATCCGCCGCAGACGCCCTATGCGCCGTACCCGCCGCAGGGCGCGCCGTATGCCCCGCAGGGCGCGCCGGCGCCGAACGCGATCGTCGACGCGACCACCCGCAACTACGCGATCGGCCTGTTCGCCTGCGCCCTGGTCATCCTCGTCGGCGTGGTCACCAAGCAATGGTTCACCGCGGGCCGCGGTCAGGGCTCGATCGGCCTCACCGGCATCGAGGTCTGCCGGAGCGGCATGTGCCAGTCGATCGGCTGGGGCGAGCTCAACCACGTGGGCAAGGACATCCAGCTGTTCGGCTGGCTCGGCTTCCTCGGCGGCCTCGCCGCGGTCGGCGTGACGATCGCGATCGGCGTGCTCACGCTCCAGGGCAAGGCCGCGAAGATCCCCAACCGCCCGTTCGCCGCGGTCCTCGGCATCGCCGCGTTCTCGACGACGATGTTCTTCATGCGCGTGATCGGCGACCAGAAGGACATCTCGCCGTCGTGGTCGGGCTTCGCCGCGGTCGGCGGGCTGATCGCGGTGAGCGTGCTGCTCAAGAAGGTCGCGCCCAAGGCGCTGTCGTTGCGCTGACCCGCATCACGCCGCGCGGTAGTGCTCGACCTCGCGGTAGCGCCGCGCGTACAGGCGGAACACCGCCGCGGTGACCAGCGCGAACACCGCGAAGAAGAACATCAGGAACGCGCGCGGCGACAGGCCGGTGCGGGCGATCTGGCCCAGCACCGCCTCGTTCTGCACGGTGGTCTGCGCCAGCAGCACCCAGACGTTGCCCATCGTGGTCGTGAGCAGCCAGAAGCTCATGATCACGCCCTTCATCGGCAAGGGCGCCTGGCTGTACGCGAACTCGAGGCCGGTCGCCGACACCAGCACCTCGCCCATCGTGAGGAACACGTAGGGCAGCACCTGCCAGAACACCGACAGCTCGGCGCCGCCGTCCATGACGAGCTGCATCGCGCCGACGATCAGGAACGCGATGCCGGCGAGCGCGATGCCGATCGTCATCTTGCGCAGCGCGGTCACCACCACGCCGCGCCGGCGCAGCCACGGGTACAGCACGAGGTTGTTGAAGGGGATGAGCAAGAGCACCAGGGCCGGGTTGAGCGCCAGCATCGTCGATGGCCAGAACCACGACGGCTTGGCCATCTCCTCGGCTTGCAGCACCCAGGTCGAGGCCTTCTGATCGAACAGCGAGAAGAACGGCGTGGTCAGCGCGAAGACGACCAGGATGCGCAGCACCGCGCGCACGCCCTCGATGGCCTCGGCGGAGTGGCGGCGGCGCGCGCGGTCGAGCTGCAGCCAGGTGCCGGCGCCGCCCGCGCCGAGCAGCACCATCAGCGCCACGCAGATCGCCGGCACCAGGTGGAGCCACGGCCACGTGAACACCACGCCGATCGCGACCACCGCGCCGGCGATCGCGAGCACGGTGCCGGTGCTGCGATCGCCCGGCTGGCGATAGCCGAGCGCGCTCGCGACCACGCGCAGGAACGAGTCGGGGCTGGAGGGCGCCGGCGGCACCATCACGTAGCGCCGGCGGCCGATCCACAGCACCAGCGTCGCGGTCAGCATCAGGACGCCGGGCACGCCGAACGCCACCCGCGGACCGGCGTCGTGCAGCAGCACCGGCATGAGCAGGCTCGCGAAGAACGAGCCGAAGTTGATGATCCAGTAGAACGCGTCGAAGACGACCTTCGCGAGGTGCTTGTTGCGATGGTCGAACTGATCCCCGACGAACGACGAGATCAGCGGCTTGATGCCGCCGGAGCCGAGCGCGATGAGCGTGAGACCCAGGTAGAACCCGGTCTCGCTGTCGACGAACAGCCCCAGGCAGCCCTGCCCGATCGAGTAGATCAGGCTGAAGCCGAGGATCGTGTTGTACTTGCCGAAGAACCGGTCCGAGAGGAAGCCGCCGAGGAGCGGGAAGAAGTACACGCCGATGACGAACGTGTGCAGCACCTCGGTCGCGGCCTCGCCGCGCGCCGCCGCCGGCAGGTGCAGGAGCAGGCTGATCTTGAGGAACTCCGTGAGGATGTTCTTCATCCCGTAGAAGCTGAAGCGCTCGCAGCCCTCGTTCGCGATGATGAACGGGATCTGCGCCGGCATCTTGGCGTCGGGCGCAGGGGGGGACGGGGGCGATGGGTCGGGGCTGGCCACGGCCGCGGCAGTGTCGACGGGTTCGGCGAGGACCGCAACCATCGGGGACTCGCCGGACGCGCGGCGCGGGACCGCGGGCAGAAGGTTTGACCCCGCGCCGGTTCCGGCCGACAACTGACGCATGCCTCTCCGCGCGCGACGTCTGCGCCCCGGCTCGTGTGCGCGGGGGCTGCTCGGCGCGGTCGCGGTCGTCGGGGGCATCGGGCTCGGGGCCGGTCGCGCACACGCCCAGGCGGTCGACGAGGCCCGCGATTTTCCGGTCGAGCGCTTCACGCTCGCCGGCGATCGCGACGGCCTGCTCGGGGTCGAGTGGGCCGGCGTGCGGCCGATGCGCACCTGGGAGGTGAGCGCGTGGTTCGGCGGCGAGGACGATCCGCTGGTGCTCTACCGCAACACGCCCGACGGGCGCGAGCAGGTCGGCACGCTGGTCGGCTCGCGCGTCGGCGGCGCGATCGCCGCGAGCTACGCGCCGCTCGAGTGGCTGTCGATCGCCGCGCGCCTGCCGGTGATCGCGTTCCAGCAGCGCGACGCGACCAGCCCCGCGCTCGATCAGCCGCTGCCGTCGCTCGGCGCCGCGGGCATCGGTGATCTGTCGATCGCCCCCAAGGTCCGCCTGCTCGCGCAGGGCGATCATCCCGTCGAGCTGGCGCTGCTCGCGACCTTGACCTTGCCGACCGGTGGCAGCGCCGACTACCGCGGCGAGCCGGGCGTCGGGTTCGAGCCCGGCCTGGCGATCGCGCGGCGCGAGGGCGGGCTGCGGCTCGCCGCGAACCTCGCCTGGCGCATGCGCAAGCACACCGAGCTGGCCAACCAGATCGTCGATGACGAGCTGCTCGCGCAGGTCGGCGTCGGCGTGATCGCGACGGTGGCCGATCGGCCGCTCGAGACCGCGCTGACCTTGTCGGCGGGCGTGGGCGCGGCGCACCCGTTCCAGACCTTCAACCAGAACCACCTCGAGGCGATCGCCGGGCCGAGCTACCAGATCTCGGATCGCGTGGTCGCGTTCGCGGCGGTCGGCGTGGGCCTTGCGCCCGGGTTCGGGACGCCCGACTGGCGCCTGCTCGCCGGCGTGCGGTTCGGCGAGGTCGCCGATCACGGCGACCAGCGCGATCGCGATGGCGACGGCCTCCTCGATCGCGTCGACCGCTGCCCCGACGACGCCGAGGATCACGACGGCTTCGAGGACGCCGACGGCTGCCCCGATCTCGACGACGACGCCGACGGCGTGCCCGACGCGACCGACGGCGCGCCCCGCGATCCCGAGGACCGGGACGGGTTCGAGGACGCCGACGGCGTGCCCGATCCCGACGACGACCACGACGGCATCGCCGACAAGGACGACCGCTGCCCGCGCGAGGCCGAGGTCGTCAACGGCGTGGAGGATCAGGACGGTTGCCCGGACGTCGCCGATCGCGATGGTGATGGTGTCACCGACGATCTCGACAGGTGCCCCGACGAGGCCGAGGACGTCGATCAGTTCGAGGACGCCGACGGCTGCCCGGATCTCGACGACGATGGCGACGGCGTCGCCGATGTCGTCGATCGTTGCCCGCGCGAGGCCGGCGTGGCCGACAACGCCGGTTGCCCGGATCCCGATCGCGACGGCGATGGCATCGTCGACCGGCTCGACAACTGCCCCGAGCAGAAGGGCAGCGCGGCCAACCACGGCTGCAAGGACAAGCAGCTGGTCGTGCTCGCCGGCAGCGAGCTGCAGATCCTCGACGCCGTCTACTTCAAGCACGACAAGGCGATCATCGAGAAGCGCTCGTACAAGCTGCTCGACAACGTCGCGCGCGTGCTGGCCGCGCACCCGGAGATCACGCGGGTCGAGATCGGCGGCCACACCGACAACGCCGGCGACGACGCCTACAACCTCGATCTGTCGCGGCGCCGCGCCGAGGCGGTGCGGATCTACGTCATCGATCGCGGCATCCCGGCGGACCGGCTGACCGCCAAGGGCTACGGCGAGACCCAGCCGATCGCCGACAACGCGACCGCGATCGGCCGCGCCAAGAATCGCCGCGTCGTGTTCAGCGTGATGCGCGATCCCGCGCCGGCGCCGTAGCGCGAGACGTCACTGGGGGATGGGCACGCCGAACGCGGTGAGGCACTTGCCGGCCTCGGTGCCGACCTTCGTCATCACGTTGAAGTCGCTGTGGCTCAGGACGTTCTTCTTGCCCTTGAGGTCGGCGATCCAGACCTTCAGCTTGGTCGCGACCTTGGTCGCGCACGCCGCGTCCGTGCACGCACACACCTCGTCCGCCATCGCGACGTAGCTGACCACCCGCGGGTTGAGCTTGGCCAGGCAGTCGTCGAGGTGAGCCTGGGTCTCCTGCAGCACCGACAGATCGGCCTCCTCGGGCTCCTGGTTGGCCTTGGAGAGCGTGATCAGCTTGTCCTGGATGCCGGCCGCGCACGCCTGGTCCTTGCACGCGCACGCCTCGGCATCGAGGGCCTTCAGCGAGGCGACCAGGCCGCCGGGTGCGGCGCTCTCCTTCTTCTTGCAGCCCGCGGCGAGGGACACGACGGCGATGCTCGCCAGGATCGATGCAACCTTCATGGCTCGTAGAGGTGAGCCGCGACCGATGTGACGGCCCCGAACGAGTGGCTGACGCGCTGCCGGCGATCTGCGACGATGGCGGTTCTGGGAACGGAGCCATCATTCGACGCAGGCCCTCGGTTCGAGATCCGGCGCGAGCTGGGTTCCGGCGCCATGGGCGTGGTCTACGAGGCGTTCGATCGCGAGCTCCGCGCGCGCGTGGCGCTGAAGACCCTGTGGCACGCGGATGGCCACTGGCTGGCGCAGTTCAAGCGCGAGTTCCGCTCGCTGCACGATCTCGCGCATCGCAACATCGTGACGCTCGGCGAGTTCTTCGACGGCGAGTCGGCGCCGTTCTTCACGATGGAGCTGGTCCGCGGCGTGAACATCCTCGATCACGTCCGCGGGCTCGACGACCCCGACAGCGTCGGCACGCGGAGCGGCCCGATGGCGCGCGTCGCGTCGCGCGAGCTGCAACAGAAGCGCGTCGCGCCGATCGCGTACGACGAGCCCCGGTTGCGGGCGGCGCTGCGCCAGCTCGCCGCCGGGATCGCGGCGCTGCACGCCGTCGGCAAGGTGCACCGCGACATCAAGCCGTCCAACGTGCTGGTCGCGGAGGACGGCCGCGTGGTCCTGCTCGATTTCGGGCTGGTCGCGGAGACCACGAGCGCGGCGCCCTCGACCGACGAGGGCGCGGTCGGGACCGTGGCCTACGTGGCCCCGGAGCAGGCGCTGACCGGCGAGGTCACGCCCGCCGCCGACTGGTACGGCGTCGGGGTGATCCTGTTCGAGGCGCTCACCGGCGCGCTGCCCTACGAGGGCCAGACCTCGTGGGAGATCCTGGTGAAGAAGCAGCAGGGCGAGGTCCCGCGGCCCCGCGCGCTGGTCGACACCGTGCCTCCGGATCTCGACGCGCTGTGCGCCGCGCTGCTCCAGCCCCAGGCCGCGGATCGTCCCGGGGAGCGCGAGATCCTCGACCGGCTGGGGGCGGACCCGGGGCCCGAGCCGCCGCGCGCGCGGGCGGGCACGGACGCGGGCCTGTCCGAGGTCACGCCGTTCGTCGGTCGCGCCGACCAGCTGGCCCAGCTGCGCGCCGGGTTCGAGCGGAGTCGCGAGGCGGCGCTGGTCTGCGTGGTCGAAGGGGTCTCGGGCGTCGGCAAGAGCCAGCTCGTCGAGCAGTTCGTCGAGCAGCTGACCGCGCACGACCCCGACATCGTCGTGCTCGCGAGTCGCTGCTACGAGCGCGAGGTCGTGTCGTACAAGGCCTTCGACGGCATCGCCGCGGCGCTGGCGCGCTACCTCACCCAGCGGACGCCGGCGCAGGTCGCCGCGCTCCTGCCGCGCGAGCCGGCGCTGCTCGGCCGCTTGTTTCCGGTGCTCAAGCGCGTCGAGGCGATCGCCGAGGCCGACGCGATCCCCGACATGGCGGACCCGCAGGCCCAGCGCCTGCGGATGTTCGCGGCGCTGCGCGAGCTGTTCGTGCGCCTGGCCGCGCGCACCCGGCTGGTGTGGTTCATCGACGACCTGCAGTGGTCCGACGCCGACAGCCTCGTGCTGCTGCAGGACCTGATCGCGCACGAGGAGCGGCTGCCGGTGTTCGTCGTCGCGACGATGCGACCGGTCGATGACGGACCGCGCCAGGCGCTGCTCGCGAGCGTGGCGCAGCTCGTGCCGACCGAGCGGATGATCCTCGGGGAGCTGTCGCGCGCCGAGGCCCGCGAGCTCGCCGGCCTGCTCCTGCCGGATCGCGATCCGGCCACCCTCGACGCGGTCGCCGCTGATGCCGGCGGCCACCCGCTGTTCCTGCAGGAGCTCGCGCGGCACACCGGCACCGAGCCCGGCGGCGCCGCGATCGGCGCGACCCTCGACGAGATGCTCACCGCGCGCATCGATCGGCTCGCGCCCGCGGTGCAGACGCTGCTCGAGGTGGTGTGTCTGTTCGGCGGTCCCGTGACCCAGGAGGTC
>JAIOQA010000017.1 GCA_021413675.1 Deltaproteobacteria bacterium | reverse complement strand
GCTCCGCCTGCGCCGCCCGCAGCCAAGCCTGTGCCGCCGGCCGATCAGCCGCCGGCCGCGCCGACCCCGCCCCCCGCGAAGCCCGCGCCGGCGAAGCCCGCCCCGGCCAAGCCCCGCCCGCCGGCGCCGCCCGCCGAGCCCGCGGCCCCGACGTCTGCTGGCGCCGAGGTCAAGGTCGGCACCGGCTACGAGAAGCATGCCGTCGCCGGCGAGGCCGCGACCTTCCCGGCCAAGACCAAGGTGTTCGCGGTCTCGACCGTGACCGGCGCCGGTGGCACCACCGTCAAGCACGTCTGGAAGCTCGACGGCGCGGAGATCTGGTCGGCTCCGCTCAAGATCGGCTCGAACAAGTGGACGACCAGCACCCGCCGCGTGCTCAACAAGCCCGGCAAGTACGAGGTCGACGTCGTCGGCGCGGACGGCGCGGAGCTCGGCAAGGTCGAGTTCTCGATCGAGTAGTCGCGGCCGAGATCGCGCGCCGCATTTCGCGGCCGCACGCCGATCCGCGGCGCGCGCGACGCTCGGCCCCGCCGCCGTCGTGGTACACGCCGCGGGGCCATGTCGGCGACCACCGGATCTCTCAGCTACCAGCGTTTCTTCGTCGAGACCAAGCTGCCGCGCGATTTCGTAGCGCGCGCGCACGACGCGATCCAGAAGCAGGTCATGCGGCCGCTCACCGCGGACGAGCCCGACGCCGAGCGCTCGGGCTGGTGCGTGATGGGCGATGCGATGGACCTCGAGCTCGATCGCGAGCGGGTCTTCCTCGACGGCTTCCTCAACCTGGGGCTGCGCACCGACCGGTGGGCGATCCCGGCGGCCTTGCTCAAGACCCGGCTGCGCGAGGCCGAGGCCCGCCAGCGCGGCAAGAAGGGCCGCGAGAAGCTGGGCAAGCGCGAGAAGGCCGAGCTCAAGGAGGTCGTGACCCGTGAGCTGCGCAAGAAGCTCTTGCCGTCGATCCGCGTGGTCGACCTGTCGTGGTCGCTCGAGGACAACGTGATCCGCTTCTTCACGCACAACAAGAAGGCGTCCGCGGTGCTGCTGCAGCTGTTCCAGAAGACGTTCGGCTTCGAGCCAGTACCGGAGTCGCCGTTCACGCTCGGCCGGCGGCTGGGGCTCGACGCGGCGGAGCTGGCGGCGTGGGAGGCCCTCGAGCCGACCTCGCTGCTGGTCGAAGAGCCGGCGCCCGCGGCGCAGGGCGGAGGACGCTGATGCAGCTCGTCGATCTCATCGAGAAGCGCCGCTTCGTCGGGCGCGAGTTCCTGCTCTGGCTGTGGCTCGAGTCCGAGCTGGGCGACGCCACGCTGTCGACCGCCGAGCACGGCAGCTTCGGCCTGTGGATCGAGAGCAAGCTGGTGCTGTCGGCGGGCAAGGAGAGCACGCGCATCACCGCGCCGATGCCCGGCCAGGGGCGCGAGGCCAAGGAGGCGCTCCGCCGCGGGCAGCTGCCGCAGACCGCGACCCTGCACATCGCCCTCGGCGAGGACGAGACCTCGCTGACGCTCGAGGCCGAGAGCTTCGCGGTGCGCGGGCTCAAGCTGAAGACGCTGCTCGACGCCGCCGGCGATGACGACGCGGTGCCCGGCGATCTCGTCGACGAGATGGCGGGGCGCAAGCCGGGTCGGCCAAAGGCCAAGCGCCCGCCCGCCGACGAGGAGGGCGACGCGAACCTGGACGCCCTTGCCCGGTTCCAGGAGCGCATGGCGCTGACCCACGCGCGCGAGGAGCTGCTCGCGGCGCTGTACCGCGACTTCCTCGCGCTGCGCCTGGCGCGCGCGTGGGACGCGGCGATCGTCCCGGCGATGCGGCGCTGGGCGGCGGGCGAGGAGGTCGATCTCGCGGCCTACCGCAAGGCGACCAAGGCGCGCGGTGGCGGCGACGGTCGCGCGGCGCGCGTCAGCAGCAAGAAGCGGTAGCGCGGCGCGGCCGATCGCGTATCTTGCGCGACCATGCCGCTCGCACTCCAGGCGATGACCCCGGCCGCGCTCGCGGCCGCGGTGCCGGCGTGCACGCTGGCCGAGGCCCGGAAGCTCGTCGCGATGGTCCACCGCGGCGAGCCGGTGCGGGCGAGCTCGGCGGTGCGGTGCGTGGCCGCGGATGCGGTCCGCGCAGCCGGTGACGTGCCGACCTTGACGATCAAGGAAACCGCGGCGAGCGCGATCGATCCGTTCGTGAAGTACGCGCTCGCCGGCGCCGACGGCCGGGTGTTCGAGACCGTGCGCATCCCGCTCGAGATCGCCGGGCGCTGGTCGGTGTGCGTGAGCTCGCAGGTCGGCTGCGCGCTGGCCTGCGCGTTCTGCGCGACCGGCCGCATGGGCCTCGCTCGCAATCTCGAGGCCTGGGAGATCGTCGAGCAGATCCGGATCGTGCGCGCGCAGCTGCCGCACGGCCGGGTCCACGGCGTGGTGTTCCAGGGCATGGGCGAGCCGCTCGCCAACCTCGACGCCGTGCTGCAGGCGATCGCCGTGCTCTCCGATCCGTGCGCGCAGGGCGTCGACGCGCGCGCGATCACGGTCTGCACCTCGGGCCTGCCCCAGGGCATCCGCCGGCTCGCGCGCGAGGCACCCAAGGTCCGGCTCGGCATCTCGTTCGGCTCGGCGCGGCCCGCGGTCCGGCGCTCGCTCATGCCGATCGATCGCGCGCACTCCCTCGACGAGGTCCTCGACGCGGCCGCCGAGCACGCGCGCCTGACCGGGCTCGCGCCGATGTGGGCGGTGACGCTCCTCGACGGCGTCAACGACTCCGACGACGACGCGCGCGCGCTCGCCGAGCGGGTGCGCGCGTTCCACGCCGCCACCGGCCAGCGGCCGCGGCTCTCGATCATCCCGTTCAACTCGCTCGGCGCCGACGATCCGTTCCAGCGCGCGCCGCTCGAGCGCGAGCGCGCGTTCCGCGGCGTGCTCGCCGACGCGGGCCTGCCCAGCCACAAGCGCTACTCCGGCGGCGGCGATGTCGCGGCCGCCTGCGGTCAGCTCGCGGCGCGCTGAGCCGCTGCGGTGACGATCGGCGTCACGGACAGTTCGGCGGGATCCCCGACGCCGGATCGAGCACGTCGACGCCATCGGCGCACAGGTTCTCGGGCGCGTGCGCGTAGTGCGCATCGATGAACGCGCCGAGCGCTGGCAGATCGAAGCAGGTCGAGCGCAGCGCGAAGCCCCACGCGCTCGCCGCGAACGTCGTGTCGAGCAGCGGGTCGGGCGTGACCACGAAGCGGTTGCGGACCGGCGCGGTGCACAGCGGATCGGCGGGCCGCGCATCGAGGTACGCGATCAGCGCGGCGACCTCGGCGTCACAGCCGGCCGGGCAGTTGTACGAGACCACCACCGCGCCGTGCTCGAGATCGTGGACCCAGAACGGCCGGCTGACTGGGGCGCTGTACGCCTGGTACTTCGCCCAGACCGGGTAGTGCGCGCCCGAGGTCGGCGGGTTGGTCGGGTAGGTGACGCCGGAGCACACCGGGACGTGGGTGCCGGCGGCCAGCGGGAAGGCCTCCGTGGTCGTGACGCAGGCCGCGGCGTCGCCCGGCGCGCCGTCGAGCGGTGCGTCCTGGCGCGCGTCGACGAAGGCGTCGGGCGCCGACGCGTCCGGTGAGGCGGCGTCGTGATCGACCGCATCTGCCGGCACCGCGGCGCGGTTGTCACCGCAGGCGCCGATCGCCGCGAGCACACCGAGGGCCACGAGGTGCCGAGACGCGCCGATCATGGCGAACGTTCGCACGCCGGCCTACCGCGGACCAGCCCGTGCGCTCGGCCACCGCCTGAATCCCGATCGTTCGTTGTGATCGCGCCGGGCGGCTGCCATCCTTGCCCGGCCATGCATCCGCTCCACGACGTGCTCGTCCCCGACAACATCGAAGTGTACGTCCCGGCCGTCATCGAGATCCCGTCGGGCTCGCGCCTGAAGTACGAGCTCGACAAGCGGACCGGCCTGCTCGCGCTCGATCGCGTCCTGTACTCCGCGGTCCACTACCCCGCGAACTACGGCTTCATCCCGCGCACCCACTGCGACGACGGCGACGCCCTCGACATCCTCGTCCTCATGCAGGAGCCGGTCGTGCCGCTGACGATCATCCGGGCCCGCGTCGTCGGCGGCCTGGCGATGCGCGACGACAAGGGCCTCGACGACAAGATCATCGCGGTCGCGATCGACGACCCGGCATACGCCCACTACAAGGACCTGCACGAGCTGCCGCCGCACGTGACGATCGAGCTCGATCGGTTCTTCCGCGACTACAAGGTGCTCGAGGGCAAGATGACCGAGGTCGACGAGTCCTACGGTCGCGAGCAGGCGCTGCGCGTGGTCGAGGCGGCCCGCGACGCCTATCGCGCGGCGCAGTGATCTCACGCGACATCGGCGCGCCGATTCCGTGACATTTCGGTGACGATGGCGGAAAAGGGGAGTGTGAACTCGGGTCGCAAAGAGCCGCCATCGATCTGGTGGTGGGCGTTTGGCTACTTCGCCACGTACGTGCCGTACGCCGCGATGACCAAGGCGATCACGTCGGAGCCGCCGATGGTCACCACCGGCAACGGCGCGGTCGGCGGCCTCGAGCTGCTGCCGCCGTCGGTGATGGCGACGGTGCTCACGTCGATCACCTTCCTGATCGCGACCGGCTGGTGGCGCTACGCCGGACGCCGCACGATCGCCGGCGTCTCGATCCCGTTCCCGGATCGGCTGACGTTCCTGTCGGGGCTGTGCTCGGCCGGGATCATCGGCACGACCACGCTGGCGTACACGTACAAGGAAGGCATCGTGGTCGCGCAGCTGTTCCTGCGCGGCGGCGTGCTGATGCTCGCGCCGATCGTCGACACGATCACGCGCCGCAAGGTGAAGTGGAACTCGTGGCTCGGGCTGGCGCTGTCGCTCGGCGGCGTGCTCCTGCCGTTCGTCGTCGATCCGTCGTTCTCGATCAGCCAGGGCCTCGGCATCGACGTCGCGATCTACCTGTTCTGCTACTTCGTGCGGCTGCAGCTCATGTCCCGGCGGGCCAAGTCCAGTGCGCCCGACGCCAACATGCGGTACTTCGCCGAGGAGCAGCTGGTGTCGTCGCCGGCGCTGCTGGTCGGGCTGGTGATCGCGTGGATCGCCGGTCACGCCGAGATCGGCGCCGGGTTCACGAGCTTCTTCGATCGCCCCGTGTGGCTGGTGGGCATCGCGATCGGGATCATGTCCCAGGGCACCGGCATCTTCGGCGGGCTCATCCTCCTCGACAAGCGCGAGAACACCTTCTGCGTGCCGGTCAACCGCGCGTCGAGCATGCTGGCCGGCGTGGTCGGCTCGGTCGCGCTGGTCGCGATCTTCGGCGCGAAGATGCCGCGCTGGCCCGAGCTGGTGGCGGCGGGGCTCATCATCGGCGCGATCGCCGCGCTGGCGGTCCCGCCGATCCTGGCCAAGCGCCGCGCCCGCGCCTGATCTCGTGCCGGGCGCCCATCGCGCCCGATCGCGCGATATGGTCGGCGGATGCTCCTCTACCACGACCCCGGCGCGCCCAACCCGCGCCGCGTCCGCATCTTCGCCGCCGAGAAGGGCATCCCGCTCGAGACGATCGAGGTGTCGATCGCCGCTGGCGCCCACCTCAAGCCCGAGTTCCGCGCCAAGAACCCGCTGCGGCTCCTGCCGGTGCTCGAGCTCGAGGACGGCCGCGTGCTGCGCGAGTCGATGGCGATCTGTCGCTACCTCGAGGAGCTGTACCCCGAGCCCAACCTGTTCGGCGCCGATCCGTGGGAGCGCGCGCAGGTCGAGATGTGGAACCGCCACGCCGAGCTCGAGCTGCTGCTGCCGATCGCCCAGGCGTTCCGCAACGGCCACCCGTTCTACAAGGACAAGATCAAGCAGGCGCCCGAGTTCGCCTCGATCATGAAGGAGGTCGTGCTCGATCGCTTCGCGTGGATGAACCACGAGCTGACGTCGCGCGAGTACCTCGTCGGCAACCGCTTCACCGTCGCCGACATCACGGCGCTGTGCGCCGTCGACTTCGGCAAGCCGTCGGGCATCCGCATCGATCCCGAGCTGCACCCCAACTTCAAGCGCTGGTACGATCTGGTCAAGGCGCGGCCGAGCGCGAAGGCGTGAACCGGCTCATCACGATCCCGTTCTCGCACTTCTGCGAGAAGGCCCGCTGGGCGCTCGAGCGCGCGGGCGTGCCGTTCCGCGAGGACGGCTACCTGCCGATGCTGCAGACCGTGGCGGCGTGGCGCGCTGGCGGCAAGCGCACGGTGCCGGTGCTGGTCACCGACGGCGGCGCGGTCGACGACTCGACCGACATCCTGCGGTGGTGCGACGAGCACGGCAACGCGCCGCCGCTGTTCCCGGGCGGCGCGCTCGGGCGCGAGGTCGCCGAGCTCGAGGAGGGGTTCGACAAGAGCCTGGGCCCGGCGACGCGGCGGGTCGCGTACCACCTGCTGTTGCCGATGCCGGGCGCGGCGAAGCTCCTGGCGGAAAAGGCACCGGCGCGCTGGCAGGGTCGCCTGATGCGCGCGGCCTATCCGCTGGCGCGCGCGGCCATGACCCGCGGCCTGCGACTCGATGACGCATCGGCCGAGCGCTCGCTCCGCCGCGTCGACGAGATCTTCGCCGACGTCGGGGCGCTGCTCGCCGATGGCCGGCGCTACCTGGCCGGCGATCGCTTCACCGCCGCGGACCTGACGTTCGCGGCGCTGGCCGCGCCGCTGATCATCCCGCCGCAGTACGCCGCGTACCTGCCGCCGCTCGACCGCATGCCGCAGGCGCTGCTCGGGATCATCGATCGGCTGCGCGCGACGCCCGCCGGGGCCCACGCGCTGGCGATGTACACGCAGCATCGCTAGCGCTGGAACCGCGGCGTCGGGAAATCGCGGACTGCGGCGGGCTCGACAGCGGGGCGCCGCTGCGGCACGATCGTCCTCAGTGCGTGCCAGGACCTGGGGGGTGCTGTCGCTGACGGTCGTGCTCCGCGTGGCGACCGCGCACGCCGGTGGCGTCGTCGTGCCTGCCGCGCACGGCGAGCCCGATGTCGCCGACGAGGCCGACGCGTTCGCGCTGATCGTGCGCGGCGCCCTCGAGAGCACCGACGACGCGCTCCACCCGGATGCGGCGCGCCTCGACGAGGCGGCGGCGGTCGCGACCGCCGCGCACGCCGACTGGGTCGTCTTCGCCGAGGTCGCGCGCGATGGCGTCGGGCTGCGCGCCGCGCTCGTGGTGGTCCGCGCGTCCGGCGAGCCCGCGGGCGCGGTCGAGGTCACCGCGGGCGATGGCGATCTGCACGAGCTGGCGGCGCGCGCGGTCGCCGAGGTCGCGGCGCTCACCCACGCGACGACGCGCTCGGTGCGCCCGGCCTCGCTGGGCGAGCTGCGGCCGTTCGTGCGCGCGCAGCGGGCGGCGGCGCGCGGCGACGACGCGACGGCGGCCGCCGAGCTGGCGACCGCCGAGCCCGGGGTCGCGCCGCGCGTGCCCGGCGTGCACACGCGCCTCGCCGCGGTCTGGAACGATCCTGCGCTGCCGCTCGAGGCCCGGGTCCGGGCGGCGCTGGCCGCGGCGACGCCGCGCGAGCTCGCCGAGCTGGCCGCGGTCGGATCGGGCCCGGTCGAGCGCGCGGCGCGGGCGTTCGCCGCGCTCAGCACCAGCGACGTCGCGACCGCCGAGCGCGAGCTCGCGGGCGCGGCCGCGCATCCGCTGATCAGCCGCGCGCGGGTCCTGCTCGCGCAGATCCGCAACGACCGCAAGGCGCGCGACGCCGCGCTCCGCGAGCTGCTCGCCCGCAGCCCCGCCGACGCGCAGATCGCGATCGCCGGCCTGCCGCGCGGCTCGGTCCCCGACGCGATCGTGCGTCGCGTGCTCGAGCTGGCGCCCGCGGACCGGCCGCGGGTCGCGGCGCTGGCGGGCTTCGCCGCGGCCGCCGCGCACCAGGATGGCGCGCGCGCGCTGGCCCTGGTCGCGGTCGCCGAGCTCGACGACGACGCTGTCGCCGCGCTGCCCGGCGTGATCGCCGACAGCGGCGCCGCCGACGGCCCCGACGCGACGCGGCTCGCCGCCGAGGTCGCGATGCGGACCGCGCCGGCCAGCGCGGGCCCGG
>JAIOQA010000402.1 GCA_021413675.1 Deltaproteobacteria bacterium | reverse complement strand
CGGTCGCTGCCCGGGGCGGCGCCGGCGGTCGCGACCGCGGCTCCGGTGTGCCCGGTGGTCGGCGCCGGGACGGCACCGCGCGGGCGCGGCGCGGCCGGACCCGCCGCGCGCTCCCCGCACGCCAGCCACCAGCCGCCGAGGGCGATCGCGGCGGTCGCCGCCAGCGCGCGACGCGAGGCCATGGCTGCTTCGAACGCGCCGCGGCCGCGCGCGATCTGCCGCGCTCCGCTACCATCGTCCCATGCGGACGCTCGCGCTCGTGACGCTCGCGGGATGCGCGGCCTCGGCCCCCCGCCCCGCCCTCGACAACGTCGACAACCGCGGCGGCCACAAGACCGAGCCGCCGTGGGCGCCGCTGTTCGAGCGCGGTCGGGCGTGGACCCTCCCGGTCACGGTCACCACGACGCCCGAGGACGGGCCGGCCTCGACCCGGGCGGCGGCCGCGGTGACCTGTCGCGTCGTGGCGACCGCGACGACCGCCGACGACCGCCGCGCGCGGATCACGTGCACCGATCCCGATCACGTCCTCGCGAGCTACGCCTTGCCGGTCGGCTATCTCGTCGCGACCGACGCCGGGCTCTCGCACTACCCCGACAATGACGGCGCGCTCGACGAGGTTCCCGCGCAGGATCCTGACTTCCGGGTGATGCGCTGGCCGCTGGTCGCCTTCAGCCAGCGGATCGGCCAGCTCGAGGCGTTCGAGACGTACGAGGCCTGGTCCGACGGTGCCGACCTGTGGTGCGCGGTCTACTACGGCCAGGCCGGGGATCGCGGCGGCGCCGAGCTGTGCCTCGACGCCGGCGGGATCCGCTCGGCGCGGCAATGGATGTCGGAGGACGGCACGACCGATGTCGTGCTCGGCGCGCATCGCCTGCCGCCGCGGCCGGCGCTCACGACCGTGCTCACCTCGCTGCCCCAGCACGAGTAGCCCTGCACGCCACGCGCGTGGCCGCCGTCAGCCCTGCGTGCTACCGACCGGCGATGCTCGGTGACCTGTCGCCTCCGCCTGCGCTGACCGTGCTGCGCGGCGTCTTCGGCCACGCCGACTTTCGCGGCGGCCAGGAGAAGGCCGTCGACGCGGTGCTGGCCGGCGGCGACGCGGTCGTGCTCTTGCCGACCGGCGCCGGCAAGTCGCTGTGCTACCAGGTGCCGGCGACCTGCCTGGCGCGCGCCGGCCGCGGCACCACCATCGTCATCTCGCCGCTGATCGCGCTGATGAACGATCAGGTCGGCGCGCTGCGCGGCCGCGGCATCGCGGCCGCCGCGATCCACAGCCAGCAAGAGGATGACGAGCAGCGCGAGGTCATCGCCGCGTTCGTGCGCGGCGAGCTGACCCTGCTCTACGTCTCGCCCGAGCGCGCCGCTCTCGACAGCTTCAAGCGACTGCTCGGCCGCGTGCCGATCGCGCTGTTCGCGATCGACGAGGCCCACTGCCTGTCGCAGTGGGGCCACGACTTCCGGCCCGAGTACCTGCGGCTGCACGAGCTGCGCGAGCTCGCCGCGACCGCGCGCGTCCCGATGATCGCGCTGACCGCGACCGCCACGCCGCGCGTGATGCGCGAGATCGCGACCGCGCTGGTGCTGCGCACGCCGACCGTCGTGCGCGGCGACTTCCGCCGCCCGAACCTGCGCTTCGAGGTGCGGCACTTCGCCGGCGATCGCGAGCGCATCGCGGCCACGCTGGCGGCGTGCGACGAGCTCGGGCTGCGCAACCGGTTCGGCACCGGCCGGGCCATCATCTACTGCTCGACGCGCAAGAAGGCCGAGACCGTCGCGGAGGCGCTGCGCGGCGCGGGCTTCCCCGCCGGCTACTACCACGCCGGCCGCACCGCCCTGGCGCGCGATCGCGCCCAGGACGCGTTCGCCGCGGGCAAGACCCGCATCCTGGTCGCGACCTCGGCCTTCGGGATGGGCGTCGATCATCCCGACGTCCGGCTGATCGTCCACTTCCAGACCCCGGGCAGCCTCGAGGCCTACTACCAGGAGGCCGGGCGCGCCGGGCGCGATGGCCAGCCGTCGCGCTGCCTCCTGTTCTTCGGGCAGAGCGATCTGATGACCCAGCGCAAGCTGGCGCGCGGCGGCGACGCGAGCGATCTGCGGGTCGAGGACATGCTGGCCGCGATGGAGCGCTACGCCCGCGCGCACCGCTGCCGGCAGGCGATGATCTGCGCGCACTTCACCGGCACCGACGATCACGCCGCGTGCGCGAACTGCGATGCCTGCAGCGATCCCGACGCGGTCGCCGACGCGCACGAGGCGCCCGAGGCGGCGTCGCCGCTGGGCACCGACGCCGAGCGCGTGATCCTCGAGGCGCTCGCGGGCCTCGGCCGGCCGGTCGGCAAGATGGCGCTGGCGCGGGCGCTGCGCGGCTCGAACGCGAAGTCGGTCACCGCCCACGGCCTGCACGCGCTGGCCCAGCACGGCGCGCTCGTCGCCGCCAGCGAGGACGCGGTCGCGGCCACGATCGAGGCGCTCATCACCAGCCGCAAGCTCGTCCGCCGCGGCAAGAAGTACCCGACGGTCGGGCTGCCGGGCCCGTCCACATCGACGCGCGCGGTCGCGCGCAAGGCCGCGCGGACCACGCGCCCGCACAACGGCCTCGGCCGCGCGCTCGACGCGTTCCGCCGGGCCAAGGCGCGCGAGCTGTCGTGGAAGAGCTACATGGTGTTCCAGCGGCGCACGATCGATGCGATCGAGGCGACGCGGCCCTCGACCGAGGCCGAGCTCGCGCGCGTCCCGGGCCTGGGCCCGGCCAAGATCGCGCGCTTCGGCCCGGCGCTGCTCGAGCTCATCCGCCGGCACGCGTAGCCGGCGATCAGGTCGCGCGCATCGCCGCGCGCAAGCGCGCGAGCACCGCGGCCGACGGCGGCGCGTCGTCGAACGACAGCGCGACGAACGCGCTCACGATGAGATCGCGGGCGTTGCGCTGGGCGGCGAACAGGACCGGATCGAAGGGCTCGGGCCACCCGACGAGGATCTGCGCGACCACCTTGCCGATCCACGCGTCGATCGCGGCGTCGTCGACCAGGCCGCGGCGCGCGATCGCGAGCACCGCCGCGGCCAGCCGCTCGTCCTCGCCGTGGCTGAAGCGATGGCCGTGGCGGCGCGCGACCACGCCGGCGATCGCGTCGAGGAGTTGCACCGCCTGCGCCGAGGTCAGCCGCGGGTGGCGGCCGAGGAACTTGATCCAGTCGGCGGTGTGCGCGGCGGCGTGGGCCCAGCCGGTCGCGCCGGTGTAGCCGCGGTAGTCGGTCTCGCGCCCGGCGTAGCCGACCGCGGCGTCGACCTGGGCCGCGAGCTCGGCGTCGGTCCAGGCCGCCTGTGCGGCCTCGCGCGCCGCGACCAGGGACAGGCCGAGCGCCGCGAACGAGCGCGCGAACACGCCATCGGCGGGGGCGAGCGGATCGGCGAGGCGCGCGACCAGGCGATCGCGGATCGCGGCGACCGCGGGGGCCTCGAGCACGCGGTCGCGCACGATCCAGCGGCTCAGCAGCTCGTAGCCGATGCCGTCGCGGATCGCCGGATCGAGCGCGGTGAGCGCGACCAGGACGTCGTCGGTGGCGGCCGCCGCGAACGCCGGGTCGCTGACCTTGGCGTCGCGCGCGGCGCGCAGCTCGGCGAGGCGGTCAGCAGCGAGCGGAGGCGCGAGCGATGGCGCGGCCTCGATCGCGGGCGATGGGGTGGCGACCGGACAGCGCGGCGCGTGACCGCAGGCGCTGGCGGCCACGACGAGGGCGATGCCCAGGGCGGCCGGGAGACGCGCTCGGAGCGCGCGGGTCGGATGCGGTCGCACGTCGGAAATGGCGAGCACGGCGCATGCTCGCATGGGCTCCCGGTGCGACGTCTCGTGCGGCAATCGTTGCGTCGCACCCACGAAGCCCTTGCGCGAAAGAACGACCGTGCTAATTTGAGTCTCATGAGCAAGGGCCAGTCGACCCGCGAGGCGATCGTCGCCCGCGCCTTCGCGATCGCGACGGTGGCGGGCCTCGAGGGCCTCACCATCGGTCGCCTCGCCGAGGAGCTCGAGCTGTCCAAGAGCGGCGTGTTCGCGCACTTCGGCTCCAAGGAGGGCCTGCAGCTCGCCGTCATCGAGGAGGCCAGCCGGCAGTTCATCGAGGAGGTGATGGTGCCGGCCCTGCGCGCACGCCGCGGCGAGCCGCGGGTGCGGGCGCTGCTCGATCGCTGGATGACGTGGGGCGCCCGCCCGGGCGGCTGCTTCTTCATCCCGGCGATCTCCGAGCTCGACGACCGCCCCGGCGCGACCCACGACGCGCTGGTGCGCAGCCAGCGCGACCTGCTCGACGCCCTGGCCACCGCCGTCAAGATCGCCATCGAAGAAGGCCACTTCCGCGCCGACCTCGATCCCGCGCAATTCGCGTTCGACGCGTACAGCATCATACTGGGCAGCCACCTGTTCCAGCACTTCCTCCGGGCCCCCGACGCGCTGGCGCGGACCCGTCACTCGTTCGATGCGCTGATCGCCAGCGCGTCGCGCCCGCGCTAGCCCCGCGCTCGCGCCCTCACCCAGGAGCATTGCCATGCCTTCCGCCGCCACGACCTGGACGCAAATTAGCACGACCGTTCGTACCACGTTCATGCTCGAGTCGGTTCGATCGCGGCTCCGACTGGCGCGGCTGTGGTCCCACGACGAGGTCACGCGCACCGCGGCCGACCTGTTCACGACCCCGCGCCGGCATGCGCGACCGGCGCGCGAGCACGCGCTGTTGCTCCGCGCGAACCGGTTCGAGGTCGAGGCCCACCTCGACGCGCCGGGCACCGCGGCGTGGCGCACCACGATCCCGGCCTGGCGCTGGGGCGATGGGCCGCCGGTCGTGCTGGTCCACGGCTGGGAGGGTCGCGGCGCGCAGCTCGGCGCGCTCGTCGAGCCGCTGGTCGCCGCCGGCCTGTCGGTCGTGGCGTTCGATGCGCCCGGCCACGGCGATGCCCGCGGCGATCGCATGCTGCTCGCGGACCTCGCGGCGTGCCTGGCCGCGGTCATCGATCGCGTCGGGCCGATCCACGGCGTGGTCGCGCACTCGCTCGGCGCGCTCGCGACCTCGCGGGCGATCGCGCGCGGCGCGGTGGTGCCGCGGGTGGTGTACATCGCGCCGGCCACGTTCATCGCCGGCGCGATCGATCGGTTCGGCGACGTGGTGGCGCTCGCGCCCGAGGAGCGCAGCCGGCTCGCGGCGGAGATGGCCGCGCGCAACGGCTTCGGCATCGACGAGGCGCTGCCGGACGAGCTGCCGGAGGCGCTGCGGCCGGACGCGCTCATCATCCACGATGAAGAGGATCGCGACGTGCCGCTGGGCGAGAGCGAGCGGCTGGCGGCGGCGTGGCCGCGCGCGCGGCTGGTCACGACCCGGGGGCTCGGCCATCGGCGCGTGCTGCGCGATCGCGCGGTGATCGATCACGCGGCGGCGTTCCTCGTCGGGGACGCGGCGGTGCTGCGGGCGTGGCCGGGAGATCGCGAGGCGGAGCTGCGGCGCGCGACGATCGCGGCGTGGGTCGACGAGGTCGGCGCGGAGGATCTGGCGGCGGCGCTGTAGGGCGCGGCGGGATCAGGCGGCGGGGACAGGGTCCGGATCTGCATCTGCATCTGCATCTGCATCCGTGACCGGGGCCGGATCCGCATCCGAGGCCGGAACAGTCTCGGCGGACGGCACGCCCTCCCCGGCCACGCGGATCCCGCCGACCTCGGTCCAGCGCAGGCGGTTGGCGCGGGCCGCGCGGCGGCGCGACAGCTCGACCCCGATCGCGTCGAGGCCGTGGCCGTTGGCGACGGCGAGCATCGTGCCCACGCCGCAGAACGGATCGACCACCGTGCGGCACGCGGTGTCGGCGAGCAGGAAGCGCGCGACCGCGACGCACGCCGCCGACCCCATCGCCCGCGACCACGGCATGTCACCGAGGGCGGGAAGCACGTCGGCGGTCGCGCGGCCCGGCGGGTGGCGCAGCCCGCGGCTGACGCACAAGAGATGCGCGTAGGCCGGTCGACCGTAGGCGACCGCGCCCGCCGGCACGCGGCAGACGATCTTGTGCCAGAGCAGGCGCGCGCCCGCGCGCTCGGCGCCGCACTGCACGAGGTAGCCCTTGTCGATCCACCGCCCGTCGCGCTTGATGTCGGTCTGGTAGAAGATCGCGACCGCGTCGTCGGCGATCTGCGTGCAGGCCAGCGCGACCACGTCGATGAACCAGCGCCGCCAGCCGTCGTAGTCGAGGGCGGGCAGCTCCGACACGTCGGGTAGCGAGGTCACGATCGCGTGGGTCGCGGGCAGCGGCGCTTGCGCGAGCCACGCCACACCATCGCCGTGGTGCACGATCCGGGATCCGGTCACCGCGGCAGTGTGCCCGATCGCAGGCGCGATGGTCGCCGCGGCTCGTGGTCTACTCGCGCCATGGAACGTCCGCCCGTCATCGGGATCATCGGCGGCACCGGGCTCTACGAGCTGCCCGGCCTGACCGCGCGGCAGTGGCGCAAGATCGACTCGCCGTTCGGCGACCCGTCCGACGAGCTGCTCACCGGCAGGCTCGACGGGCAGGCGGTCGTGTTCCTGCCCCGCCACGGCCGCGGCCACCGCATCCCGCCCGACGCGATCAACTACCGCGCCAACATCGACGCGCTCAAGCGCGCGGGCGTCACCACGCTGATCTCGGTCAGCGCGGTCGGCTCGCTGCGCGCCGATCTCGCGCCCGGGCAGTTCGTGCTGGTCGATCAGTTCATCGATCGCACGCTGCGCGGGCCCAAGAGCTTCTTCGGCACCGGCCTGGTCGCGCACGTCTCGCTCGCGCACCCGACCTGCGCCGCCACCGCCGACGCGATCGCCGCGGCCGCGGTCGATCCGATCCACCGCGGCGGCACCTACCTCGCCATGGAGGGCCCGCAGTTCTCGACCCGCGCCGAGTCGGCGATGCACCGCCAGCTCGGCTGCGACGTCATCGGCATGACCAACATGCCCGAGGCCAAGCTCGCCCGCGAGGCCGAGCTCTGCTACGCGGTGATCGCCATGGTCACCGACTTCGACTGCTGGCACCCCGACCACGATCACGTGAACATCGAGGACGTGATCCGGACGCTGCACACCAACGCGGATCGCGCGCGCGCGCTGGTCACCGCGGCGGTGCCGCGGCTCGCCGCCCGGCCCACGCCCTGCCCCCATGGCTGCGACCGCGCGCTCGATCGCGCGCTGGTCACCGCGCGCGAGGCCCGCGACCCGGCGCTGGTCGCCCGGCTCGACGCGGTCGCAGGCCGGGTCCTCGGCCAGACCTGACCCTGCCGCGCTCGGGGATCGCCTGCCCGTCGCCGGGCCCAGAAGTTGCCCGGTCGATCGGCGACGTGGTACCCGCGGGAGGTGACAGCCCCGTCCTCGGACCCGCCTGATCCCGACGCGCCGGCCCCGGCGGCGAAGCCCGCTGGCGCCTCCGCCGGCCGCGGCGTCCTCTACATCGCCTTCGCGAAGTTCTACTTCATGATCGGCGGCCTGCTGATCCAGATCCGGCTGCCGTCGCTCTTGTCGCGCGTCGTGTTCGGCGCCTACGGCTTCGTCAGCTCGGTCGTGTCGCCGTTCAACAACGTGATGGTGACCGGCTCGATCCAGGCGGTGTCGCGCTTCACCGCGCAGAAGCCCGAGACCGCGCGCGCCGTCGAGCGCGCCGGCCTGCGCATGCACCTCTATGTCGGCCTGCCGGTCGCGCTCCTCTTCATCGCCGGCGCGCCGCTGGTGTCGTGGGCGATCAAGGATCCGACCAAGACCGTGCCGCTCATGGTCTCGGGCGTGATCATCGGCGGCTACTCCTTCTATGCGGTGCTGATCGGCACCGCCAACGGCCAGCGCGAGTTCCACAAGCAGGCCGGCCTCGACATCGCGTTCACGACCCTGCGCGTGACCGGCATCCTCGGCATGGCGATGGCCGGCCTCGGCCTGGTCGGCGTGGTCGCGGGCTGGGTCGCCGCCGTCGGCGCGATCCTGATGATCGCCACCGTCTGGGTCGGCCTGCCCGGCCGCACCGCCGAGAAGGTGCCGGTCGGCCCGATGCTGCGCTACTTCCTCGGCGTCGCGGTCTACCTGGCGCTGTTCAACGTGCTGATGTTCGTCGACACCTGGCTGGTCAAGCGGCTGACCTCGGACTGGTACGCCGCCCACGCCGATCACTTCGCGGGCGCGATCGATCGCGCGCTGCCGTGGGCGCGCGAGGTCACCGGCTTCCACTACGACCCGGCGCAGCTCGCCGACGTCCAGGTCGCGTACTACACCGCGGTCCAGACGCTCGCGCGCCTGTCCTACCAGGCGATCATCGCGGCCACGTTCGTCGTGTTCCCGCTGGTGTCGAAGTCGACCCTCGAGGGCGATCAGGACACCACGCGCCGCTACGTCCACGTCACGATGCGCTACTCGCTGATGTTCTCGACCGCGATCGCGGTCGTCATGGCGGCGAACCCGGAGTGGCTCTTGCGCCTGCCGTTCCCCGCGGACTACGCCGCGCTCGGCGCGCCGGCCCTGTCCGCGCTGGCCCTGGGCAACGTCGCGTTCTCGATCTTCGCGATCGCCGGCACGATCCTCAACGGCGCCGGCTACACCAAGGACGCGATCATCACCGCCGCGGTCACGCTGGTCGTCGCGATCATCGGCAACCTGATCGTGATCCCGCAGCTCCACCCGGGCGCCGACGTGCTGCTCGGCGCGGCGCTGGTCACCGGCAGCGCGATGTTCATCGGCGCGTGCCTCGTCGGCTGGCGCCTGCACGTGCGGCTCGGCGCGTTCATCCCGCTGCTCTCGGTCGTGCGCGTCGGCGTGGCGATCCTCGCCGGCATCGCGGTCGGCTGGGTCGTGCCGTTCCAGACCCCGCTCATGACGCTGGTCGAGGCCGCGCTGGTCGGCGTGGTGTTCCTCGCGGTGCTGATCGCGACCGGCGAGCTCGGGCGCAAGGATCTCGCCGCCATCAAGTCGGTCCGCGCCAAGCGCGGCCAGGGAGACGCAGCATGAAGTCCTTCATGAAGTGCTTCGCGATGAGCGGCCTGGTCGTGGCGGGCTGCGCCTCGCTGGCGCCCCAGGGCGACACCCTGCTCGAGTCGGTGCGGACCTACGACGAGGGCCTGCGCTGGGGCCGCTACTCGGCCGCCGCGACTCGCATCCCGCCGCGCGAGCGCGAGGCGTTCCTCGACGAGCGCGAGGACCTCGCCAAGGATCTGCACATCACCGACTACGATCTCGTCAAGGTCGGCGGCAAGGTGCACGACCGCGCGACGGTCGAGGTGAAGTACAGCTGGTTCAAGGAGACCGAGGGCACGCTGCGCGAGACCCGCGCGGTGCAGCAGTGGGAGCGGCGCGGCGCGAGCTGGATGCTGGTCGACGAGCGGCGCGCCCACGGCCCCGAGATGCCCGGGCTGCGCGAGCCGCCCGACGGCGCGAAGGACTCGGACACGACCGCGGGCCCGGGCGGTGCGAAGGACGCCGAGGCCGCCCGCGCCGACGCGACTGGCCTGACCGACCGGACCGCCGCGCTGCCGTCGGACACCGACGACACGACCGCGCAACCGTAGGGTCGTTCAGCCACCCCCGGGACCCGCGCAGCCGGCGAGATGGCGTAAGCTGGGGACAGCGTGTCGCCGTCCGACTTCGTCAGCCGCGGCCAGTCGCTGGTCGCCGCCGGAGCCTACCAGGAGGCGGTCAAGGTCTGCCGGCTGGGGCTGCTCGGGCGCCCGGGCGCGCTCGACGGCCGGCTGGTGCTCGGCCAGGCGCTGCTCGCGCTGCGCCGCCACGACGAGGTGCTGGCCGAGATGCGGGTCGCCCTCGAGCTCGATCCGGCGAGCGCGAGCGCCCACGCGCTGCGCGGCGAGGCGCTCCTGCGGAAAGGCGACCCCTACGCCGCCGTCGAGGCGCTCGAGCGCGCGCGCAGCCTCGCGCCCGGCGATCCCGGCATCGCGGCGCTGGCCAAGGAGGGCGCGCTCGCGATCGCCAGCGGCGGCGGCGGCCGCGGCGCGGGCTACGGCGATTTCGGCGACAGCATGACGAAGCACTACCCGAGCCACCAGGGCGACGGGAAGAGCGGCCCGTCGAGCTCGGGCAGCTTCACGCGGCCGGCCAACGTCGTGACCCGCGCGATCGCGGCGCGCGTGCCGCCGGGCGATCACTCGGGCACGGTCGAGCTCGATCCCGAGCTCGAGGGCGTCGAGCTCGAGGCCGCTGACGAGCTCGCCGAGCCGCCGCCGCCGCGGGCGCACACCGAGGATCTCGGCGACGACGATGTCGTCGAGGACGACGACGTGTCGGACGACGACGTCGTCGAGGTCGAGGCCTCCGAGCTGATCGCGGGTGGCGCGCGGGCGCAGCTGCGCGGGCCGAGCTACGCGGCGGACGACTACGTCGAGGACCAGGCGACCGTCGCCGAGCGGCCGCCCTCGGCGCGCGGCGCGGTCCGCGACCGGGCGCTCGATCGCGCGATCCACGAGCGCGAGACGCCGCGGCCCGAGCCGCGGCCCGCGGCGCGCGTCGACAGCCGCCCGGGCGCGCGGCAGGCATCGCCCGAGCGTCCGGACGCCGGACGTCGCCGCGCCGACAGCGCGGGC
>JAIOQA010000267.1 GCA_021413675.1 Deltaproteobacteria bacterium | reverse complement strand
GGCGATCGCCAGCCGCGCGCCGTCCGGCGCCAGCCAGGCCCGCGCGTCGCTGCGGCAACCGGGCGCGCGCGCGACCACGAACGGCGCGCCGTCGGGCAAGGCGATCCGCATCAGCGTGCCACCGCGCGCCAGCACGATCGTCGCGCGCGCGACGTCGAGGCCGACCACCGCGGCGTCGGGGATCGCGAGCGGCGTGATCGCGTCACCGGCGATCGCCGTGACCGCGGCCCAGCCCGCGACCAGCGCGCCGATGCGATCGTCGACGGCGAGCGCGAGCGCGCGCTCGGCGCCCGGCACCGCGCGCTCGGCGCCGGTCGCGGTGTCCGTGATCCGGACGATCGACCCGTCGGCGTCGACCGCTGCGACCCGCGCACCGCCCGGCGACACCGCGACGACCTCGGGCGCATGGGTCCACGGCCGCCACGCGCCGGCGAGCGGGCCGCGCAGCGCGCGCCACCCGGCCGCGCTGACCACCGCCCCCGGCGACACCTCGGCGATCGTCGCCGCGCCGGGGCCCGGGCCGCGCACCGCGCCGCGGCGATCCGCGCGCCACAGCCCGCCGCCCTGCGTGACCAGCAGGCTCGCGCCATCGCGGCTGAACACCGCGCGCGCGCCGGCCGCGGGGATCGCGAGCTGCCAGCGCTGGCCCGAGGGCAACTCGACCAGCTCGATCCGATCGGCGCGGATCATCGCGGCCCGATCGCCGCTCGGCGACCACACCACGCCGGCGATCGGCGCCGTGCCGAGATCGGGGATCGTCGGCGGGCCGCCGTGGAGATCGATGAGCGTGGCGTCGCCGCTGTCGGCATCGACGACGATCGCCGCGCCGTCGGGGCTCACGAAGCCGAGGCCCGCGACCCGGCCGATCGCGCGCGCGTCGTGCGCCGGATCGAAGACGATCAGCGCGCCGCCGCCGTTGACCGCGAGGTAGTCGCCGACGAACTGCGGGTCGTCGAACCCGCGCTGCGCCGACACGACGCTGCGCTCGGCCAGCGTCTGCGGATCGCGCAGCGCCAGCGGCCAGGTCGGCCCGGTCACGACGATCGCGCGACCATCCGGGCTGGCCGCGACGCCGGTCAACGGCGACGTGCCGGCGCCCGGCAGCGGCGCCGCGCGCGCGGACAGCTCGCGCGGCGAGACCCACCACGCCGCCGGACGACCATCGCGCCCGCCGACCGCGAGCACCAGGCCGCCGCGCATCAGCACCGCGGCCCGGACCTCTCCGTCGAGGACGGCCAGGCGCGCGCGGGTCACCTGCGCGGTCGCGAGATCGACCTCGGCGAGCCCACCGTCGTCGGTGAACGCCAGCGCGCGATCGCCCGGCAGCGCGACCAGCGCGACCGCCGGCAGCGGCAGGTGGCCGCGGCCGTCGCCGATCACCTCGGACGCGGCGGCCCACAGTCGATCGTCGGGCGCGGGTCCGCGCGGCGCGTGCGCGTGACACGCGGCCAGCGCCGCGAGCGCGAGCAGCGATCGCGTCATGCGTGCGGGCGCGTCGCCGCCAGGCTCGGGCGCTCGCGCCACGCCGCGCGCAGCGCCGCGAACGCATCGCCGGTCGGGTAGGTCTCGCGGAAGTCCATCCAGTCGAGCGTCGCGATCAGCGAGATCTCGGCGAGCCCGAGGCCGGCGTCGAACGTCGTCGGCGTCGCCAGCTCGGTCGCGAGCCACGCGAAGATCGCCGCGATGCGATCGCGCTGGCGGGTCGCGTACGCCGAGCCCTCGACCGGTACGCCGTCGCGGCGCAGGTAGAACACCTGGATCGCCGCGTCGAGCGCGCCGTCGATCGCGTTGACCAGGTTCTGCTCGCGCCAGCGGTCGCGCGCCGGCGCCACGCCGCCCCAGCCGTTGACGGTCGTGAGGTAGTCGATGATCACGCGCGAGTCGAACAGCGTGCGGCCGCCGAGCACCGCGACCGGCACCTTGCGGATCGGCGACACCGCGCGGAGCGCGGCCTGGCCGTCGTCGGTCGCGGTGTTGACGAGATCGAGCGGGACGCCGAGCTCGGCGGCGACGACGCGGACCCGGCGGACGAAGGGAGACGTGGTGGTGCCGTAGAGCTTCACGGCCGCCAGCATACCGCCCCGCGACGCGCGCGGTGTACCGTCGGGCCATGGCGGTATCCGACGGTGAGGTCGCGCACCACGACGTCGCGATCATCGGCGCCGGCCTGTCGGGCCTGGCCGCGGCGCGCGCGTTGACCGCCGCGGGCGCCGATGTCGTCGTGCTCGAGGCCCGCGATCGCGTCGGCGGGCGCACGTTCTCGACGACGGTCGGCCACGACGTGCTCGATCTGGGCGGCCAGTGGATCGGCCCGACCCAGGATCGCGTGGCGGCGCTGGCCCGCGAGCTCGGCGTCGACACGATCCCGCAGTTCCACGGCGGCAAGAAGCTGGTCGAGCGCGGCGGGCGGATCGCGAGCTACCGCGGCTTCTTGCCGAAACTGCCGCTGGTCGCGCTCGCCGAGCTGGGCGTGCGCGCGGCGCAGATCGAGCTCCTGTGCCGGTCCGTCCCGCTCGCGGATCCGGCGAAGGCGCGCCGCGCCGCGGCCTGGGACAAGATGAGCGTCGAGGACTGGCTGCGCGACGCGGTGCACACCGCCGGCGCGCGCGAGATGATGACGATCGCGACCCAGATGGTGTTCGCCGCCGAGCCCAAGGATCTGTCGTTCCTCTACTTCCTGTTCTACGCGCGCTCGGGCGGCGGCTTCATGCGGCTGACCGAGGTCGACGGCGGCGCGCAGGAGCGGCGCTTCGTCGGCGGCGCGCAGGAGCTGTCGCTGCGCATGGCGGCGCTGCTGGGCGCGCGGATCCGCCTCGATCACGCGGTCACGGCGATCGCGCAGGACGAGCGCGGCGTGACCGTGCGCGGCCCGCGCGGCAAACTCCGCGCGAAGCACGCGATCCTCGCGGTGCCGCCCGCGTTGTCGGCGCGGATCGATCTGGGCCCGGCGCGCACGCCGGCGCGCGCCGCGCTCGAGCGCGCCATGCCGATGGGCTCGGTCATCAAGTGCATCGCGACCTACGCCCGACCGTTCTGGCGCCAGGCCGGCCTGTCCGGCGAGGCGATCAGCACCGATGGCGTGGTCCGCGCGACCTTCGACGACAGCGCGCCCGACGTCGACCGCGGCGGCCAGGCGGCGCTGGTCGCGTTCGTCATCGGCGACGCCGCGAAGCACTGGTCCGGCAATCCGGTGGCGCGTCGCGCCGCGGTCATCGCCGATCTCACGCGGCTGTTCGGGCCCGAGGCCGCGCGCCCGGTGACCTACGTCGACCGCGACTGGACGCAGGAGGAGTGGAGCGCCGGCTGCTACGTCGGCGTGATGCCGCCCGGCGTGATGACCGAGCTCGGCCACGCCCTGCGCGAGCCGCTCGGGCGCCTCCACTTCGCCGGCACCGAGACCGCGACGAAGTGGGCCGGCTACTTCGACGGCGCGCTCACCGCCGGCGAGCGCGCCGCGGCCGAGGTCGCCGCGCGACTGCGCGGCTGAGCACGACAGGCGAGTTCAGCCGGCGGGCGCGCAGTGATCGAGCGCGGGTCGACGCGCAGCGCCTCCGCGGCACGTCCCGACCGAGCACGTTCGGGTGCGGCGGCAGACTATCGATGCGCGGCGCGCAAGACTCACCGCCGCGATCGCGCGGGCGCGGTAGCCGCCGGCTGGCCGCCGTCGGCCGCCGTCGGCCGCCGTGCGCCTCGCCCGAGGCGCGACCACCGTCCCGCGTCTGCGTCGATCGGCCCGGGCCGTTGGTGTGGCGCGATCGGCCCGTAGCGCCGCCAGCCGTGCGTGAGGTGCCAGGTGGTCGGCATCACGACCGGCACGAACTCCAGGTGGGCGCGGCGGGGGCTGTCGAGCCAGCCGTCGAACGCGCGCGCCGAGGCGAACGGATCGAACGCCAGGTGGCGCGCGGTGTTGTCCTCGCGATGCCGTCGCCAGTTGTTCAACACGTAGGCCAGCGCGTTGCGGGTCTCGCGCAGCGTCGAGAGGGGGCGCGGATGATAGCGATCCGCGAAGACCCCGCCGCGGCGGCGGGTCTGGAGGTTGAACCGCCGCGCGCACGCGATCTGGAAGCCCTGCATGCCGCGCGCGAGCGCCATGTGGCTATCCGCCTCGACGATCAGGTGGACATGGTTGCCCTGCACCGAGACGTGGCAGATGCGGAAGTCGCTCCGCCTGCAGGTGATCGCAAGACCGTGCCGGGGGTACAGATTGGGTTGGGGTCCGGAACGCGCTCGGATCCCTGCGCGGCGCGAATCACGCGCATGCACGCGTCCTTGCGGAGCAGGAATGACTCCCGTGCCCGTGCCCGGATCCGTGCCTCGCTCGGCGTTCGACTCCGCTCCCCGCGCGCCTCCGGCCCGCTTCGAGCCCGCTCAGCGCGACATCGGCTCGACGTGGCGCAGATCGCGATCGACCGGGACGTCGATCGTGACGTCGCGCGCGACGTGGAGCTCGGGGTTGTCGAAGTGGACGACGTGGCGACCGGGGCCGAGCTCGACGGTCTCGGGCGTCTGGTGCTGGGTCGGGTTGTCGTCGATCGTGAAGTTCGCCCACGGCGTCGCGCCGATCGTCACGCGCCGGACCGTCGGCGCGCCGGCGTCGATCGGCGCCGCCATCGCCGGCGCGGCGTCGACCGGCGCGAGCGCGTGCGGCGGGCGGCCCTCGCCGCGTCGATCGGGCGCGAGGCGCTCGCGGCCGTCGTCCGCGATCGGGCGCGGCGCGCTCGCGGCGTCGGGCGGCAGGACGACGGCCGCGTCGATCGCCGCGGCCGCCGGGACCACGGCGACGGCCTCGCGCGCGTCGCTCACCGCGACCGGCGCGATCGCGACCTGCGCCTCGCCTGGCTCACCGCCTCGCGGCCACGCGGCGAAGGCGAGCGCCCCCGCCGCGACCAGCGCGATGCCGATCGGGATCCAGCGCCGCGATCGCGCCGGCGCCGCGACCGGCACCTCGGCCGCGCGCGACGCGACCTCGGCCACCGGCGAGCCCGCAGGCGCGATCACCGCGACCTCCGCGCCGCGCGCGAGCTCGGCCACGCCGTCGC
>JAIOQA010000266.1 GCA_021413675.1 Deltaproteobacteria bacterium | reverse complement strand
CGCGGCGCTCATGCCGGAGGCACCGGCCGCGGCGGGCGCGACCGCCGCGCCTCCGAGCGGCAAGCCGACCGGCGCCGAGGTCGCGCAGCACCTGTTCAAGCTGCTCTCGAGCAAGAACGGCCTGTCGCCGGATCTGCTGATCCTGTTCTCGCCCACCGGCACGCTGCTGTGGGCCTCGCCCGAGGCGCACGTCGCGCAACCCGACGTCGGCCAGATGTCGGCGATCACGCTGGTCCGCGGCGGCGGCGCGTTCTTCGACAAGGTGCTGGTCCACGAGGCCCGCGCCTGGCAGGTCGCGGGCGTGCCGGTGCGCGGCGAGAAGGGCGAGGTGCTCGGCGGCCTCATCATCGGCATCCGCCTCGAGCGCTACATGCTGCAGTACAAGGAGCAGTCCGACGAGGTCGAGGCGATGCAGCACCGGCTGTCGCTGATCGTCAACGGCGCGATCGTCGCCTCGGTCATGGAGGAGAAGAGCTGGCCCGAGCTGGCCAAGCAGCTGGCCGAGGAGAAGTGGATCCACGTCGTCCAGGGCGAGGAGGAGCGCGACATCATCCGGCTCAAGAGCGGCGACTACGACTTCATGGTCGACGACGTCGAGGGCTTCGCCGGGCTGGCCAGCGGCAACATCGGCCGGCTGTTCCTGATGCGCAGCCGCACCAACCTCGAGGGTCGCGACGCGGTGCTGCCGTGGCGCGAGATGCTGATCGGCGTGATCCTGTCGGTGATCGTCGCGCTCCTGCTCGCGTCGTGGGTGTCGCGGCCGATCAAGCAGTTCGTCCGGCAGTCGCGCGATCTCTTGCTCGGCGACACCGATCTGACCCAGCGGGTCGATGTCTCGTCGCGCGACGAGACCGCGGACCTCGCCGAGAACATCAACCAGGTGTTCGCGCGGCTCCACGATCTCGCGACCGGCGTGCAGTCGGCGGCGTTCCAGGTCGGCGCGTCGTCGGCGGAGATCAGCGCCGCGTCCAAGCAGATGCTGGGCGGCCTGAAGGATCAGACGCTCAAGATCGAGGGCTCGACCGCCGCCGTCACCGAGCTGTCGGCCTCGATCCAGCAGGTCGCGGCCAACGCGGCGCAGGCCACGGACGTCGCCGAGAAGTCCAACGTCGCGGTCCACGCCGCGGTCGATCGCATGAGCCAGATCCGCCACGCGGTCGAGGACGCCGCCGAGAAGATGCGCGACCTGGGCGAGAGCTCGAAGCGCATCGGCAACATCGTCGAGGTCATCCGCCAGATCAGCGAGCAGACCTCGCTGCTCGCGCTCAACGCCTCGATCGAGGCGGCGCACGCCGGCGAGCAGGGCCGCGGCTTCGCGGTGGTCGCCGACGAGGTGTCGTCCTTGGCGCGGCGCGTGGGCCAGTCGGCCAAGGACATCGAGGCGCTGATCCAGACGATCAAGGAGCAGACCGCGGCGGCGATCGCGTCGATGGACATCGGCACGCGCGAGGTCGAGGGCGGCGCGCAGCTGGTCACCCACACGCTGACCGATCTCGGCCAGCTCATCAGCGTCGTCAAGGACACCGCCCACGCGGTCCAGGAGCAGGCGGTGGTCTCCGACGAGATCGCGCGCAACATGGACGCGGTCCAGAAGATCGCGAGCGAGGTCCTGTCGGGCTCGGAGGAGTCGGTGGTCCAGGCCGAGCAGCTGCACGAGCTCGCGTTCCAGCTCGAGCAGTCGATCGGCGGCTTCAACCTCGACGGCTCGGGCGCGAAGAGCGACAGCCGCGGCAACGGCCGGAAGGTCGCCGCGGCCCCGACCAAGGCGCTGCCCGGCAAGGCGCCCAGGGCCCGGGAATGAACAGGTCGGTCGAAACTCGCGGTCGAGGCGCCCGGATGGCGAGGCGCGAGGAGGGCGCATCCTCCTCGGCTGTAACCGACGAGCAACGAAGCCAGCCGGGATGGATCGGCCGCGAGGACGAGCGAGCTATTCGTTCCCGGGCCCATAGCTGATGGGCGTGCGCGCCGAGATCGTGGCCCAGGTCGGGCGGCGGCTCGCCGAGCACGCCGGGCTCGAGCTGCCGGCGTGGGTGCTGGCGTCGCGGATCGAGTCGCGGGTCGCGGCCCGCGGCGTCCTCCCCGAGCGCTACGTCGAGCTGCTCGATGGCGACGGCGAGGTCGAGCTCCGCGCGCTGGTCGAGGCGGTGCGGGTCGGCGAGACCCGGTTCTTCCGCCACCGCACCCAGGTCCAGGCCCTGGTCGATGTCGTCGTGCCGGCGTGGCGGTTGTCCGGACGCCGGACGTTGCGGGTGTGGAGCGCGGGCTGCGCGACCGGCGAGGAGCCGTACACGCTCGCGCTGGTGCTGGCCCGGCTGGTGCCGCGCCAGGCCGGCGTCGTGTCGATCCTCGCGACCGACGTGAGCGACGAGGCGCTGGCGTTCGCGCGGCGCGCGACTTATCCCGCGGGCGCCCTCGAGCACATCGCGCCGGAGTGGCAGGGCGGCGTGGTGGTCGAGGGCGATCGCGTGCGCGTGCGGCCCGAGGTCGCGGGCCTCGTGAGCTTCGAGCGCCACAACCTCGCGGACGACGACGATCGATCGAACCCGGCGCGCCGCGGCTTCGACGTGGTCTGGTGCCGCAACGTGCTCATCTACTTCGGCGCGGCGATCCGCGCGCGCGTGGTCGAGCGGCTGGTCGACGCGACCCTGCCCGGCGGGTTCGTGTTCGTGGGCTACTCCGAGTCGCTGCGCGACGTTGCGAACCTCGAGGCGCTGCGCGTCGACGACGCAGTCATCTATCGGCGCCCGGGCGGACCGGCGATCACGACGCGCGACACGCCGCGCGAGTCGGCGCGCGACCCGAGAGACGCGAAGGATCCGAGCGGCGAGCGCGCGATCGTGCGCGACACGACGCGCCCCAGCGGCGAGCGCGCGATCGTGCGGGCCCCGACCCGGCCGAGCGGCGAGCGCGCGATCGCCGTGCCGCGCACCGATCGCCCGAGCGACCGCATCGCCGCGCGACCCACGCCGGTCGCCGCGGTCATCCGCCCGCGTCCGGTCACGCCGTCGCCCTCCGCCGGCCACGAGGTCGGCACGTTCGCGCTGGTCGGCCACTGCGACGACCCGAAGCGCGTCGCCGACGATCTCTCGCGCGCGCTGGCGCGGCCCCGCCTGGCGAAGCTGGTCGTCCAGCTCGACGCCGCCGAGTTCCTCGCCGACGAGCTGGCGCCGGTCCTGCGCCGCGCCAAGGCCGCCGCCGCCGCCGCCGCGGTCGCGCTCGAGTTCGCGGCCGTGCGCCCCGGCGCCCAGCGCTGGCTCCGCCGCCACGGCTTCGAGCCGACCGGAGGCGCGCGATGAGCGAGGGCGTGGCGCTCTGGGATCGCTTCGTCGCCGCCGGGCTGCGCGACGCGCGCGCGCTCGATCAGGGCGTGGCTGCGCTGGTGCCGATGCAGCTCGATCTCGTCCGTGATCGCACCGATGCCCTCGGCCAGCTCGCGTTCCGCATCGGGATGGCGAGCCTGCTGGTCGGCGCCGAGGACGTCGGCCGGCTCGCGCTCGCGATCGAGCGCACGCTCGATCTGCTCGCCAGCCACGACATCGATCCGGGCGTCGGCCTGCCGGTCCTGACCTCGTCGACGTTCACGCTGCGGCAGTCGCTCGAGCAGCTGGCGGCGCCCGATCGCTCGGGCGCGCGCGTCCTAGGCCTGCCGCTGGCCGGCGCGCGCTTCGAGCTCGAGACGATGTTCCCGATCCCCGGCACCGGCCGCCGCCCGACGATCGATCGCGGCCCCGCCGCCGACACGCCCGACGTCCCGGTCGGCTCGCTGGTGCGCCGGCCCGCGCCGCCCGCCGATGCGGTCGCGCCGGTCGTGCTCACGACGATCGCGCCCGCGCCCGGCTTCACGTGGGTCCCGACCGTCGACGACGACATGATCGAGCTGTTCTTCGACGAGTGCACCGAGCGGCTCGAGGCGCTCGCCGGGAAGCTGCTCGAGATCGAGCGTCGCCCTAACGACGCCGAGCTCCTGCGCGACGTCTTCCGCGATCTGCACACGGTCAAGGGCTCCTCGGCGATGGTCGGCATGCAGCCGGTCAACCAGCTGGCCCACGCCGCCGAGGATCTGGTCGGCAGCCTGCGCGATGGCGCGCGCCCCGCCGACGCCGCGGCGATCGACGCGTTGCTCGCCACGCTCGACGCGCTCCGCGACATGCTGCGCCAGGCCCGCGCGCGCGAGCCGATCACGCTCGATCCGAGCGCGGTCGTGCGCCGGCTACGCGATCCCGCGAACCCCGCGAACCGCGCGCCAGTCGCGCCCGCGCCCGCCGAGGTCCACGCCGCCGAGCCGGCCCACGCCGATGGTGGCCCGCGCGCCGCCGAGGCCGCGCGCCAGACGATCCGCGTCGACTTCGACAAACTCGATCGCCTGCTCAACCTGGTCGGCGAGCTGGTGCTCGGCCGCGACGGCCTGCGCGGCGCGATGGGCGCGTTGACCGCGGTCTCGACCGAGCTGTCGACCGAGCGGACGACCGCGCGCCGGGTCGCGACCGCGCGCGCCGGCGCGGCCCAGAGCCTCAGCCACCTCAACGACGAGCTCGGCCGGGTCGAGCGCGTGCTGGTCGACATCTCGCAGGATCTCGATCAGTCGACCGGCCGCCTCGACTCGATCTCGTCGGAGCTGCGCGATCAGGTCATGCGGCTGCGCATGGTCCCGATCGGCGGCGTCTTCCGCAAGCACGTGCGCACCGTGCGCGATCTCGCGACCAGCCTGGGCAAGCGCGCGCGGCTCGAGCTGGTCGGCGAGGACACCGAGCTCGACAAGTTGCTGGTCGAGGCCCTCGACGAGCCGCTCCTGCACCTGGTCCGCAACTCGGTCGATCACGGCGTCGAGCCGCCCGAGGCGCGGCTGGCCGCGGGCAAGCCGGCCGAGGGCGTGGTCAAGCTGTCGGCGGCCCACCGCGGCAACCAGGTGGTCGTCCGGATCTCGGACGACGGCCGCGGCATGGATCCGGCGAAGCTCAAGGCGAAGGCCCGGAGCCAGGGCCTCTGCACCGACGCCGAGCTGGCGGCGATGGACGATCGCGACGCGCTCGAGCTCATCTTCCGGCCCGGCTTCTCGACCGCGGCCCAGGTCACCGACGTCTCGGGACGCGGCGTCGGCATGGACGTCGTGCGCCAGACGATCGTCACGCGGTTGAAGGGCGTGATCGATCTCGACTCCACGCTGGGTCAGGGCTCGACCTTCACGCTGCGCCTGCCGCTCACCCTCGCGATCATCCAGGTGCTGCTGGCGCGCGCCGGCGGCGAGGTCTTCGCGATCCCGCTCGACGCGGTCGTGCGCACCGCGGTCGTGCCGGCGAGCGAGGTCACGCTGGTCGGCGACCGCGAGCTGATCCTGGTGCGCGGCCGCCACGTCGCGCTGATCCGCCTCGATCAGGTGCTCGAGCTCGACGGCGGCGACGGCGCCGATGGCCGCGACGATCAGCTGCACGTGATCCTGACCGAGCAGGGCGGGGAGGTCTTCGGCCTCGCCTGCGATCACCTGCTCGGCAAGAAGGAGATCGTGATCAAGTCGCTGGGCGAGCTGCTCGCGGGCGTGCCGTGCGCCTCGGGCGCGACCCTGCTCGGCGATCGCTGCGCCTTGATCCTCGATGTCCCCGCGGTGATCGCGCGCGCGCTGCGCCAGCCGACCCGCGTGCCGCGCGCGCTCGCGACCCCGGCGTCGGCCTCGAGCGGCCAGGTGCTGATCGTCGAGGACTCCAACATCGTCCGCGAGTCGCTGCGCCGGATCGTCGCCGAGGCCGGCTTCGACGTCACCGTCGCGGTCGATGGCCAGGCCGGCCTCGAGCTGTGCCAGGCGCGGCAGTTCGATCTGGTCTCGACCGACGTGATGATGCCGCGCATGGACGGCTACGAGCTGACCCGCGCCTTGCGCGCGATGCCGAGCTACGCCGACACGCCGATCGTCATGGTCACCAGCCGCGGCGAGCGCATCGATCGGGTCCGCGGCTTCGACGCCGGTGTCGACGAGTACATCACCAAGCCCCACGATCGGCAGCTGCTCTTGCGCGCGATCAAGAAGCTCCTCGGGCGAGGCGAAGCATGAACGCCGTCGTCGTCGCCAGCGATCCGCTGCTGGCCGAGTTCCTGCGCCGGCCGCTCGAGCCGCTCGGCCACCGCCTGGTGCAGGTCGCGTCGATGGCCGAGCTCGAGGCGCGCGTCGCCGAGCTCGAGCCCCACGCGGTGTTCCTGCCCCGGCGCCTGCCCGATCGCGATCTCGCCGGCGCGGTCGCCTACCTGCGCACGATCCTCGATCACGTCGCGGTGGCGGCGATCGTCGTCGGCGTGACCGCGGCCGATCGCGAGATCGCCAAGGCGGCGAAGGCCGATGGCTTCCTCGCGGTGCCGTTCACCGACGCCGAGGTGCTCGAGGTGGTCGGCGCGTCGACCCGCGCCCGGAAGCTGGTCCTGCTCTGCGACGACTCGCCGATGATCCACCGCTACACCACGCCGATCCTCGAGGACGACGGCTACGAGGTCGTCAACGCGCACGACGGCGCCGAGGGCCTGCGGCTGGCGCGCGAGCGGCGCCCGGATCTCGTGCTGACCGATGTCGAGATGCCGCGCATGGACGGCTACGAGCTGTGCAAGGCGCTCAAGACTGGCACTGACACCGCGCACATCCCCGTGCTCATCTGCTCGACCCTGGGCGAGGCCACCGATCTCGAGCGCGGCTTCGACGCCGGCGCCGACGACTACATGGTCAAGCCGGTGGTCCCCGAGGAGCTGTCGACCCGCGTGCGCGCGCTGTTTGCCGGCACGCTGCCGGCGTCGCGCGAGCGCATCCTGGTCGTCGACGACTCGCCGGCGCAGCGCCACTTCGTCGCCGACTGCCTCGCGCGCCAGGGCTTCGAGGTCATCACCGCCGAGAACGGCAAGATCGGCCTCGAGAAGGCGCTGCAGATCAAGCCGCACCTCGTGGTCAGCGACTACGAGATGCCGGTCATGACCGGCTTCGAGCTGGTCCACGCGCTGCGGCGCGAGCCCGAGCTGCGCAACGTGCCGGTGATCATGCTGACCGCGCGCGACTCCAAGCGCGACATGGCGCAGATGCGCGCGGCCGGCGCGTCGGCGTACCTGGTGAAGCCGTTCGCCCAGGACAAGTGCATCGCCACCGTCGAGCGCACCCTGGCCGAGCGCCGGTTGCTCGCGTACAAGGCGGCCTCGTCGCTCTACATCTCCGACGCCGCGCGCAAGGCCGCCGAGGAGCGCGCGCGCGACGGCGAGCTCGACTCGATCCGCGCCGACGAGCGCGAGATGGCGGTGCTGTTCTCGGATCTCGTCGGCTTCACGCCGATGTCGGCGACGCTCACGCCGCGGCAGGTGATCGAGCTGCTCAACGAGTACTTCGACGTCATGTGCCCGCTCATCAAGGACGAGCAGGGCGACATCGACAAGTTCATCGGCGACGCGATCATGGCGGTCTTCGACGAGGTCCGCGGCGGCGCGCCGCCGGCCGAGCGCGCGGTCCGCGCCGCGCTCGCGATGCAGGCCGCGATGGCGCCGTTCAACGCCAGCTGCGGCGCCTCGCTCGCGATGCGCATCGGCATCAACACCGGCCCGCTGGTGCGCGGCGACCTCGGCTCGCGGATCGTGCGCCGCGACTACACCGTCATCGGCGACACCGTGAACCGCGCCAACCGCTACGAGCAGCGCTGCCAGCCCGGCGGCGTGCTGATCAGCGCCTCGACCCGGCACGCGCTGGGCGAGCTGGTCACCTGCACCGAGTCGCTCGGCCTCACGCTCAAGGGCGTCGCCGAGCCGGTCACCGCCTACCAGGTCCTGACGATCGCCCCGCGCAAGGAGGTCTCGTGATCCGCTCCAACCTCACGCCGCCTCCGGGCGGGGCCAAGAAGCTGCGCGTCGTCATCACCGACGACTCGATGTTCATGCGCGCGGCGATCGCCAAGACCCTCGGCGCCAGCGGCCAGTTCGAGGTCGTCGGCCAGGCCCGCGATGGCCACGACGCGCTCGACAAGGTGCTCGCGCTCGCGCCTGACGTGGTGACGATGGACTTCAACATGCCGGGCTGGACCGGCGCGGACACGGTCCGCGAGATCATGGCCAAGAAGCCCACGCCGGTCGTGATGTTCTCGGCCCACACCAAGGCCGGCGCGCGCGAGACCTTCGAGGCGCTGGCCGCCGGCGCGGTCGACTTCGTCGCCAAGCCGGGCGGCGAGGTCTCGACCGATCTGGCCAAGATCGCCGACGAGCTGGTCCGCAAGCTGATCGCCGCGGCGAGCGCGCGGCCGCGGGTCCCGACCGCGCCGATCCGCCGCCCGACCACCGGGCCGATCGGCTTCACCGGCACGACCACGCTCACGCCCGGCCTGCCGCGGCTGTGCGTGATCGCGGTGTCGACCGGCGGCCCGGCGGCGCTGTCGCGGCTGGTGCCGGCGTTGCCCGGCGACATCCGCTTCGGCGTCATCATCGTCCAGCACATGCCGGCGCACTTCACGGCGGCGCTGGCCGAGCGCCTCGACGCCGACAGCGCGCTGACCGTGCGCGAGGCCCAGGCCGGCGATCGCCCGATGCCCGGGCTGTGCCTGATCGCGCCCGGCGATCGCCACGTCGAGTTCGACGACCGCGGCCTCATCACGCTGCACGACGGCCCGCTGGTCAACGGCTGCCGCCCGGCGGCGGACGTGACGATGCTGTCGGCGGCGCGGGTGTACGGGCGCCGGACGATCGGCGTGGTCATGACCGGCATGGGCAAGGACGGCGCCGCCGGCGTGCGCGCGATCAAGCAGGCCGAGGGCAAGACCCTGGCCCAGGATCAGGACTCGTCGGTCATCTTCGGCATGCCGAAGGCGGCGATCGAGACCGGCGCGATCGATGACGTCGCGCCGCTCGACGAGCTCGCGGCCCGGCTGCGGGCGCTGTAGCGCGGCGCGCGCGCCGCGCTAGCTCTTCACCGCGACGACGAACTTCAGGTAGCTGCCCTCGGGGAAGCCGGGCTGCGTCGGGAAGTCGGCGGGCAGGCCCACGCGATCGATGACCTGCAGCTCGCAGTTCGCGTCGTACGCGCCCTCGGCCAGGGCCATGTCGTAGTCGGCGGCGCTGATCTTGTGGGTCGACGACGCGGCGATGAAGATGCCGCCGGGCGCGAGCACCCGCAGGCACGCCGCCACCAGCTCGGCGTAGTCCTTGATCGCGCTCCACGGCTTGCCGCCGCGCGCGGCCGCGCTCGCGAACGCCGGCGGATCGATCACGACCAGATCGAAGTCGCGCTTGCGCTCCTCGAACTTGGCGAGGACCTTGAACGCATCGCCGACGATGTGCTCGGGCTTCTCGGGATCCATGCCCGAGGCTGCGAAGTTCTTGCGGGCGCGGGCGTGGGCCTTGGCGGCCACGTCGACCGCGGTCACCGCGGTCGCGCCGCCGTGCTGGGCGTAGACTGAGATCGCGCCGGTGTAGCTGAAGAGGTTGAGGACGCGGCGGCCCTTGGCCCACTTCGCGACCGACTCGCGGCCGAGGCGGAGGTCGGCGAACAGGCCGGTCGACAGCGGCGCGGTCACGTCGCACCAGAAGGTGAGGCCGTTCTCCTTCACCTCGAGCTCGACCGGAGCGGCGTGGCCGCGGACCAGCTCGGCGGCGGCCTGGCGGGGCGCGTCGCCGGCGAGCGAGCGATGGCGGCGCTGCTCGTAGATCGCCTTGGGCGCGAGCGCGACCACGAGCGCGTCGTAGACCGCGGGCAGGAGCGCGGTCACCGCCGACGAGAACACCTGGCAGACCAGGTAGTCGGCGTAGCGCTCGACCACGATCGCCGGCAGGCCGTCGGCCTCACCATTGATGAGGCGCAGCGACTGGACCGCGTCGAAGTCGAAGAGCCGCTTGCGCAGGGCGATCGCGTGCTGCACGCGGGCCGCGACCAGCGCGGCGTCGATCGCGCGATCGGGATCGCGCGTGACCACGCGCACGGCGATCGCGCCGTCGCTCTCGTAGAGGCCGCGGCCGACGAACTCGCCGTCGGGATCGACCAGCTCGATCACCGCGCCGGCCTCGTCGCGCAGCGCGCGCGTGCCGAGCGCCTCGCGGTACACCCACGGGTGACCGAGGCGGACGCGGCGCGCGACGTCGTGCGGGAGCCGCACGGTGTTGCGCCGCACGATGGGAGCGCCCGCGTCGGGGCGTCGACGGCGGCCGCGCGTAGAGTCGTCGGTGGTCATGGGCGACGCATCCTTGGCAAGTTGAGGGAGGAAACACAAGAGCCGCATCGCCTTCAAGCCCGCTGGCGTGAGAACGCGGGTTCGGCGTCTGTGGGCCACAACACGGGTCGTGACACCTGCATCCCAGTGCAGTGCCGGCCTGCGGTTTTCGTTGGACAGCCCCATCCCTGCGTGGGGTAATGTCCGCGCCGCACCACGCCATACCATGAACACCGCCCTCCCTCGCCCGTCGTCGCCTGCCGTCCTCGAGCCGTTGCGTTTCGGGGAGTTCCTCCGGGAGCGGCATCTGATCACCGACGAGCAGTGGCTGGCGGCGCTGGCGACGCACTGGAGCGAGCGGCGGACGCGGATCGGCCAGACGCTGGTCGATCAGGGCGTGCTCAGCCAGGACGTGATCGACGCCGAGGCGCGCGCCTACCACGACGACATCGCCGTGGTCGAGCTGGCGATCGCCGAGCCCGACACGCGGGTGACGCGGGTGGTGGACATCACGTGGGAGCGGGACGGGCGGGATCCGGGACGTGCTGCGGCACGGCGTCCGATGGCTTGAGATTTCCAGGGCCTGCGCGCCGGGGAGGCGCGGAGGTCATCCCCTTGGTACCTTGGTAGAGCAGTAACTCCCTCGGGGGAGACGGGGCCAGCCGGCCTCGGGAGGAAGATGGATGCCCGCTGACGAGAAGCACGCAGTTTCGAACGGCACCAACGGGACCAATGGCACCAACGGCCGCGGGCGCCGTCGCGCCTCGTCGTTGATGCAGGTTGCGCAGGCGCTGCCGACGGTCGAGTCGTCGCTCGACGACTTCATCGCCCGCGCGAACCAGACGATGATCGATCTGGGCGGCTGGGGCATCTCCGACGAAGCGGCGCGCGCCGAGAAGGAGCGCGTCGAGCGGGAGGCCAAGGACGCCACCGACGCGCGGGTCCGCGAGGCCCAGCGCGAGGCGAAGGCCGAGGCCGAGCGGCGCGAGAGCGCGCTGGCCAAGCAGATGGTCGAGCTCGAGACCCGCCTCGCCGAGGCCGAGGCTCGGGCGGCGATCGCGAAGCAGGCGGGCGGGGCGGATCACGCCAAGCTCGACGCGCAGCTGATCGAGCTGCGCAGCCGCGCCGACGGCGCCGAGGCGCGCGCGAAGGCCGCCGAGGATCGCGCGAAGGCGGCGGAGGACAAGGCGAAGGCGGCCGAGGCGCGCGCCAAGGCGGCCGAGGCGCAGGCCGACGCAGGCGTGGCGACCGCCGCGCCCGCGCCCGCGGCGCGCCCCGTGGCCGACGACTCGGCGCGCGTGAAGAGCGCCGAGGATCGCGCGAAGTCCGCGGAGGACCGCGCGAAGCTGGCGGAGGCCAAGGTTCAGAAGGCGATCGCGGCGGCACGCGCCGCGTCGGCCGGGCTGACCGTCGCGTCGGCGGACCTCGACGCGATCGAGGCCGGCATCGGCGTGAGCGTGGCGCACGCGCCGCGCGCGGCGGCGGCGATGGCTCCGGCGGTCGCGCCGGCGCGGCCGTTCCCGTGGGCCGGCGTCGCGGCGGCGTTCGTCGGCGGCATCGCGATCATGTTGCTCGTGACCAAGCTCGCCGGTGGCAGCAAGGAGGCCGCACCCGCGGCCGCGCTGCCGCCTGCGCCCGTGAACCCAGCGGCGGCCCAGCCCGCGCCGGTCGCACCTGCGCCGGTCGCGCCCGCGCCGACGGCGGTCGCGCCTGCGCCGGTCGAGCCCGCGCCGACGGCAGTCGCGCCTGCG
>JAIOQA010000265.1 GCA_021413675.1 Deltaproteobacteria bacterium | reverse complement strand
CCACGCCGACATCGCCGAGCTGCTCGCGAAGAGCTCGCTGACCTGGAAGCCGGTCGCGAGCCGGATGGGCGCGAGCGGCGAGGTCGGCTTCACCGTCGGCACGTTCGCGGTGATCGCGGAGAAGCGCGTGATCGTGCGCGGCAGCTACTGCACGGTGTGGCGCAAGCAGCCGGACGGATCGTGGAAGGTCCTGTCCGACGCCGGCCGCCCGCTCAACTGATCTTCGCGCGCGCTACTCGTCATCGCCGCTGCCGCCGCTGGCCGCCGCCGCCGCCGCGACCGCGAGGTCTGCGGCCTTGATCTTCGACGGATCGAAGTCGGCCGCGGCCGCGAGCATCTTGGCCAGGGTCTTGGCCAGATCGGGCCGCTCGCCGCCGGGCTTCACGAACCGGATCGGGTTGACGCGCGCGACGACGATCGGCTTGAGATAACCGCTCGCGAAGCCGCTCTCCTTGAGCCGCGCGACCGCCGCCGACACCGCGACGTCGACCTCGAGCAGCTGCTTCGCCAGCGCCTCGCGGGCGGGCACGGTGGTCGCGAGCGGCTCGTCGCGCAGCGCATCGCAGCGCGACACCACCGGCAGGTACGCGCCGCCGGAGAACCGGCCGTTGGCCTCGTAGCACAGGCCGATCGTCAGGAACGCGGCCTGCTCGAACTCGAGCGCGAGCGCGGTCTCGTGGCGCGGATCGTCCGCGGCGACCAGCGCGCGCGCCATGCGCACGACCTCGAGCGCCTTGTCGCGCAGGTTGTGGGCCTTCTCGGTGTTGAGCGCGAGGATCCGGAACGCGACCTCGGGCTCGGGCACGACCAGCGCGGTGATCGCCTTCGCGCCGAGCGTGGTCATCGCCGCGAGGCGGTGCATGCCGTTGGGCGTGATGAAGCCGGGCCCGTCGGGCGCCGCGACCGCGACCACCGGATCGAGGAAGCGCCCGACCTTGGGGATCACGCCGGCGAGGCGATCGGCGTGGGTCTTCGACAGCTCGCGCTGGTACGGCGTCGGCGCGATCGCCTCGATCGGCAGCGCCGCGAGCACGACCCAGTGACCGCCCAGCGGCTCGCGATAGCTGCCGAGCACCGCACCGCCGACGCCGCGGATGCGGTCGCCGAGCGCGCCGATCGCCGCCGGTGGTGATCCGCTCGCGCACTCGCTCGCGGTGATGCCGATCGAGCCGGCCTCCGCCGCTTTCTTACGCGCGCGCGGCTTCGCCGTCGCCGTCGTCGCAGACTTCGCCTTCGCCGCCCTGGGCTTGGCCGCGCTTCCCTCGCTCTTCTTGCGTGGCATGGGAGGACTCTACTGTAGACTCCGACCCATGAAGTGGACCCCTGGTGGCTCCGACGAGGACATCGAGGACATCCGCGGGTCATCCCCGGCTCGCGGCGGCGGTGGCGGTGGCACCGCGCTCAAGCTCGGCGGCGGCGGCGCGGTGGTCGCGATCCTGCTCGCGATCGTCAGCCAGGTGCTCGGCGTCGATCTCACCGGCGGGTCGTCGACCACGACCTCGTCGCAGCCGCAGTCGTCGCAGTCGTCGAAGCGCAGCAACAGCTCGAACCAGTCGGGCCGGCCGCCCGACCCGGCGACCGATCCGGATCGCGACCTCAAGGAGTTCTCGAAGTTCGCGTTCAACGACGCGCAGAAGACCTTCGAGGCGATGTTCGCGAAGGAGAACGTCCCGTACCGCCACGCCAAGCTGGTGATCTTCACCGACGCGGTCGACACCGGCTGCGGCGAATCGTCGTCGGCGGTGGGGCCGTTCTACTGCCCGCCCGACGAGAAGGTCTACATCGACCTGTCGTTCTATCGCGAGCTCAAGAACCAGCTCGGCGCCGATGGCGACTTCGCGCAGGCCTACGTGATCGCGCACGAGATGGGGCATCACCTGCAGACCCTGCTCGGCATCGACGACAAGGCCCGCCGCATGGTCGCCAAGGACAAGCGCCGCGAGAACGATGTGTCCGTGCGTCAGGAGCTGCAGGCCGACTGCTTCGCCGGCGTGTGGGGCCACACCACCGACCAGCGCAAGATGCTCGAGAGCGGTGACGTCGAGGAGGCGATGAACGCGGCGAAGTCTATCGGCGACGATCGCCTGCAGAAGATGTCCGGTCGCCGGGTCAACCCCGAGACCTTCACGCACGGCACCTCGGAGCAGCGCATGCGGTGGTTCAAGCGCGGCTTCGACTCGGGCTCGTTCGATCAGTGCGACACGTTCGGCGTCGCGCAGCCCTAGCTAAGGCAGCCGCAGCGAACCGAAGAACCGCTCGGCGATCGCGTCGTCGATCGCGCCCTGTGCGGCGACGGTGAGGACGAAGACCCGCGAGGTCTTCGGATCGATGATGAACCGGCCGCGCTGCGTGAACTCGCCCTTGCCGGGGTAGCTACCGACGAGCCGGACCTCGAGCGCGGGGAGCCCGTTGAAGCGCCGCGGGCGGCGCTCGGTCACGACGGCATGGGTCGCGCCGCCGCCGGTGTTGTCGGCGATGCCATCGAGCGCGGCGACCGGATCGAGGCCGCGCAGCGGCAAGACGTACGACGACGCGGCGAACATGCGCGCGGCGTCGGCGTCGAGGTAGCTCGCCATCTCGACCTCGACGGGGCCGTCGTGCCCCGGGACGGTCTCGGTCGATCGCGTCGGCGGCGCCGGGAAGTCGATGGCGAAGCTGCCGTCGGACGCGCGGTAGCTGGGCGCCGCCGCGGTGGAAGGGGTTGCTGAACCCGATGCGGGCTCGCCGCGACCACACGCCGCGGCGAGGGCGATGCACGCGAGAAACAAGCGCCGCACGCGGGGACGATAGCGCGCCGGCGCCTGGCCCGCGCCTCACGGAATCGCCAATCCCGCCCGGAACTGGGGCTATGATAGCCATCGAGGTATGCGGTCAGCGCTGGCTGCTCTGATGATCGCGGGCTGCGCATTCGATCGCGCGGGGCTCCCCGCGTCCGGGGATAGCGATGCCGCGACGGTCGACGCGACGACGATCGACGCCGCGCCGTCCGACGCCGCGCCGGATGCCGCGCCCGACGCCGCGCCGGATGCGTCGCCGTGCCCGGTCGACTACGCGCCGATCACCGGCGGCGGCGCGCACTCGCAGTACCGCGTCGTGACCGGCGCCAAGGCCTGGATCGATGCCGAGCACGACTGCGAGGACGACGGGCCGACCAGCCACCTGGTGATCCTCGGGGATGATGCCGAGCGCGACGCCGTGCGCGGCGCGATCTCCGGCCAGTTCTGGCTGGGCGTGACCGACATCGTCGCCGAGGGCACGTGGTTCCAGGTGACCACCGGGATCGCGAGCTACCTGCCGTGGAAGTCGGGCGAGCCCAACGACCTGTTCGGCGAGGACTGCGTCGAGCTCGACAGCGGCGCGTTCAACGACGAGGACTGCAGCGCCGCGGACGTGTACGTGTGCGAGTGCGACGGCGTGGCCGCGAACCCGATCGCGTACACCGCGCCCTGACACCGGGCTATCTGCCGAGGGCGTGATCGATCGCGGCGCGGAACCGCGTGATCGGCTGGTTGCCGACGAAGCGCACGCCGTTGATGAAGAACGCCGGCGTGCCCTGCACGTCGAGGTCGTGGGCTGCGGCCACGTCGCGCGCGACCGCGTCCGCGAACGTGTGCTGATCGAGCGCGCGCGTGAACCTGGGCACATCGAGGCCGGCGCGTCCGGCGATCGCGATCAGCGAGGCGCGGGTCAGATCGTCTTGTTCGGCGAGCGCGAGATCGTGGAACGCCCAGAACTTGTCCTGGGCCGCGGCGGCGAGCGAGGCCTCGGAGGCCAGCTGCGCGCCGCTGTGCTGATCGAGGGGCAGCTGCTTCACGACCAGCCGCAGCTGGCCGGGGTACTCGTCCCAGAGCTGATCGATCGTGCCGAGCACCGCGGCGCAGAACGAGCACTCGAGGTCCATGAACACCGCGATCTGGACCGGCGCGTCCGCGGGGCCGCGCGCGGGGCCGTCGTACAGGCGGGTCTTCGCGATGAGCGCGGGCGCGACCGGCGTGTCGTCGACGGCGGTGGGGGCTGCGCCCTGGGCGCAGGGATCGCAGTCGGCGGCGGCGAGCACCGGCGGGTGCGCGGCGGGATGCGGCGATGCCGGCGACGCGGCGATCATGGATGGCGCGGGGCCGGTGTCGCGCGATGCGACGGGTGCGGGCGACGCGAGCGCCGCGATCGCGGGGGCGGGCGATGGCGCGGGTCCCGGGGCGGCCTCGCTCGAGCGCGTGGCGACATAGCCGGCGCCGGCGGCGCTGACGGTGGCGAGGACTGCGAAGGCGATCTTGAACATGCGTGTGGCTCCTGCAACGTGCGTTGGACGGGTTGCGAGCCAGGGCGTCATCGATGTCGAGCCGATCGGCGGCAGCGCGGCGAGCACGCCCGCGACCAGGTTCTTGCGCGGGCGATCGTCGGCGAGCGCCGACTCGATCAGCACCGCGACCTCGCGCGCGAGCAGGCGGCGGCCGCGGGTGAGCCGCTGCAGCGCGGCGTCCTCGCGGATCATCAGGGCCTCCGCGATCTCGGCGATCGAGCGCTGCTGCTGGTAGTACAGCACCATCACCTCGCGATACGCCGCCGGGATGCGCGCCAGCGCATCCCAGACCTGGCGCGAGGTCTGCGCCTGGCTCACCGCCTCGTACGGCGTGGCCCGCAGATCCGCGGCGCTCTGATCGACCTCGGCCTGCGGCTCCTCGCGGCGCCGGTGGACGCGCGCCTTGCGGGCGAGGTTGCGGGCGATGCCGCACAGCCAGGCGCGCACGCGCGTGGCCTCGCGCAGCTGATCGAGCTGCGCCCACGCCGCGAGGAACGTGTCCTGCGCGACGTCCTCGGACAGCGCACGGTTGCGGGTCGAGCTGTACGAGACCGCGCAGACCAGATCCTGATAGCGCTCGACCAGGTGGCCGAACGCGGCCCGCTCGCCGCGGCGGGAGGCCGCGATCAGCTCGGCATCGGTGACTCCATGGCTCATGTCGTCTGCATGTGCCGCGAGCCCCGACCGACCTGACAGGAAATCCACGAAATCGACAACCGGGCCCGCGCGCCGCGGGATTCCGCGGATCTGCGCGGGGTTGCGTCAGGGCCCGAAGCGCTTGGCCTGCGCCGGGGCCAGCGCCGCGCGGCGCGCGATGCACTGGTCCATCGCCTCGATCGCCTGTGCCACGCGACGCGGGCCGGCCGGGAAGGCCGCGAAGGTCTCCGTCGCGTAGCGCGCGACCTCGTCGCGCGTGACCGGATCGCAGACTCTGGTCACGACCGGCACGAACCGGGCGCGGGCCTCCTCGGGCGCGGCCAGCACGATGTCGGCGAAGTGATCGCGGAGGAACCGCGCGGCCAACGTGATGTTGGGCACCTCGCCGCGGACCATGCCCGCGATCAGCCGGGTCTCGCGCTTGTCGAGGCGCTTGTCGAGCATGAGCGCGAGGCTCTTCGCCTCGAGCGGCAGGGCCTGCACGCCCGCGAGCGCGGTCATCAGATCGGCGCGGCGGCTGCGATCGGTCTCGGCGAACAGATCGCGGGTGAGCGCGGCGTAGATCGAGGGATCCTGCGCGGCGATCGGCAGGACCATCGCGCGCAGCGCGGCCGGCAACGCGCGCCAGCTCTTCGCGAGCTTGATCGCCTCGGTGGTGAGCTCGCGATCCCCGGCGTCGGCGACCATCGGCACGAGCGCGGCGCGCAGCCGCTCGGCCTCGAGATCGCCGGGCTTCTTGGGCCGCCATCCGAGCTTGCGCGCGAGCGGCCCGAACTCGCGCACGAGCCAGGCGCGGTAGGTCGTGCGCTGGTGATCGGTGAGGAAGCCGCCGGCGATCCCGGCGAGCCCGATCGCGGCCTCGATCTCGGCGCGCGAGCCACCGCGCACCAGCGGCGGGATCAGCGCGAGCGCGGTCGTCAGCTCGGCATCGCCGTGATCGATCATCGCGCGGACGTCGCGCGCGAAGGTCACGCGCTCGGCGAGCGTCAGCGATCCCAGCTGCTTGACCAGCGCGTTGCGATCGGTCGCGTTGAGCGCGACGTGGTAGTAGCCGCCGCCGCCGGCGTTGGGGTACATCCACGCCGGGCAGGCGCCGGTGTCGAGCGGCACCTCGCCGTCGGCGTCGGTCAGGAGCGTGCAGGTCTCGGCGCGCCGGCCCTGGCGCTCGAACGCGACGCACACCGGCAGCTGCCAGCGGCGCGGGCCATCGTCGGTGGAGCCGCGTGGCAGGTAGCGATCCTGGTGCAGGCGCACCAGCGGCTGCTTGCCGCCCGCGCAGCGCAGCGACGCGGTGATGCGCGGGGCGCCGCTCTGCTCGAGCAGCGTGTCGAACGGCGTCGCGACATCCTTGCCGGCGGCGGCGCCGATCGCATCGAGGAAGTCCTTCGCGGTGGCGTTGCCGTTGCCGTGCGCCTTCATGTACGCGCGCACGCCGTCCTGGAAGCGGGCCTCGCCGACCCACGCCTCGAACATGCGGATCACCGCCGCGCCCTTCTGATAGGTGATGCCGTCGAAGGCCGCCTCGACGTCGTGCTCGGTCGCGATCGGCTGGCGGATCATGCGGGCGCTGGTCATGGCGTCGGCGTCGAGCGCGGAGGTGTCGATCGCGATCGCGTCGAGATCGGCGCGCCAGGTCGGCTGGAGCGTCGCGATCACCTTCGGCGACATCCAGGTCGCGAACGCCTCGTTGAGCCAGATGTCGTCCCACCACGCGGGCGTCACGTAGTCGCCGAACCACTGGTGGGCGATCTCGTGCGCGGCGAGCCCGAGGTAGCTGCGGCGCTTCGCCCACGACGGATCCTTGGCGTCGAACAGGAGCCGGGTCTCGGCGAACGTGATCATCCCCGCGTTCTCCATCGCGCCGAAGGTCACGGTCAGCGGGATCGGGACGCAGTCGAGCTTGTCGTACGGATACGGCATGCCGAACCAGTCCTCGAGGAACGCGACCACCTTGGGCGTGACCTCGGCAGCATAGGCGGCGTCCTGCTTGCGGCCGCGCAGCGCGGCGATCCGGATCGGCGCGCCGCCGCGGGTCACGCCGGCGTCGACGAGCTCGTACGGGCCGACGGCGAACGCGATCAGGTAGCTCGGCAGCGGTGGCGTGCGCGCGAACACGTGCGCGACCCAGCCACCCGCGAGCTTGTCCTCGCGCTCGACGCCGGTGTTCGACAGCACCGTCTGCTTGCCCGGCGCTTCGATGGTCAGCTGCCACGGCACCTTGCTCCCGGGCTCGTCGATCGACGGGAACACCCGGCGCGCGTACATCGACTCGAACTGGCTGACGACGTACCAGTCGCCGTTGGTCTTCTGGCGGAACGCGCCAGCGCTCGAGTTCTCCTCGAGGGTGCCGTGATACGTGAGGTGGATCGTGACGCCGCCGCGTACCGTGCGGGGCAGGTGCAGCGCCAGGAACTGCCGGCCGACCTGCGCCGCGGTCGCGGTGTCCTGTTGGAAGTTCGGGATGTCGTGCGAGGGTCCCGGCGGATCCGGGAGGATGTAGCGGACGTCGGCGGCGTCGATCGTCAGGCCCTCGGAATCGAGCCAGAGGGTCGTCTGCGGATCGTCGAGGGTCGCGGCGATCGTGATCTCGCCGTCGAAGCGCGCCTGGTCGGGATCGATGCGCAGGCGCGCGGTGTAGCCGCGGGCGTGCAGCACGGCAGGCAAGCGCAGCGTCGGCGCGGGCGCATCGACGATCGGCGGCGCGGCATCGGGGGCGACCGCGACCGCGGCATCGGGGATGATCGGTGCGGGCGCGGCCGGCTTCGGCGCGGCGTTCGAGCAGCTCGCCGCGAGCGCGGCCCCGGCGAGGATCGCGGCGATTCTCATCGCGCGACGCTACACCGCGCGCGCTGGCGGCGTCACTTGCGGCGGCGCGCGACCAGGTACGCGGCGAACCCGACCGACAGCGCGAGGTAGAAGGTGCCCTTGCCGACCAGCTCGGGGTCGGGCGGGTGGCGCATCGTCGCCGCCATCACCGCGCCGATCGCGAGCACGATCGCGATCGCGATGAGGCCGGCGAACACGCCGGTCTTCCAGGCAGGGCGCGGAGTCGCAGGGCGCGGAGTCGCAGAGCGCGGCATCGCGGGGCGCGGCATGCGCGTCACGATACCTGCAGCCGCGCACGCCACACGCTGATCGATGGCCGACGACGCGCGACCAGGGCGCGGAGGGGCGCGGGCCACTCATCGATGCGGTCCATCGCGAAGCGGTGCTCGAGGCCATCGGCCATGACGACACGGAGCTGGGCGGGGCGAAGGCCCTGGCCGCGCTCGGTGACCAGGGTGGGCAGATCGGTCATGCGCGACGTATCAGCACCGGCCGTGCCGGAGTTGCGGATAAGTAGTCTCGCTGGATTGCGTCTGTTGGTTCAGCCATTCGCACCGCTGCATCGTTGAAATATACAGATGCACATAATCTTCGCTTGCATGAATATGCAGGACGACATATTCAGAAGGCATGCAGCCATCGACCGCCGTGCTCGCCTCGCCGCTGACCCTCCGCTCGGGCGCCGTCCTGCCCAACCGCATCATCAAGGCGGCGATGAGCGAGACCCTCGCGGACCTGGCGAGCGGCGAGCCGACCGAGGCGCTGATCCGGCTGTACGAGCGCTGGGGCAAGAGCGGCGCGGGCGTGCTCATCACCGGCAACGTCATGATCGACAGCGGTGCGACCGGCGAGCCTGGCAACGTGATCGTCGAGGATGAACGGCACCTCGCGGCGCTGCGCCGCTGGTCGAGCGCCGCCCAGGCTCACGGCGCGCACCTGTGGATGCAGATCAACCACGCGGGTCGGCAGAGCCCGAAGCGGCTATCGCGCGAACCGGTCGCGCCCTCGGCGGTCGCGATGCGTGGCTTCTTCGGCGTGTTCCGCAAGCCGCGCGCGCTCGAGGCGCACGAGATCGAGGCGATCATCGCGCGCTTCGCAACGACCGCGCGGGTCGCGCGCGCGGCCGGGTTCAAGGGCGTGCAGATCCACGCCGCGCACGGCTACCTCATCGGGCAGTTCCTGTCGCCGCTCACCAACCTGCGTGACGACGCGTGGGGTGGCGATCCGGCGCGCCGTCGGCGCTTCCTCATCGAGATCGTCCGCGCGGTCCGCGCGGCGACCGCGCCCAACTTCACCGTGACCGTGAAGCTCAACTCCGCCGACTTCCAGCGCGGCGGGTTCGAGGTTGGCGAGGCCACCGAGGTGGTGAAGGCGCTCGAGGCCGAGGGCGTGGATCTGATCGAGATCTCGGGCGGCACGTACGAACGGCCGGCGATGGCCGGCAGCGAGCGCCGCAAGCAGAAGGCCTCGACCGTGGCGCGCGAGGCCTACTTCCTCGAGTACGCCGAGCAGATCCGGGCCGCGACCAAGGTCCCGCTGCTCCTGACCGGCGGATTCCGCACGACGGCGGCGATGGCCGACGCGATCCGCTCGGGCGCGATCGACGCGATCGGCATCGCCCGGCCGATGACCTACGAGCCCGAGCTGCCGGCGCGGCTGCTCGACGGCACGGCGACCGGCGCGGGCGCCGTGGCGTTCGGCACCGGCGTTCGTCGCCTCGACGACCTCGCGAACATGGCATGGTATCAGCACCAGATGGTGCGCCTCGCCGATGGCCTCAAGCCCGATCTGAACCTGTCCGGCTGGCGCGCGCTGTGGCGCGGGCTGCGCCGGATGAACCGCCGCGCGCCCGACCGTCGGGTGCTGGCCTCGCCCGTTGCCGAGCTGGCCGCGTGACGACGCGCGCCGAGCGAACCGCGAAGGGTACGCGCAGCCGGCAGAAGCTGGTCGAGGCCACCGGCACGCTGCTGCGTCGCCAGGGCTTCCACGCGACCGGCCTGGCCGAGATCGTGACCGAGAGCGGCGCGCCGCGCGGCTCGCTGTACTTCTACTTCCCGGGCGGCAAGGAAGAGCTCGCGTGCACCGCGCTCGCCGAGAGCGGCGCGATGTGGCGCGAGCTGTTGATCCGGGTCATCGATGCGTCGCCGAACCTCGGGACCGCGGTCGAGAACGTGTGCCGGCTCTTCGCCGAGGGGCTCGCCGCGTCGAACTGGGAGCACGGTTGCCCGCTCGCGACCGTGGCGCTCGAGGCCTCCGGCGCCTCGCCGGCGGTGCGCGAGGTCTGCGCGAATCACTTCGCGGCGTGGGAGGAGCTGATCGCGGCGCGCCTCGGCGCGGTCGGCGCGTCGCCCGAGGATGCGGCGCGGTTCGGTCGGTTCGCGCTCGCCGCGCTCGAGGGCGCGCTGATGCTGGCGAAGGTCAAGCAGGACCCGGCGCCGCTCATCGAGGCCGGCGCGATGCTGCGCGAGATGTTCGAGCGGCACATGCCGGTCGTGCGCTGACCGATCGAGCGATCGCGGTCAGGCGGTCATCGTCGTGCACTGACCGATCGAGCGATCGCGGTCAGGCGGTCATCCGGTCGTGCGTTGACCGATCGAGCGATCGCGGTCAGGCGGTCATCGTCGTGCGCTGACCGATCGAGCGATCGCGGTCAGGCGGTCATCCGGTCGTGCGTTGACCGATCGCACGATCGCGGTCAGGCGGTCACGCCGGTCACGCGAGCGACACGCCGATCAGCTGGCCGATGCCCCAGGTCGCGCCGCCCGCGGCGGCGCCGATCGCGAGCATGCGCAGGCCGCCCTTGATCGCGCTCTTGCCCGAGAACAGCGACAGGGTCGCGCCGACCGCGAGCAGACACACGCCCGCGGCCGCCGCGGCGATCGGCAGCGCGAGGCGGCCCGCGCCGAGGGCGAACGGCGCGAGCGGCACCAGCGCGCCGACCGCGAACGACGCGAACGACGATGCGGCGGCGCCCCACGGCGAGCCGAGATCGTCGGGGTTCAGGCCGAGCTCCTCGCGCGCGAGCGTGGCGAGCATCTGGTCGCGGTTCCGGGCGAGCTTGGTCGTGATCGCGCGCGCCTCCTCGAGCGGGATGCCGCGGCCCTCGTAGACCCGCGCGAGCTCCTCGGCCTCCTCCTCGGGGTAGCGATCGAGCTCGGCGCCCTCCTCCTCGATCTGATGCTCGAACATCTCGCGCTGCGCGTTCATCGAGACCCACTCGCCCGAGGCCATCGAGAACGCGCCCGAGAGCAGGCCGGCGATGCCGGTGAGCAGCACGCTGCGGGCCTCCGCGCCGGCCCCGGCGACGCCGAGGATCAGGCTGGTGTTCGACAGCAGGCCGTCGTTGATGCCGAACACCGCCGCACGCAGGTTGCCGCCGCCGCGCTTGTGGCGCTTGCCGAGCCCCTCGGTCGAGGTCGGCATGACGTGACCGGGCGAGGGCGGCAGGTACATCGCCATGCCGCGCACCTTGATCGCGCGCAGCAGCGGCTGGACGCGCTCGGGGCCCCACCGCCTGACCGCGGCGGCCACGAGGCGGGCGCGCAGTGAGGGTCGATACGCGGGCGTCTCGCCGAGATCACCGGCGAGGATCGCGGCCTGCTCCATCGCGGACCGGCCGAGCGCGACGAACGCCCGTTGCCGCGCTGCGTCGGGCTCGCACGCAGCGACGGTTTCGTAGAGCCAGGCAGACTCTCGCTCGGCGCGCCATCGCGCACGCAGGTTGGAGCTCACGCGCCACTATTGCATGGAGATCGCGCGCGCACAGAGCAGGTGCGTCATCGCCTCGGCGCGCGCAGAGCAGGTGCGTCATCGCGGGCCGACGGAATCGTGACCGAGTGGATGAAGCGGGTCACGCGGTCAGTCGTGTAGGGTGCGCCGCGATGCCAGGCTTGACGATCATCGGCACCGGGCGCTACGTGCCCGGCGAGCCCGTGACCAACGACATGCTCGCGCGCGTGATGGACACGAGCGACGAGTGGATCCGCCAGCGCACCGGGATCTCCCAGCGCCACTTCGCGCCCGAGGGCGTGGGCGCGAGCGATCTCGCGGTGGTCGCGAGCCAGCGCGCGATCGCCGCCGCCGGGCTCGAACCCGCGGACATCGACTACATCATCTTCGCGACGATGACGCCGGACTTTCCGTTCCCCGGCCCCGGCTGGCTGCTCGGCGCCAAGCTCGGCATCCCGGGCGTGCCCGCGCTCGACATCCGCCAGCAGTGCTGCGCGATGCCGTTCGCGTTCCAGGTCGCCGATGGGCTGGTCGCGACCGGCGCGGCGACCACCGTGCTCGTCGTCGGCGCCGAGGCCCACGCTGGCTTCATGCCGTGGGAGAACTGGGACGCGCTCGGCGGCGACGGCAGCGACGTCGATCCGGCGCAGCGCGATCGCGCCACCCGCCACCGCGGGCTCGCGATCCTGTTCGGCGACGGCGCCGGCGCGTTCGTGATGCGCAAGCACGCCCAGCCCGACCACGGGCTGCTCGGCACGCTCACGCGCAGCGACGGCCGCATGGCCAAGCTCATCTACATCGAGGGCGGCGGCTTCACGCGCCGACCGCACTGGGCGCCCGAGATGCTCGAGAAGGAGATGCACATCCCGCGCATGGAGGGCCGCGATCTGTTCAAGAACGCGGTCACCAAGCTGCCGGAGGTCGTGCGCGAGATCGTGGCGCGCCACGGTTACACGCTCGATCAGGTCGACTGGTTCCTCGCGCACCAGGCCAACGATCGGATCAACGGCGTGGTCCGCGATGCGCTCGGCGTGCCGGCCAGCAAGGTGCCCTCGAACATCGCGCGCTACGGCAACACCTCGGGCGCGACGATCCCGATCCTGGTCGACGAGCTGACCGAGCGCGGCGAGCTCAAGCCCGGCCAGCTGATCTGCTTCCTCGCGCTCGGCGCCGGCCTGCACTGGGGCGCGGCCCTGATGCGGATCTGACGCGCTACGGCGCGGTGACGCGCGCGACCCCGCCGTCGACCCGCCACGTGGTCGTGCCGTCGTCGAGCAGCGCGGCGATCGTGTAGTCGCCGGGCGGCGCGATCGCGCCGGTCATGGTCGTGCCGTCCCAGGCGTAGTCGCGGCCGACGGTGCGGATCTCGCCGGGGATCGGCAGCGCGGCGATCACGAGCTCGTCGCCATCGACCGGCGATGGATCGGCGAGCAGCGTCAGCGTGAGCGTGCCGATCGCGGTGGTGTCGAAGCGCAGCGTGCTCGGCGTGCCGGCGGTGATCGCGAGGGTCGCGCCGGGCGCGGGCGCGGTGAGCTCGGCGCCGGTCACGACGACGATGTTGCGATCGCCGCCGTCGTAGGTCTCGCCGGTGACGCGGTCGCCGACGGCGAGGCCGTAGAAGCCCGGCGCCACCGCGTGCGCGGCGAGATCCTCACCGCCCCAGGTGAACCCGGTGGCGGTCGGCGCGCTCGTGCTCGCCGCGCGCTGCGCGCCGTCGACCAGCACGGCGCTCGCCTGGTTGGCGCGCGGGACCAGCGTGACGCGCAGCTGCGCCGCGTCGAACGACGGCGTCGCGGTCCACGCGACCGCGAGCGCGCCGCCGGGCGAGATCGCCGATAGCGTGGGCGACGCGATGTCGGCGATCGGCGGCTCGGCGAGGGTCTCGGGGCACGCGGCGACCAGCGCGAGCGCGGCGACCAGCGCGCCGCGGAGCTTGGCCTGCGAGGACTGCATGGCCCGACTGTGCGCGAACTGCCGCGCGATCCCAAGGGCCGTCGTCACATCGCCGCCGCGCCGCGCGGCGCGATCACCAGCCGATCGGTCCAGGTTGCGACGCGGTCGTCACGCGCGACCCGCTTCCAGTCGAAGCGCGCGATCAGGTCGCGCGGCGCGATCGGCGCGGGATCGTCGACGAGCCCGACGCCCGCGGCCAGCACGCCGCACAGCTCGGCGCCGGAGTAGCGCGCGCGTAGGGCCGGAAAGCCCACCGAGCCGTGCAGCTTGGCGAGCTTGGCCTCGGGGCCGAGGGTCGAGGCCGCGGTCGATGCGGGGCCGCTCGGCTCGAGCAAGAGCAGGTGGTGCCGGTAGCGCGGCGTCGGTAGCTCGAGCAGCCGTTGCAGCGCGATCTGCGTCGCGGTCGACGGCGCGATGTCGCGCCCGCGCACGATCCGCGTGACGCCGATCGCGGCGTCGTCCACGACCACGACCAGCTGGTAGGCGAGCGCGCGATCGCGGCGCACGACGATCGGATCGCCCATGTCGAACGCCGGCGTCTGCGACAGGTCGAGGCCGCCCTCGTCGACCAGCGCGACGCGATCGTCGTCGAGGCGCACGCGGATCGGCTCGTCGCTCGTGCGCCAGTCGCCGAGCGGGCGATCGCGGCAGCGGTTGTCGTAGGCCCAGCCACCGTCGGGCGCGCGGCGACCGCCGGCGCGATCGGCGCGCGAGCACCGGCACGGATACAGCCGACCGGCAGCGGCGAGGCGATCGAGCGCGGCCTCGTGTGCGGCGCGCTGCGCGGACTGCACGACCACCGCGTCCCAGTCGAGCCCGAGCCACGCCAGCGCGGTCTGGAGATCCTCGGCCCACGCCGGCCGACAGCGCACCGGATCGACATCCTCGAGGCGCAGCACCGCGCGCCCGCCGGCCGCGCGCGCGTCGAGCCAGACCAGCAGCGCCGACAGGAGCGTGCCGGGATGGGCCTGGCCGGTCGTCGAGGGCGCGAACCGGGAGACGATCACGCGCGCAGCATAGCGCGCCCGATCAGAACAGGAGCACGCCGACCGACGCGCCGAGCGACCACGCGCGCCCGGCGCTGCCCAGGGTCGTGAGCCCGAGCGCGCCGCGCAGCTCGAAGCGCAGCGGCAGGCCGGTCAGCTCGGCGTCGAGGCCGGCGAGCGCGCCCGCGCCGAGGCGATCGACCGCGACGTCGCCGAGCGCATGATCGAGGCGCAGATCCAGCGCTGCCCCGGCCAGTGCGCCGACCGCGATCGCGTCGCCGCGCCACAGCCGCGCGTGGGCCGCGACCGGCAGCTCGATCGCGTCGAGGGTCGCCGCCATGCCTGCGCGCGTCGCCGCGGTGCGCGCCCACGCCAGCTCGACCTGCGCCGCGAACCGACCGCGCGCGTGCGATCGCACGAGCGCCGCGACCGTCATCCCGACCCCACCGCCCCAGCCATCGCCACTCAGCGCGGTCATCGCCGGCCCGGCCCACGCGCCGAGTCGCGCGCGATCCGGATCGCGCG
>JAIOQA010000264.1 GCA_021413675.1 Deltaproteobacteria bacterium | reverse complement strand
GGTGCAGGGCGCGCTGCCGCTGCCGCTGTCGCCGGCCACCGTGCTCGAGGCCGCCGGCGAGCTGGCCCAGGCGGTCGCGCCGCGCACGCCGGCGGCGCGGTTCGCGATCGAGACCGCGATCCTCGATCTGGTCGCGCGCACGATCGGCCGGTCGCTGGCCGCGGTGCTGGTCGAGCACCCCGCGAGCCAGGTCGCGACCAACGCGCTGGTCCGCACCGCCGGCGACGCGGCGATCGCGGTCGCCCGCGGTCACACCACCCTCAAGCTCAAGCTGGCCGGCGATCCGGTCGCGGATCTCATCCGCACGCGGGCGATCCGCGCCGCGATCCCGCGCGAGGTCGCGCTGCGCGTCGACGGCAACCTGACCTGGGCGCCGAGCGAGGTCGACGCGCGCCTGGCCGAGCTCGCCGCGCTCGCGGTCGAGTACGTCGAGGAGCCCGCGCCCGGGTTCGCGGCCGCCGCGCGCAGCCGCCGCCCGACGCCGCTCGCGCTCGACGAGAGCCTGGTCGACGATGACCGCGACGACTGGCTCGACGACGCGCTGCGGGGCGGGGCGATCGCCGCGGTCGTGCTCAAACCCGCGCTGCTCGGCCTCGTCGCCTCGCTGACGATCGCGCGGCGCGCGACCCAGCTCGGCGTCAGCGCGGTGGTGACCCACACGTTCGACGGCGCGATCGCGGTCGCGGCGGCCTGCGAGCTGGCGCGCGCGATCGCCGCGATGCCGGGCGCCCCGCTGCGCGCCCACGGGCTCGCGCCGCACAGCCAGCTCACCGTCGAGGTCCCGCAGCTGCGCGCCCCGGCGTGGGCGTGCGACATCGGCCGGCCCGGCCTCGGGCTCGATCGCCGCGAGGCCGGCTGGGCGTGACCGCGGACGCCCGCGAGCTGCGCGGTGACGCGCTGGGCCCGCTGCTCCCGGATCGCGCGCTGTCGATCACCGCGGCCGCGGCCGAGGCGCCCGACGCGATCGCGCTGGTCACGCCGGCCGCGCGGTTCACGTACCGCGAGCTCGCCGCGCGCGCCGCGGCCTTCGCCTTGGGCGCGCCGCTGGTCGCCGCGCCGACCGTCGACACGATCGTCGCGATCCTCGCGCACCTCGAGGCCCACCGTCCGATGGGCCTCATCCATCACCGCGCGCCCGATCGCGACGCGCTGATCGCGCGCCTCGCCACCGCGCCCCCCGAGAATGACACGCTCGCCGTCGCGTTCACCTCGGGCTCGACCGGTGCGCCGCGCGGCGTGCTGCTGTCGCGGACCGGCGTGCGCGCCGCGCTGACCGCCTCGGCCGCGCATCTCGGCGCCGGGCCCGACGACGCCTGGCTGGTCGCGCTGCCGCTCGCGCACGTCGGCGGCCTCGCCGCGCTCCTCCGCGCGCTGGTCGCGCGGCGGCCCGCGGTCTTCCTCGATGGCGACTTCGATCGCGCCGCGGTCGCCGCGCTCTTGCATCACTGCACGCACGCGTCCCTGGTCCCGACCCAGCTCGCGGCGCTACTCGACGACGAAGCGTGGCGCCCGCCGCCGTCCTTGCGCGCGATCCTGCTCGGCGGCGCCGCGGCGCCTGCGCCCCTCCTCGCTGCTGCGCGCGCCCGCGGCGTGCCGGTCATCCGCACCTACGGCATGACCGAGACCTTCGGCCAGGTCGCGACCCAGCGCCTCGCCGACGCCGGCGATCCCGACGCGCCCCTGGTGCCGCTGCCCGGCATCGCGATCGCCGCCGGCACGCCCGACGCGCCGGCGCTCATCCGCGTCGACAGCCCGGCGCGCATGCTCGGCTACCTCGGCGAGCCGCCGCTCGCCGATCGGTGGCTCGCGACCAGCGATCTCGGCGCGATCGTCGACGGTGGCCTGCGCATCGCCGGCCGCGCCGACGACGTCATCATCACCGGCGGCGAGAACGTCCACCCGGCGGTGGTCGAGGCCGCGCTCGCCTCCGCGCCCGGCGTGCGCGCGTGCTGCGCCGTCGGCCTCGCCGACGCGCGCTGGGGCCAGATCGTCGCGCTCGCGGTCGTGCCCGGGCCCGGCTTCGATCCGCAGGCGATCCTCGCCCACGGCGCGCTCGCGCCCCACCAGCGCCCGCGCCGCGTGATCACGCTCGCCGCGCTGCCGCTCGGCCCGACCGGCAAGATCGATCGGCGCGCGGTCGCGGCGCTGCTCGCCAGCGCCTGAACAACCTGTCGAGAAAATCGACCGATCGCCGCGAATCTTCGTGCTCGACCCGGGCGCTCGCCGCCGCACCTTGAGCGCGTGCCCGAAACGCTCCTCTCCGGCCACGAGGCCGGCTTCGCGATCCGCCTGGGGATCGCGCTCGTCCTCGGCTTCCTCATCGGCATCGAGCGCGAGAGCCGCGGCAAGCCCGCCGGCATCTCGACCAACGCCTTCGTGATCGGCGGCGCCGCGATGTTCGTGCACCTCGCGATCATCGCCGACCCGTCGTCGGCGGCGCGGGTCGTCGCCCAGGTGGTCTCGGGCGTCGGCTTCCTGGGCGCCGGCATCATCCTGCGCGCCGAGTCAGGCGCGATCACCAACCTCACGACCGCGGCCTCGGTCTGGTTCTCCGCGGCGGTCGGGATCGCGATCGGCATGGGCTGGTATGTCATCGCGGCGATCGCCGCGGCCTACGCGACGATCGTCCCGCGCATCCCGCACGTCTCGCGCTGGGCCCGCGGCCAGGATCCGTGACCCGCGGGCTCGACGTCACCACGCGCAGTGGACGTGGTCCTGGTGGTTCGGATCGTTGCTCGGCCCGAGCACCTCGATCGCCCCGAGGTTGCGGCACGCCTGCATGAAGTTGCGCGACAGGGTCGAGTCACCGCTCACGACCACCCCGTTGATCGTCCCGAAATCCACCGCGCGCCCGGCGTAGTGATACGAGGTCGCCGAGTGGCTCGCGCCGCTGATCGCCGTGACGAAGTAGCTGTAGCCGTACTGCTCGCGGAGCGCGGCCATGCCGTTGACCAGGCCGGTCGCGAGCCGCACCGTCGTGCACGGCGCGGTGCCGTAGCAGCTGGTCTTCGCGGCCTTGCCGGCGGCGGTGTCGCGGATGTTCGACAGCGGGTCGGCGCCGTCGAACTTGCCGAAGGTCTGGTTCCAGAGCTCGATGCGGCCGGCGGTGTTGTGATCGAGCAGGCGCTGGGCCGCGCCGCCCTGGGTGTTGCCGGTGCAGAACGAGCGCCGCGCGACCAGCGCGTTCCAGGTGTAGCGCCCGACCACGCCGGTCTCGCCGAGGCACACCGACTTCTGGAACGCGAGCACGCGGTCCTCGGTGGTCGGCCCGAACTGGCCGGTGACATCGAGGCTCGCGCCGTAGCGGTTGCGCAGCAGGTACTGCACCGCCTCGACCGCCTTGCCCGACGAGCCGCTCTGGACCTCGACTGGTGCGCGCGCACCGCGGTATCGGTGTCGGTGCCGAACTTGCCGTCGATCGAGACCGTGCGCCCGGCCTGGTTCAGCAGGTACTGGACCGTGGTCGCGTCCTGGTTGTAGTCGCCCTTGGCGACCCGGGGCCAGGTGATCGCCACGCCGGCGGCGAGGGTCTCGACGTCGTCGATGGCCTGGCCGTCGCCGTCGTCGGCGACGATCGAGTCGACGGTCGCCTCGGTGGTGCACGCCGACGCGATCAGCGCCGACAGGATCAGGATGCGGTGGATCATCGCATCGCGCTCTTCGCAAGGGCTGCGCCAGCCGGGGGCCCTGCGGCGTCGCGCGGTTGCGCCGGGGCCGATCGACCACTGCCCACGCGTGTGTGCGGTGGCCGCCCTCCAGCTTCCGCCCGGACGTACGCCCCACCACGCGCGCGGGCCTGATAGGATCGACCTCCGATGGCTACCGGGTTCCTCGGGGGTGGCGCCGACGTCGCCTTGCGTCAGGCGATCGAGACCATCGAGCGAGCGTCCTCGGCCGAGGTCGTGATCGCGGTCCGCCGGCGCGCCGCGCACTGGCTGCACGCCCACCTGATCGTCGGCGTCGCCGTCGCGTTCGCGGGCCTCGGGTTCATGCTGTGGTCGGACATCTCGTTCGGCCTCGCGTCGATCTGGCTCGACCCGTTCGTGGTCGGCGCCGGCATGGGCGCGCTGGTGCGGGTCATGCCGGGCGTGCAGCGGGCGCTCACGCCGCGCCGCTACCGCCGCCGCGCGGTGCGCAAGGCCGCGATGGTCGCGTTCCATGCGCGCGGCGTGCGCCGCACCGCGAACCGCACCGGCATCCTGGTCTACATCGCGCTGACCGAGCGCATGGCCGCGGTGATCGCCGACGACGGCGTGCTGCGGGTCGTGCCGGTCGATCGCTGGCGCGTCGCGCTCGCCCGCATCGATCGCTCGATCGGGTCCGGCGGTCACGCCACCGCGCGCGCGATCACCGGGCTCGCCGAGGTGCTCGGGCCGTGCATGCCGTGCCGGCTCGATGACGCGAACGAGCTCCCCGACGAGGTCGACGAGAGCGAGGCCGAGCACGACGATCCCGATGGCCTCGACGAGCTCGAGCTCGCCGACGACCTCGAGGCGGGGCGATGACGCGCCGCCGGCTCACGCTCGCCGCGATCCTCGCGGTCCTGCTCGCGCTCGCGGGCGTCGCGCTCGCGCGCCCCGGCGGCGGCGACAGCTTCTCGGGCGGCGGCGGCCACGGCGGCAGCGGCGGTGGCGGCGGCAGCGGCGATGGCTGGTTCGAGATCCTCCGCCTGGTCTTCGAGCTGCTCCGGCT
>JAIOQA010000305.1 GCA_021413675.1 Deltaproteobacteria bacterium | reverse complement strand
CAGGACCTTGCGGACCTTGTCGAGCGGCAGCTCCATCTTCTCGGCGATCTCCTCCGGCGTCGGCTCGCGGCCGTACTCCTGGACGAGGTACCGCGAGGTGCGGATGAGCTTGTTGATCGTCTCGATCATGTGCACGGGGATGCGGATCGTGCGGGCCTGGTCGGCGATCGCGCGGGTGATCGCCTGGCGGATCCACCACGTCGCGTAGGTCGAGAACTTGTAGCCGCGCTTGTACTCGAACTTGTCGACGGCCTTCATCAGGCCGATGTTCCCCTCCTGGATCAGGTCGAGGAACTGCAGTCCGCGGTTCGTGTACTTCTTGGCGATCGACACCACGAGGCGGAGGTTGGCCTCGACCAGCTCGCTCTTGGCGCGCTCGGCCATGCGCTCGCCGTCGGACAGATCGCGGTAGGTCGAGCGCAGGTCGGGCGCCGCCGCGCGGGCCTCCTCCTCGATGACCGCGACCTTGCGCATCGCGTTCTTGATCTGCTCTTCCATCTCCTCGAAGTCGGCGATGTTGAGGCCGGTCTTCTTGCCGATGGTCTTCAGCAGCTGCGGCGACGACCGCATCTCGCGCAGCGTCTTGCGGATCTCGCTGGCGGTCATGCCGCAGCGGCGCTCGCACTCGCGGGTCTCGGCCTCGGCCTTGTCGAGCTTGATGATGATGTTCTTCAGCTGCGCGACGATGCGGTCGACGGTCGGCTTGTTGAGCCGCAGGTCCGACAGCTCCTCGAACATCTGGGCGCGGTTCTCCTTGGTGGCGTCGCGAAGCTTCTTCTTCTTCGCCTCGCCCGCGCCGCGCTCGTTCATCTTCTCTTCGAGCTTCTCGGTGTCGCGCTGGAGCTTGCGCACCTTGTCGATCACGCGGCAGACGCGGTCGACGTAGAACTGCTCGTTGAACTCGGCCTCGTCCTCGTCGATGTCCTTGACGACATCCTTGACGCGGACCTTGCCCTTGCGCAGGCGCTCGCCGATCTCGAGCAGCTCCTCGACGGCGACCGACGAGTTGAGCACCGCCTGCAGCATGCGGCGCTCGCCCTCCTCGATGCGCTTGGCGATCTCGACCTCGCCCTCGCGGGTGAGCAGCGAGACCGAGCCCATCTTGCGCAGGTACATGCGCACGGGATCGGAGGTGCGCGAGTACGCGTACTCCTCGTCCTCGTCGGGCGTGCCCGGGGTCTCGGCTTCCTTCTCGCCGTCCTTCTCGAGATCGAGGCCCTTGGGCGTGTCGCTCTCGCCGCGGCGGGTGGCGCCGTCGACGATCTCGATGCCGTGATCGCCGAGGGCGGTCAGCCACGAGTCGATCTGCTCGGTCGAGACCACGTCCTCTGGCATGTGGTCGTTGACTTCGTCGTAGGTGACGAAGCCCTTCGACTTGCCCAGCTCGATCAGCTTCGAGCGCATGCCGTCGGCGTCGCGGCCGCCGGCCTTCTTGCTCGGCGCGGCCGGGCGCTTGGTCTCGGCCTCCATCGCGGCGGCGTCGGCCTCGCTGGCCGCCGACCGCTTGGGCGGCTTGGCGACGAACTCCTCGTCCTCGTCGCGCTCCATCTCGGGCTCGCGCTCGCGCGGCTCGTCGTCGTCGGGATCGTATTCCTTGCGCGCCTTGGGCGCCGGCTTCTTGAGCACCGGCGCGGCGGCGGCCTTCTTGCCCTCGCCCTTCTCAGGCTTGCCCTCGGCCTTCGCGTCGACCTTCTCGCCCTTGTCGGCCGCAGGCGCCTTCTTGTCGGGCTTGCCCTCGGCCTTCGCCGCCTTCTTGGGCTCCGTGGTCGTGGCCTCCTTCCCGTCCTTGGCGGTCTTGGCGGGCGACTTCAGCTTCGATTCGGTTCGGGCCATGGCTCAATCGACCTGCTTTCGGGTTGTCACGATCTCGGCGAAGAGGCGGCGAACAAGGTCTCGGTCGCCGGCTCGCTGGGCTTCGTTCATCCGCGCCTTGAGCTGCGAGAGCCCGACTTGCGCGGTGCGGTGGCGGAGATTGGCGACCTGCTGCTCGAGGCGGCGGCGGGGTTCGGTCTCGGCGGCGTACTTGGCAGACAAGACGAACTCGGCGCTCACGGGGGGGAGGCTCGACGGGGCGAGCTCGACGAGCCGGCCTCCCGCGCGGGCGGCGGAATACATGTCGCGAAGGCGAGCATCCGTCAAGAGCGAAAAAACCCCGAGGGTCTCGCAGTTTGCGAGTAGGGCGGGGTGATCCGAGAGCAAGGCGATGACCTCGAGCTCCTCGGTGGGCACCGGTCCGCTCGGGATCGAGGCGCCCGCGACCTGGCGGGCGGCCTGCGCGGCGTCGGTGGCCTCGGCCGGATGCGGTGGGCGATCACCGTCGGGGCGACGGTCGCCGGCGCGCGGGTCACCCGGACGCACGTCGCGGGACGCGCTGCGCGCCTGCTCGCGCTCCCGTGCGCGTGCGAGCGCCCCCCGGACGACCCTCTCGTCCAGATCCATTGCCTTCGCCAAGGTGTCGAGGATTAGATCACGTTTGGTCTGGTTCGCAACTTTGACGAGGACCGCAACGGCATCGTCGAGCGCCCGGGCCTTGGCGTCCGACGACGCCCGCGCCCGGCCCCAGACCTCGTAGGCGAAGTACTCGAAACCGGGCGTGGCCCGGTCGATATACTCGGCCATGGCCTCGGAGCCGCCGTGGGCGACGACGCTATCGGGGTCCGCGCCGTCGGCGAGCGGGCCCGCCCCGCCGGACTTGGCGTGGCCCGGGCGGCGCGCGACCAGGACCTCGACCTCGGCCTCGGCGCACAGCTTCAGGGACGCCAGGGTCGCGGCGTAGCCGGCGCGATCGCCGTCGTACAGGAGCACGACCTTGTCGGCCATCCGCCGCAGGAGCTCGATCTGCTCGGAGGTGAGCGCGGTGCCCAGCGGCGCGACGACCTCGGTGAACCCGGCCTGGTGCATCGAGATCACGTCGAAGTTGCCTTCGACCAGGACCGCCCGCTTCTTGAGGCCGAACGCCTCGCGGGCCTGGGCCAGGCCGAACAGGAGCTTCGACTTCTTGTAGACCGTCGACTCGGGCGAGTTGATGTACTTGGCCGGCGCCGAGCCGTCCTTGTTGAGCTCGTTGCCGACGGTGCGGGCCGAGAACCCGGCGACCTCGCCGCCGGGCACGATGACCGGGCACACCAGGCGATCGCGGTAGCGGTCGTAGTAGCCACCGGCGCGGGGCTGCGGCGCGATGAGGCCGAGCTTGGTCGCGATCTCGAGATCGGCCTTCTTGGCCTTCAGGAAGTCGGCGAGCGCGTGCCAGTCGCCGGGCGCGTAGCCGAGCTGGAACTTCTCGGTGATCGGCGCGGCCACGCCGCGCGCCTCGAGGTACGCGCGGCCCGCGGCGCCGCGCTTGGGATCGGCGAGCACCTCGCGGAAGAACTGGGTCGCGAGCTTGTTGAGCTCGAGCATGCGCACGCGCTCGCCGCGCGCGGCGCGCACCGCCGGGTTCTCCTCGACCTGCGGGATCTCGATGCCGGCCATCGCGGCGAGCTGCTCGGCGGCCTCGTGGAAGCTCTTGCCCTCGTACTCCATGACGAAGGTGAAGGCGTCGCCCTTCTTGTGGCAGCCGAAGCAGTAGAAGAACCCCTTGTCGGGCGAGACGCTGAACGACGGCGTCTTCTCGCCGTGGAACGGGCAGAGCCCCTTGAAGTTGCGCCCGGCGCGGCGCAGCTGCACGTGCGTACCGATGACCCGGACGATGTCGGCGCGGGTCCGGATCTCGTCGATGATCGCGTCGGGGATCATGGCAGTGGCGGGCGCGTCAGCGCCGCGGCCTCGACTCCAACCATGACCCGAAAGCTGCCGCGGGCCAGGACGATCGCCCGGCCCTTGCCGGCCACCGGATATCGGTCAATAGCGTGCGCCAGATCGCACGTGAGGCGCGACCGCGGTTTGGGCGGGGAGTGCGCGCGGTCGATGCGATCACGTCGCCGACTGCTCGGCGGCGGGCGGCGCATCGACGCTGGGGCGGCTCGCATCGACGAGCGCCCACAGCACGAGCGCGAACGTGAGCGCGATCCACAGCCCGAGCACGGCCTGGATGGCCTTGGTCGTGCCCTCGGCCATCACCGCACCGTGGTCCTCCTGGCCGAGGTCATGGCGGTGCTTCTTGCGCACGTCGGAGGTGTCGCCGCTCATCGGCCGGACCTTGCCCCGCGCGCCGGCGTGCGTCAAGCGCTCGCAGCCGTCACGAGCTGAGAACCGCCGTCAGGGCCGGGCTAGCGCTGGGCCGCGCGCAAAAGCCGCGCAAACGCGCTCGACGCAGCCTCGGCCAGGCCGGTGGCGAGATCGGCGCGCGGCGCCGCGCCGTGGGCGTACAGGAGGCACACCGGGTGGTCGCTGATCTGCACCACCGCGACCACGGCGGCCTGGGGCCGGGCGCCGCCCAGCGCCGTCCACAGCCGGCGATCGATCGCGGTCGCGTGCTCGGCGGTCGCGCGCTCGAAGCCGCGCGAGCGGAACGCGCGCGCCGCCAGGCACGGCTCGTCGAGCGGCACGGCGATCTCGTCTAGGCGCGGCTCGGCGCCGCGGACCGCGCCTTTCCAGCCGATCGCCACCGGCTCGCGGATCACGAACAGCGCGACCGCGTCGAGGCCATCGCCGGCGATCGCGAGCGCCGCCTTGATGAGCAGGTCGCCGACCTGCTCGCGGGTCGGCGAGCGTCGGATCGCGCGAGCCGCGTCGTCGAGCGTGGTCAGCGACGGCCCGGCGCCGGGCCCGACCCGGCGGATCGCGATGCGCGCGAGGGTGCCGTCGCCGAAGTTCGCGCGCGGCGGCGGCGG
>JAIOQA010000016.1 GCA_021413675.1 Deltaproteobacteria bacterium | reverse complement strand
GGTCCCAGGTCGCGGTCCACGCCTGGCCGGGCGGGATGCCGATCAGCGCCGCGAGCTCGGCGCGGGTCCGATCGAGCTCGACCGCGATCGCCGAGGCCTCGGCGCGCAGCTCGGCGGCGTCCTGCTCCGCGAGGACGGCCTCGAGCCGGGTCGCGACGTTGCCGGCGACCTGCGCGGCCAGCACGCGGCGGCGCTCGTCGAGGGCGTGGCGCGCGCGGTCGATCAGCGCGACCGTGGCCTCGCCGAACGCGAGCCGCGCGTAGGCCTCGTGGATGCGCGCGGTCAGCGCGCGGGCCGCGCCCACCGACTCGACCCGCGCGACCTCGTAGCCGGCGCGGGCCTCCGCGATGCGCGCGCTGCGGGTCCACGGCGCGTCGGGCGCGACGCGGATCGCGATCACCGTGCGATCGCCGCCGAGCGCGTCATCGAAGCTCTGGCCGACGTGCAGCGCGGGGTTGGTGAGCTGGCGCGCGGCGTCGATGCGCGCCGCGGCGATCGCCTCGTCGTCGCGGCGATCGGCCAGCGACGGCGCGTGGTGGAGCGCGAACGCGACCGCGGCGTCGGCGGTGAAGCGCCAGTCGGGCGGCGGGCGCGCGTCGCCGGCGGGCGCCGCGCGGGTCCAGGCGGCGACCATCGCCGGCGTGATCGGCTGCGGCGCGGGCCGCGCGTAGCAGGCAGCGAGCGTCAGCGCGAGCAGCGCGCGGCCCCGACTAGTCACGCGATGGCGCTCCCTGCGCCGCGAGCGCGGCCCGCGGCAGCTCCAGCCACAGCGCGGGCTCGGCGCCGCGATCGAACGCGACCGCCAGGCGATCACCGCCCGGCGCGAGCGCGAGGCCCTCGGGCTTGAGGCCGGCGAACGTGCGCACGCGGGTCGCGGTCAGCTCGCCGCCCGCGATCGTCGCGCGGTACAGCGCCCCGCTCTGCGCGATCGGATCGAGCCCCGACGCGGTCGCCGCGATCAGCAGGGTCTGGTCGTCCATGAACAGCAGATCGGCGATCCCGCCCGCGACCTCGCGGCCATCGGCCTCGACCGCGAGCCGCACGGTCGCCCACCGCGTGATCGCGGCGCCGACGACATCCCCGGCGAGCAGCCGCTCGGGCGCGGCGATCTTCCAGATGATCGCGCGGCCGTCGCCGTCGACCGGCGCCTTGAGGCCAACGTAGAGCGCGCCGCCGCGCGCCGCCAGGCCCTCGATGTCGAGCCGGCGCAGCTCCTCGACGCCCAGGGTCGCGCGGGTCGCCGCCGGCAACTGCGCGAGCCGCGCCGCGAGATCGACCACGCCCTCGGCGCGCAGCCCATCGGCGCCGCGCGCGATGCGCACGAGGTGCTGGCGCGACGCCGGGCGGTTGCCGCGCCGGCTCACGCTCTGCGACGACGCGACCCAGATCGCGCCGGCGTCGTCGACCGCGATCGACTCGAGGTCGTTGAGCTCGGCGATGCCCGCGACCGCGACCGGCGCGGGGTCGACCGCGCCATCGGCGGTCATCGTGAACAGCCACGGCGCGTGCACGTCGCGATCGACCGTGCCGGTGTCGTCGCTCACGATCACGTAGCGATCGAGCGCGGCCACCCAGACCAGCCCCGACGGCTCGAAGCGCGATCGCGCGAGCAGCGCGGGCGGCACGCGCATCGGGACCGCGTCGCGCGTGACCGCGGCATCGCCGGTGCCCGCGTCGGGCGTCGCGATCGGACGCGGCGCGCGGTTCTGCGGGACCGGCCGCCGGCGCGCGTGGATCTGCACGATCTGGGTCTGCCCGGGCAGGCCCTCGAGCGGCGCGTCGAGCGCGACCACCGCGACCCGGCCCATCGCGATCGCCTTGCTACCGGGCGCCTGGCAGCGCGCGGGCAGCGGCGCGATCTCGCGCGTCACCGACTCGACCGCGCCGGTCGCCTGGACGTGATCGAACGCGCTCGTGGTCTCGGCCTCGAAGCCGACCTCCACGCCGCGCGCGCTCGCCTCGGGGATGCACGCCACCACCCGCGTCGTATCCGCGGCGACCACGGTCGCGACCGGCGTGTCCGGTCCCGCGAGCTCGCCGGGGTGGAGCGGCAGCTGCTCGACCACGCCGTCGACCGGCGCGCGCAGGCTGAGCGCGCCGCGCTCGCGGGTCAGCTGATCGATGCGCAGCTCGGTCGCGCGCAGCTGCGCGGTGAGCGGCGCGAGATCGTCCTCGGTCGGATCGGTGTCGACGCCAGCGGTGCGCTTGACCGCCGCCGCCGCGTTGCCGCGGAGCACGCCGAGCACGCGCTCGGCCGAGTCGACCTGCTTCGCGAGCGACGCCCGCCGCAGCTCGAGCGAGTTCTGCACCGTCGCGCTCGCGAGGTGGCGCTGCACCAGATCGGCCTGCCCGCGCAGCTCGGCCTCGACCGCCGCCAGCTCGGCCGCGGCGGTCCGCGCCGCCGCCTCGGCCGCGACCAGATCCGCGCTCGCGCGCTCGCTGCTCGACGCGAACCGCCGCTCGGTGTTGACGCTGTCGCGGCGCAGCCGCGCGGTCGCCGCCTGGATCGCCGCCGCGGCGCGCGCGCGCTCGGCCTCCGCGGCCTGCAGCTCGTCGTCGATCTGCGTGGTGTCGAGCTCGGCGAGCAGCTCGCCAGCGCGGACCAGCGCGCCGACCTGCACGTCGATCGCCTTGAGGGTCGCGCGCCGCGGCGGCGCGACGCTGAACGCCCGCGTCGAGGTGTAGCCGATCACGCCGGAGCGCGCGGTCAGGTCGTGGCCCAGCCACAGCTCGGCGCCGATCAGCGCGGCGACCAGCCCGAGGCGGCCCAGGGTCCGATATCCATCCATGGCCATCGCTTCACAGCTCCTGCGCGGCGTCCTGGTAGTGCAAGGTCACGCCGTCCACACCCTCGATCGCCTCGAGCTCGCGGACCATCGGCACGCGATCACCCGCGCGCCGCGTCTTCAGGTGATAGGCGTACTCCATCGCGGTGCCCTGCCGGACCTCGCGCATCGTCGTCAGCGCGAACCGGCCGGCGTAGCGATCGAGGATCTTGCCGATCGCGGCCTCGGTCGCCGCGGTCGGCGGTGCGTAGAACCGCAAGAGGCCCTCGAACACCTGGCGCTGGCCGAACTCGACCATCGTCAGCGACCCGATCGCAAAGCAGAACATCGCGGTGCCCGCGAGCGCGGTCGTGAACGCGTGCAGCCCGCAGGCGATGCCCACGGCCATGCCCGCGAACACGAAGATCATGTCCTTGGGATCGCGCAGCGCGATCCGCAGCCGCAGCGCTGACAGGCTGCCGGCGACGCCGATGCCGGCGGCGATGTTGGTGCTGGTCGCGAGCATGATCATGCACGCGACGATCGAGCCCAGCGCGATCGCCTGGACGTACGAGCGCGTGTACGACATGCCGCGGTAGGTCCAGACGTAGACCGCGGCGATCGCCTGCCCGAGCAGGAACGCCGCGATCAGCGAGAACAGCGCCGCCTGGAACGACAGCGCCGCCGCCTGCGAACCGAGGAGCTGCTGGAGCTGTTCGAGGTCGCCCATGTCACCGCACCGACGCCGCGCAGGTCGTGCCGTTGGTCTTGCCGCAGGTGCCGAGCGCGCACGACGCGAACTCGCCGGTGCCATCCGGCAGCCGCGCGAACGAGACGTCGGTGGCCGTGGTGCCGAACGCGACCGAGTCGATCATGTCGCCGCCGGGCGCGTAGATCACGAATGCCTCGCCGGAGGCCAGCTTGAAGGCGATGTGATCGTGGCCTTGGCTGATCTGATCGTCGCACCACAGGATCCCGTAGCCGTGCGCCGGGACCACCACGCCGCTGCCGATCGTGAACTTGGTGGGCTGACCGGCGTCGTCGGTGACGGTGTAGCCGGTGAGATCGATCGGCGCGTCGCTGGCGTTGTAGAGCTCGACCCAGTCGTCGTACTCGCCGTACGGATCGGGGCACGCGGTGGTGTTCGAGGTCATGACCTCGTTGATGAACAGCGTCCCGACCGCCGAGCCAGCGTCGGGCGCCATCGGCGCGGTGTCGACCGCGACCACGGCATCGACGCCGCCACCGCTCTCGCCGCCGCAGGCGCCAAGCGCGATCGCGGTCGCGCACGCGAACCTCCGCATCATTGACCTCCGTTGCGGTCGGGGTACCAGCGCGCCTGCTTGATGTAGAGGTGCGGGACCTTCGACGGGTCGTCCTCGTTGGTGAACTTGATGTCGACCTCGAGCGCGTACCAGCCGGTGTTGCCGGCGGCCGGCCCGTACGCTGGCGAGAACCGGGCGTGGATCTTCTCGAGCGCCTGGCCCAGCTCGTAGGTCTGCGCCGCGGTGAGCACGGTCGTGCCCGCCGGGATCAAGTTGGAGTGCGCGATGAACGAGATCGGCTGGTTGGGCTGGCTGAAGTAGTAGAGGAACTGATCGCTGGTCGTGCCCGCCGGCGGCGCGACCACCTCGACGTCGCCGCCGAACTGCACGTTGACGTAGTACGCGGGGTCGAGACCGCTGGCGTCGAACGGGTTGGCGGTGATCGCGATGCCGTTGGCGTCCTCGTTCTGGAACATCTGGTGGCACAGCACCGCCACGCCGACCGCGTCGTGCGGCACCTTGTAGTAGGCGCGCAGCTCGAACGTGCGGAACTCCCACGCGCTCGCCCATACCCGCCGGATCGCGGTGAGCATGTCGTTGGTGTCCGAGGTCTTGCCGGCGAACGAGTCGTAGCAGCCGGCGCAGGGGAAGCCCTCGAGGTCCTCGCTGTTGCTGCTCGAGCGGAACTTGAGCTTGGGATACTGCGCGAATCCGCCGGCGACCTTGGCCTCGAGCTGCGCGACGAGGCTCGCGTCCATCGGCGCGACCAGCATGTCGGCGCGGAGCTGCGCGAGCTGCGCGTCGCGGGTCGCGGGATCGGCGACGAAGGTCGGATCCGCGAGCATCGCGGTGACGCGATCGTAGAAGCCGTTGTCGCGCATCCACTTGTCGTAGAAGTAGATCGGCACCACGAACGCGGGCCGGATCGGCACGCCCGGGGTCTTCACCAGCACCGAGTAGTGCGCGGCCTTGCCCCCGTAGATCGTGATCGCCCGGGCGAGGTTGCCGCGCAGGGTCTCGGTGCCGGTCGGATCCGGCGTCACGTCCTGCACGTCGGCGAGGGTCGTGACCGAGAGATCGGCGCTGGGCAGCGTCACCGACGGCGGCGCGTGCGCGTCCCACCAGGCCTGGGCTTCTTCGGGCGTGACCTCGGCGATGGTCCAGCTACTGGCGGAGGCGGTGAGCTTGACCAGCTTGCCGTCGAGCGCGAGCAGCGCGGGGTTGGTGAGCGCGTCGCGCAGGCCCATGTTGGGGACCTTGCGGGTCTGCGCCAGCACGTTGATGTGCGACAGCGGGGTCTGGAACTCCTGGGTGATCGTGCCCTGCACGACGGAGAGATCGTTGGGCGCGCTGTCGAGCACGAGGATCGTGTACGGCGAGTAGAACTCGCCGGCCGCGAGCTTGGCGACGGTCGTGACGTGCAGCGTGCCGACCGACGCACCGAGCGACAGCGGCTGGTAGTCGATGCCGGCGTAGAGATCGTCGGTCGAGATCACCGGGATGCGCGGCGGCAGAGTCGCCGCGACCGTGTTGAGCGCCTGCGAGGTCGGGTGGAACGCGAGCTGCGGCCCGACGTAGGTCGACAGCCGCACCTGGTCGAAGAGCGTCGTCACCATCTCGGCGCTCGCGGTGTCGTAGGGCGACAGCTCGAGCACCCACTTGTCCGGCAGCGCGTAGTAGGTGAGCGCGCCGAGGATGAACCGGCGATCCGGACTGAAGTACTCGGTCGAGTTGAAGGTCGCGAGGTCCGGCACGATCGGCAGGCCGTTGCCCGACAGGTGCGTCGACGCGAACTGGTAGTGGATCTGGTACTTGACGGTGTTCTGGAAGTAGACGCGATCGCCGTCCGCGCGATCGAGCACGATCTTCATCGAGGTCGCGCTCGGCAGCGTGACGTCGATCGGATCCGACGCGAGCGCGTCGAAGTCGGCGCGGCACGAGATCGTCGCCAGGAAGTCGGGCGGCGATGCGGTGTCGGCGATCTGGCACGCACCCTCGAC
>JAIOQA010000346.1 GCA_021413675.1 Deltaproteobacteria bacterium | reverse complement strand
CGGCAGCGGCGGCAGGTCGTCCTGCGCGGGAGGATCGCGCTCGGTGTCGGGGCGGGCGTCGCGCGGCTCCGGGCGCGGCTCGAACGCGGAGAGATCGACCGCGGGCTTCGCGGGCGGCGCGGGCGGCGCGGCCACCGGTGGCGCGGCGGCTGGCGCGGGCGCGGGCTTCACCGCGACCGGCGGCGGCGTGTCGAACGCCGACAGATCGAACGACGCCGGACGCGCAGGCTTCGCGGGCTTCGGCGGCACGTCGAACGCCGACATGTCGAGCGGCTTCGCGATCGGCTTCGAGGGCGCCTCGAACGCCGACAGATCGAGCGCGGGCTTGGGCGCGGGCTTCGCGACCGCCGGCGGCGGCTCGAACGCCGACATGTCGAGCGGCGGCTGCCCGCTCGGGGGCGCGTCGTCGTCGAGCGCGGCGAACGCGGCGTCGAGATCGACCGGCACCGCGACCGGTGCGATCGGCGCGCGCGGCGCCGGCAGACGGCTCGGCCGCGCGTCGCGGCTCGGCATCGGCGCGCGCGATTCTCGCGGGGCGCGCGCCGGCCGACGGATCCACCACGCGCTGATCCATGCGCTCAGCACGCCGCCGCCCATCGCGATCGGCGCCCCGCCCATGTCGACGCCGCGGAGATCGGGATGTGCGAACACGAACACCGCGGTGGTCACGCCCACGACGGTCGCGAGGATGCCGGCGGCGAGCGCCACGCCGCGGGCGCGCCCGGCGAACGCAGCGAACGCGGTGATCACGAGCAAGAGCGCCGTGACCAGGCCGAGCACCAGCGTCGCCCAGCCGGCGGCGCCAAACGCCGGGCTCATCGCGCCGGTGCTGCGCACCTTGCACGTCTCCTTCGACGAGTCGTCGCAATCGCTGCCCGCGCCAGCGGTGCCGCAGCGCGGCCGTCCGGTGGCCTCGTGGGTCTCGATGCACAGCTCGGCATCGCGCAGGGTGACGGTCAGCATCTGACCGGCGTTCGGCACGCCGCCGATCTCCGGATGCCCCGCCCACCAGGGCGCGACCACCGCGCCGAGCACGAGGAGCACGGCCGCCACGAGCGCGACCGGGGCGCCTACGACGCGCTCGACCATTGCCCGACGCTATCACGGCGCGGGCGCGAACGACACCGACCCAGGGTACCGCACGAGCCGCGCCAACTCGCAACATTATGTTTCGGCGGTCGCGGTGGGGCGCGCGAAGGTCTACGGTGTCGCGATGAAGCTCTACTACATGCCGGGTGCCTGCTCGTTCGCGCCCCACGTGATTGTCCACGAGGCCGCGATCAGCCTGCAGCCCGTCATGGTGGGCCGTGACAAGAAGCTGCCCGATGGTAGCGACTATCGCGATTTGAACCCCAAGGGTTACGTGCCGGCGCTCATGCTCGACGACGGCACGCTGCTCACCGAGGCCAGCGTGGTGCTGCAGTACCTCGCCGATCTCAAGCCCGAACGAAAGCTCATCCCGCCCCACGGGACGATGGAGCGCTACCGGGTGCTCGAGCTCCTGACGTTCATCTCGTCGGAGATCCACAAGAACTTCTCGCCCCTTTTCGGGCCGCGCACGCCCGAGGACTACAAGAACCAGCTCAAGGAGACCCTCGCCGGTCGCTTCGGGCTGCTCGAGCGCGCGCTCGTCGGCAAGCAGTACCTCACGGGCGATCAGTTCACCGTCGCCGACGCGTACCTCTACACGGTCATGCGGTGGACCAAGCCGATGAACATCGACCTCACGCCGTGGCCGGCGATCCAGGCGTTCATGGCGCGGACCGCCGCGCGCCCCGGCGTGCTCGCGGCGCTCGAGGCCGAGAAGGTCAAGCGCTAGCGCATCTGGTGCCCGCACCCAGGTGCGGGCGGGCGGTCCCGGCTCGCGGGACCAGGGACCTCCGGTGCCGGCGCACGAGGGTTCGCGCGGGTCGGGTCACACCGAGCCCGGACGCGACTCTGACCGGGAGATGAGCGCCCGAGGATCGTCGTCCCCGCGCAGCGTGCAGATCGCCGTCTCGTTCGGCTGTCCCGGCTGCGCCCACCCGATCGTCCTGGAGGCGATCACCGCGGAGGCCCGCTGCCGCGCCTGCCTGCGCACGGTCGCCCTCGACCACGCCGCGTGGGCCAGCTTCGCGGCGAAGGCCGTCGCGCGGCTGCTCGCGGGCGACAAAGTTGGTCGCTCGACCAACTTTGATCGCTACACGGTCGTGACCCGCGTGGCCCTGGCCGCGCCGACCTGCGCGTGCGGCGCCGCGATCGCGATCGACGATCTGGATGCGCTCGAGCGCTGCGCGTGCGGCGCCGCGATCGCGATCCGGCGCGGTGAGGACGCGTGGCTGCCCGCCGCGATCCACGACGACATCGTCGCCGTGATCGGCGAGCGCGCGCCGGCGGCGATCGCGCCGGTGTCGCCGGTGGCCTTCCGCTGCGCGTGCGGCGCCGGGCTCACCACCGACGGCACGACCCGCGCGGTCCGCTGCGCCACCTGCGGTGAGGTCGACGTGCCGCTGGGCCTCTGGGACGCGCTGCATCCGACCCTTCCAGCGCCGGCGATGTACGCGCTGATCGGCGGTGTGGCGTGAGCGAGACCTCGAGCGCCCGGCGCTGGCTCGGCGCGCTGGCGGCGCCGATCCGCGTGCGCACCGGCGGCCGCCTCGACGATCTGGCCGGCGGCCTGATGCCGGGCAGTCGCGACGCGCGGCGCTACGCGCGCAGCCAGCTCGAGGGCCTCGCGTCGATCGGCTCGCGCGAGGACGTGCTCGCCCAGCTCGCGAGCTACCTGGGCGAAGGCCTGCGCGCCGAGTACGCGGCGCTGACCGCGTGGCGCCAGGCGCTGCCCGCGGCGGCGCGGGTGCTGGGTGTCGAGGGCCTCGACCATACCGCCCGGATGCGCCGGTTCTTCGTGCTCGATCACGGCGGCGCCGCCGACGAGTGCGACATCACCGCGTGGGACACCGCGCGCATCGTCCACTACGCCGGCCTGGCCTGGGCGGCGGGCTGGCTCGCGGAGCACGAGGCCGTGCACTACGCCGGCCTTGCCGCGCGGCTGGCACGCGCCGCCTACGCCTCGTGGGACGCGTACGGTCGCGGGTTCGTGTTCGGGCGCTGGTACTGGCAGGGCTACTGGAACGACGACATGACGACGGCGGCGCAGGGCATCGCGCGGATCACCGCCGATGCCGATGGCCCGTGGGCACTGCCGTGGAGCCTCGATCTCGGCGAGCTGGCGGCGCTGACCGCGACCGCGCCGACCGCGATCCCGGCGATGGTCGGCACCGCGGTGCGCCCGGCGGTCGACTGCCCGGCGTGCCTCGCGCCGATCCTGGTCCGCGCGATCGGCGACGCGGTCCGCTGCGATACCTGCGGCGAGGCGAGCGAGGCGGCGATGCGCCTGGCGTGGGGTTCGGTGGTGCCCGACGACGATGACCTCGACGACGACGATGGCTTCGATGACGAGGACTGCGGCGGGCCGTCGCATGATCACGACGACGACGACGACGACGACGACGACGATCACGACGGCGATGACGACGATGGTCGTGCGTCGCCTCGCGCCACGGCGACGGACGCCGAGACCTTCGTGAACCTCGACGACTGCATCGTGACCGCCCAGCGCCGCGATCGCGTGCGGCCCCTGTGTCGCTGTGGCCAGGCGATCGGCGATGACGAGATCGTCGCCGCCGCGGGCGGCGCGCATCGCTGCGCCTGCGGGATCGCGACCGCAGTGACCGCGGTGCCGGCGTGGCTGACGGAGAAGGCCGTGCGCGCGCGGTTCGTCGTCGGCGGGCCGCTCGTGCTCGGACGACCAGACGACTTCCTCTATCTGATGATGTCGAGCGAGGGCTGAGCCATGGACACGACCTACGAGCAGTTCGTCATCGGTCTGGCCGCGCCCGCCGCCCGCATGCTCGGCGCCGACGAGCGCGCGTTCGGGATGGGCCTCGCACCGGTGCGCGCGCGCGACCTGTTGCGAGCGATGTGCGGGCTCGAGACCGTGAGCCAGGCGCGGATGTTCCTGGGCACCCTCGCGAGCTGGGGCATGCGCGCGGAGTGGGCGCAGTACACGCACCACGCGACCTGGACGCCGGATCCGCACGATCCGTCGGTGGTGCGCAAGGCGGCGGTCGCGAAGGCGCTGCGCACCGCGTTCGACGATCGCGCGATGGTCGCGCTCGATGCGTGCCGCGCCGCGACGATCGCCGGCTGGGTGTTCGCGGCCGGGCTGGTGACGCGGGACGATGGCTTGACGCTGGCAGGCCCGGCGCTGATCGCCGCGGCGGCGAAGCAGCACCGGTCGTGGGCGGATCTGGCGGAGATGCTGATCCTGTCGGCGGGGTTCGCGATGCAGGCGATGGACGAGGAGGCGATCGCCGAGGTCCGCGCGCTGGCGCGGGGCGAGGGCGGCTGGGAGGGCCTGGCGTGGCCGGCGAAGATGAGCGTGCCGGCCGACGCCGACGCCGACGCCGACGCCGCCGACGCCGACGACGACGACGACGACGCGGCCGAGGATGGCGACGAAGACGACGACGCTGGCCCCGAGTTCGACCCCGAGACCGACGCCGCCAACGCGGCCGCCGCCGTCGCCTACGCGCTCGAGTTCGCCGCCGAGAACGCCGACACCGCGTCCGGCGCGCCGACGATGATCCTCGCCCTCGAGCTCACCGTCGATTGCCCGGGGTGCGCGCGCCCGGTCCACGTCGATCGCATCGCCGACGCCGCGACGTGCGCGCACTGCGCCACCGTGATCGCGCTCGCCGCCGACGACTGGGACTACTTCTTCGCGGACGACGCGCGCAAGCGCCGCAAGGAGCCGCACCCCGACGACGACCTCACCAACGACTTCGGCGAGCGCTTCTTCTCGCGCCGGCGCACCCGCGTCGTCGCCGCGCCGACCTGCCCGTGCGGCGCGACCCTCCCGGTCCCCGACGCACCCGGTCCCCTCGCCTGCGCGTGCGGCCGCGTCGCCACCGTCCGCGCCGCCGATGTCGCGGCGCGCGCGATCACCCGCGCGGCGCGGCTCGTCATCGATGCCCCGACCGCGCCGATCCCGGGCGCGCCGCTCGACGCGCCCTGCGCCGCCTGCGGCGCCGCGATCCCGCTCGCGCGCACGACCCCGCGCATCGCCGCCTGCCCGGCCTGCGCGGCGCGGAGCTACATCGACGACGCCCGCTGGTTCGCGTGGCACGGCTCGCCGCGCCGCGCGACCTCGTTCGTCATCGCGTGACGCGCGCGGCTACTCGTAGAAGACGATGTTGCGGAAGAACGCGGTCGCGCCGTTCAGGGTGAAGCCCACGCGGCCGGTGGCGTAGTTGTTGTCGCCGACCTCGATGGTGATGTCGTTGTCGAGCGTGCAGCTCAGGATGCCGGTCGCCGGGCGGTGGTCGAACGCGAGCGTGTGGACGCCGTCGAAGGTCGCCCCGACGTCGCTCTTCGCGATCGCGGTCACGAAGCCGGCATCGACGCGGTTGATGTTGAGCACGGCCTTGCCGCTCTCGAGCACGAGCGTGCAGGTGTAGCCGTGCGGCACCGTCCCGCCGTCACCGGCGATGACCAGCCCCACGTACTGCGTGCGCATGTCGGTCGCCTGCGTCAGCACCGCGGTCGTGACCACGCGACCGCCGACGTGCACGCCCGGGGCGAGCGCGCCCACCGCGGTGAGGCCGCTGGTCGACATCGCGTAGTCGCCGTCGAGCACCGTCCACGTCCCGACCGTCGTCCAGTCCGCGACCTCGCCGCCGTCGTCAAAGCCGTGGAACAGCGTGATCGCGTCGCCGCGCACCAGCGGGTGCGGGTCGCACGCGTTGCCCACGCCATCGCCCTGGTTGTTCTCGTCGCGGTCGGCCTGGTCCGCGTTGACGACCGTCGGGCAGTTGTCGCAGTCGTTCGCGACGCCGTCGCTGTCCTCGTCGAAGCGCGAGGTGCAGAGCCCGGCGTCGATCGTCCCCGCGTCCGCGGCCGCGTCGATGCCGCCGACCGGCCCGGCGTCGATCTCCGTGGTCGGCGACAGCCCGAGGATCGCGTTGCAGCCGCCGAGCGCCAGCCCGAGCGCGAGCACCACGGGCCGGTTCATTTCGGGTCCTTGCCCGGCGTCGGCGTCGGGTTCTTCGGGTCGTACCCCTTCCAGTCCGGCGTCGGGTTGTCGGGATCGTAGGGCGCGTTGGGATCGACCTTCTTGTCGTCCGGCCCCGCCGGCAGCGGCCCCTCGAGCACACCGCCCGGCAGCTGCGACGGGTAGCGCTTGCCGTAGGTCTTCACCAGATCGCCGGGGACGTTGGTCCGCCCGCGGCCGCCGATCTTGACCACGTGCTTGGGCGCCGCCCACAGCGCCCACCACTCGCCGTGGCCCGAGATCGTGACCACGCGCTCGCCGCCGATCTTGGTCTCGTCGACGACGTAGCCCGCCTCCTGCGCCAGCCGGCGCGCGAACCGCACCATCTCGCGCAGCACGCCATCGGGCTTCTCGTAGCGGGTCACGAACACGTTCACGATATCTTCATCGACCAGCCGGCCCGGGCGCTCGCGCTCGGCGCGATCGCTCACGTACGAGGCCGTGAACGCCTCGGCCTTGTTGTTGGCGACGTAGACCTCGACGTCGAGCAGCGGCTGGAACCGCCGGAACTTCCACGCGCCGAGGTCGGCCTCGACCACGCCGCGGGGCGGCGGCGGCGGGTGCCCACCGCAGGCGGTGACGCCCAGGACGGCGGCGATGGCTAACCCGACCCAGCGCGACATCACCGGTATCGTACACGGCCGGGGCGGGGTCTGTCGTTGACACGTCGAAGTCCATCGATATAGTCCCCGCCGAATGGCCAGCCATCTCTTCACCAGCGAATCCGTCACCGAAGGCCACCCCGACAAGGTGTGCGACCAGGTCTCCGACGCCGTGCTCGACGCCATCATCGGCGCCGACCCGCACTGCCGCGTCGCGTGCGAGACCTTCACCAAGACCGGCTTCGTGCTCGTCGGTGGTGAGATCACGACCTCGACGTACGTCGACATCCCCTCGATCGTCCGCAAGACGGTCAAGGAGATCGGCTACGACGCGTCGACGATGGGCTTCGACTGGCAGACCTGCGGCGTCATGGTCGCGCTCGAGCAGCAGTCGCCCGACATCGCCCGCGGCGTCGACCGCGGCGATCCGTCGAAGCAGGGCGCCGGCGACCAGGGCCTCATGTTCGGCTACGCGTCGGACGAGACCAAGGAGCTGATGCCGCTGCCGATCCAGCTGGCCCACAAGCTCGCGTACCAGCTCGCGCAGGTCCGCAAGAAGAAGAAGGTCGACTTCCTCCGCCCCGACGGCAAGACCCAGGTGTCGGTGCGCTACGACAACGACATCCCGGTCGCGATCGACGCGATCGTCGTGTCGACGCAGCACTCGCCCGAGGTCAGCACCAAGCAGATCCACGAGGCGATCCACGAGCTGGTCATCAAGCCGATCGTCCCGAAGCACCTGCTCACGGCGAAGACCAAGTTCCACATCAACCCGACGGGTCGGTTCGTGGTCGGTGGCCCGCAGGGCGACAGCGGCCTCACCGGTCGCAAGATCATCGTCGACACCTACGGCGGCATGGCCCGCCACGGCGGCGGCGCGTTCTCGGGCAAGGACCCGTCGAAGGTCGATCGCTCGGCCGCGTACTACGCGCGCTGGATCGCCAAGCACGTGGTCGCCGCCGGCCTGGCCAAGCGCTGCGAGGTCCAGTTCGCCTACGCCATCGGCGTGGCGCACCCGGTCTCGATGCTGGTCTCGACCTTCGGCACCGGCGTCGTCTCCGACGACAAGCTCTCGGCCGCCGTGTCGCGCGTGTTCGACGCGCGCCCGGGCATGCTGATCCAGGAGCTCGACCTGCGCCGCCCGATCTACCGCAAGACCGCGAGCTACGGCCACTTCGGCCGCGAGGACGCGGACTTCACCTGGGAGAAGACGCCCAAGATCGACGCGCTCAAGGACGCCGCGCACTCGGGCAACGGCGTGCACGCCGCGTCCAACGGCAAGGCCAGCAAGAAGCGCGGTTCGTCCGCGGCGGCGCAGGCCTGATGAGCGACCACGCCACTGACTTCGTCGGATCGATCGACGACGCGATCATCGCTGGCGTGCGCGCCGTGATGCCCGACGCCGTGGTCGAGGTCGCCGGCGGTGGCGGCCACTACCGGATCGCCGTCACCTCGACGGCGTTCGAGGGCAAGGCCCTGCTCGCCCGCCAGCGCCTGGTGCTGGGCGCGATCAAGCACCTGCTCGCCGGCAACGCGCCGCCGGTGCACGCGGTCGACAGCCTCGAGACCCGCACGCCGTAAGCGCGCCTCGAAGCTCGCGCACGAAACGCCGCCTCGCGCGGCGTTTCGCGTTTTCGGCGCCGCGATCGCGCCCGCGCGTTGCGCCGCGGCGCCACCTTCATCAGCATCGAGCGATGTCGACCTTCTGGAAGTCGCTGTTCTATTCCGAGTACGCCGTGCTCGCCCAGCAGGCGGCGCACCGCGAACAACTCGAGCAACTCGACGGCACCGATCGGGTCCTGGCGGCCACCAACGAGGCGCTTCGCGATGATCTGCGCGCGCTCCAGAACGCCGCGCGGCGCGACCTCGGTCGGGTCCAGACCATCCTCGGCGTCCTGATGGACGTACTGGTCGAGCAAGGCGCCGATCGCGCGGCCCTGACGGCGCGCATCGAGACCGCGATCCGCGAGGCGGAGGCGCCGCCAGCGGTCGCCGCCCATGGGCCCGGCGGCCCGTTCCGCGGCGACAGCGCGCGTCCGGCGAAGGCGCGCGAAGCGGGGCTCTGCCGCCAGTGCTGGAGCGCGGTCCCGGGTAGCTTGCCCGGTGACGACGTCCTGTGTGCGCGCTGCCGAGAATGACCTCGGACGGCGGTACACTCGCCCGGTGACCCCACTCGTCATCCTGGGCTGTGGCTACATCGGCACGCGCCTCGCGCGCACAGCGGTCGCCGCCGGCCGCCAGGTCCGCGCGTGCGCGCGCGGTACCGGTCGCATGGCGCCGCTCGCCAGCGAGGGCATCGAGGTGAAGTACCTCGACGCCGAGCAGCCCAAGCTGCTCAACGCCGCGCTCGCGAGCATGCGCGGCGGCACGCTGGTCTACTCGATCCCGCCGCTGCAGGGCCCGCCGCCCGGCGACACCGTGCGCCGCACGCTGCAGGCCGCCGCCGGCGCGGGCATCGGCTGCTTCATCTACCTCAGCTCCTCGGGGCTGTACGGCGACTCGCCCGACGATGACGTGTGGATCGACGACGACACGCCGATCGTGCTCGACGACGCGCCGATGAGCGCGGCGCGCGCCAACGAGGGCGCGATCGAGTCCTCGACCTTCGATGTTCGCACCGTGACGCTCCGGCTCGCGCCGGTGTACGGGCCGGGCCGCGGCGTGCGCGCGCGCCTGCGCAAGGGCGACTACAAGCTGCTCGACGACGGGCAGCACGCGATCTCGCGCATCCACGTCGACGACGTGGTCCAGGTGATCTTCGCGGCCGAGACCACGGGCGCGCACGGCTCGCGCTACCTCGTCGCCGACGACGAGCCCACGACCCAGATCGAGTACGCGACCTGGCTGGCGAACCGGATGGGCGTCGAGATGCCCGGGACGCGCCCGGCGCTGGCGCCCGGCAAGCCGCGCGTGGCGCACCGCAACCGGCGCATCCGCAACGCCCGCATGAAGGCCGAGCTCGGCGTCACGCTGAAGTACCCGACCTACCGCGAGGGCGAGGCCGCGATCGAGGCCGAAGAGACTCCCGCCACCGCCTGAAGACGGCACCGACGTGCGGAATCTGCACCTCGCCTGACGCGCGTGAACCCGCCGCGGCCGCCGAGCGTCTTGCTGCGGTGCAAGTCTTGCGGGTAGGCTCGATCCCGGTGGGGGACGATCAGCGAATCGACGAGCGCGATGCCGTCGGGTTGTCGCTGCACGACGAGGTGGGAGATCGTGCGCGGAAGTGACCGCTCGACCTCCGCGATCGCGATCGCCTCGCTCAACGGCGCCGCGACCAGCCTCGCGCGCGCCGAACGCACCGCGACCTCGATGGTGTTCTCGCCGGCGCCCGAGGCCGATGGCGCGGTCGCCCGCGGCGCGCCCGAGCTCGCGCGCGCCCAGCAGCTGGCTCGCAAGAAGCGCTTCCGCGACGCCGCCGCGTTCCTCGAGGCGCTGGTGCAGGACCAGCCGGCGGCGCTCCTCGACTGCAACCTCGCCCTCGCCTACCTGCGCGCGGGCGAGCCGACCGGCGCCCAGCTCGCGTGGGATCTCAGCCGCCTGCGCGGGCCCGCGGCGCCCGACTGGTGCGCCGGCGATCTCGCGCGCGATCTCGCCAACGCCCTGCGCGCCGGACACTACGTGCCGGTCACGCTCGTGGTCTCGCCAGCGGGCACGCTCGTCACCGTCGATGCGTACACGGTGCGCGACCTCGGCCTGATCTGGCTGCCGCCGGGCCGGCACACGTTCACCGCGCTGGCCGACGGCGTCCCCGCCGCGACCTCCACGATCGACGTCGCCGCCCCCGCCGCGCGCGTGACCCTGACCGTCGCGCCGCCGGTCCGCGAGCCGGACGCACCGCCGCCGGTGGTACCGCCAGACGCTGGCGCGCCTGCGATCGCGATGCCCGATGCCGCGGACCGCACCGACGTGTCCGAGCCCGACCCGGGGCCGCCGCCGCCGCCGCCGCGCTCG